>CASBRB010000461.1 GCA_949127975.1 Oscillatoriales cyanobacterium PMM_0019 | reverse complement strand
GGGTAGGGCTGGGGGTGAGGGCTTTTTAGATTTGGCAGGACTCACTGTGATGCGTACTTGCTCAAAACTGTGGGTAAGGACAAGGGCTCTGCCTGGGAACGCTGCCTCCAATTTCCACAACTCTATACAAAGTTTGTAGTAAGGGCTTTAGCCCTGGGAAGGGGACTAAAGTCCCGACTTACGAACCACAATTCTATATTAAGATTTGGACTTTTCAAATCCTGCCTCTACAATGTTGGGTTTCGTTCCTCAACGCAACCTACAACTCAAAGCGCGAGATAGTCTAAACTCTATTATATTGAACTCTTACCTAATTGATGAGGCAACTTAGTATAACCTGTATTAATATTAGGACTAACGCAGCTACACTACATATAGGGTTTCGTAGGGGCAATCCCCCTGTGGTTGCCCCTATATATGCCTAGCCTGCGTGAGCCCTGAATATGTAGTTATTTGCAAGAGGAGTTTTTGAAAATGATTCCTGAAATTACTCAAACACTTTTAGAGGCAAAAAAAGAACAAGGACTAAGTTTTGCCGATTTAGAAAAAATTATGGGACGAGATGAGGTATGGATTGCCGCAGTAATTTATCGTCAAGCTAGTGCTTCTGAAGAAGAGGCAAATAAGCTGGTAAGTGCATTAGAACTTGGTTCGATTTATGCTAAGGAACTGACCGAATGCCCTGTAAAAGGACTGGGAACAGTGGTTCCTACCGATCCCCTGATTTATCGATTTTATGAAATTATGCAGGTATATGGAATGCCGCTGAAAGCAGTGATTCAGGAAAAATTTGGCGACGGCATCATGAGTGCAATTGATTTTACTTTGGATATGGAAAAGGAAGAAGATCCCAAGGGCGATCGGGTTAAAATTATTATGTCTGGAAAATTCCTGCCCTACAAAAAGTGGTGACTACTTTGAGTTTGAGGTTCGTAGTGAGGACTTTAGTCCTCACACCGCTTTAGCCCAGAATTAATGTTGGGTTTCGTTCCTCAACCCAACCTACAACTGCTTTAGCCCAGAATTAATGTTGGGTTTCGTTCCTCAACCCAACCTACAACTACTTTAGCCCAGAATTAATGTTGGGTTTCGTTCCTCAACCCAACCTACAACTACAACTACAACTACTTTAGCCCACCCAAAGAATAATGTCCTAACGACCTAAAATTTTAACTGAGGAACTCGCGGGGATCGGTGACGTAGCCAGTCAGGGCAGAAGCTGCGGCTGTATAAGGTGATGCTAGATATATGCCAGCTTCTTTATGCCCCATACGACCTGGAAAATTGCGATTAGTAGTAGAAACGCAAATTTCAGGCTCATTCATCCGCCCAAAAGTATCTTTGGGACCACCTAAACAAGCCGCACAGGAAGGGGCGGCTGGCTCAATGCAACCAGCATCTAAGAAAATATCAGACAAAGTTTGCCCTTCATACTTCTGGGTAAATAAATCATCGTAGACTTTCTGAGTAGCTGGGACGATGTAAGTAGGAACCTTTACTTGATGTCCTTTCAGGATGCGGGCAGCATACATAAAGTCTGAGGTTTTGCCACCTGTGCAGGAGCCGATATAAACCCGATCGATTTTGACATCTCGACATTCTCGTGCTAAAGCGCGATTGTCTGGTGAGTGGGGTTTAGCCACTACTGGCTCTAATTGGGAAACATCATATTGCCTAACAGAGTAGAAACTAGCATCAGCATCGGTGTAAACTGGCTCAAAGGGCTTGTTAGTGCGGGCGCGAACGTACTCAAACGTCGTCTCATCTGGTGCGACTGTACCATTTTTACCGCCAGCCTCGATCGCCATATTACACAGCGTCATCCTATCTTCCATCGATAGCCTCTCAACCGTGCTACCAGAAAATTCCATCGCCCGATAAGTAGCACCAGCCACACCAATATCCCCAATAATTTGCAGGATTAAGTCTTTGGCTAGCAAATAATCCGGCATTTCCCCATCCATGACAAAGCGCATCGTCGCTGGTACTTTAATCAGCAGTTTGCCAGTGCCCATGATAAAGCCAGCATCGGTATTACCAATTCCAGTGGCAAACTGACCGAAAGCACCAGCATTACAGGTGTGAGAATCGGTGCCAAACAACACTTCACCGGGGCGAGTATGACCCTCTTGTGCTAAAGCGATGTGGCAGACGCCTTTATAATCAGGGTTAGCCTTGAAATCTGCCCTATCGGTGATATCATAGAAGTATTTGATACCTTGTTCTAGGGCAAACTCGCGCAAAATATCAACGTTGCGGTTGGCTCGTTCGTCAGCAGTGAAAATGTAGTGGTCAGGAATTAAGACAATTTTTTCCCGGTCCCAGACTTTGGCATCAGCACCAAACTCGCGCTTAAAAACGCCTATAGTACCGGGACCGCAAACATCATGAGTCATTAACAGGTCAACATTGACCCAAATATTCTCCCCCGGTGTCACAACACTGCGATCGGAGGCTCTAGCCAAAATTTTCTCGGTGAGGGTCATCCCCATATCAATTCTCCTACTTTGATAAGCTATAGCATAAGAGGCTACAATTCTATGCTAATGAATATTTATTTAACTGGACTTACCATAGACCCAAGGAAGGGCGTGGCGGGACGCGCCCCTACAATAAGAAAGGGCGTGGCGGGACGCGCCCCTACAATCAGGAAGGGCGGGCACGGCGTCGCCGACGCTACATTTAATCGCTACCATTTGAGCAAATTAAATTGCTCCATGTCCACGGTGTCGCGGTTGCGATAAATTGACAGCACGATCGCTAAACCTACTGCTGCTTCAGCCGCTGCTACTGTAATCACAAACACGGCAAAGACTTGTCCTTTAATTCCTTGGGCATCGATATAGTTGGAAAAGCTCATTAAATTGAGGTTAACTGCATTCAACAGCAACTCAATAGACATCAGCACTCGGACAGCGTTGCGGCTGGTAATTAAGCCATAAATGCCTATGGCGAAAAGGGCAGCGGCTAAGACTAGGAAAGCTTGAAGTTGCAGGTGCATTAGTTTTCTTCCTGACTAGGCGTTGGTATCTATAGGTTGTTTGGTGCTTGAGGCGGGCTTTTGATTGCGCAGATCTCCCTTGCCGCCACTCGTTAGAGTCAGAAGTTCACGCGGGCGTTCTGGTAAAGTCAAACCACTGGGGCGGGTGAGTCCGGGCAATATTTCATCTGGGATATACTCCCGACGTGCCAAAACGATCGCGCCTACCATTGCCATTAACAACAGGACAGACGCCAGTTCAAACGGTAGGAGAAAGTCACTGAACAAGTGTTCGCCAATAATTACAATCGAACTTTCAGCAGCGGCGGGAGCTGTAGAAAAAGCCCAAGGCGTCGCTAACACCATTGTGCTTAATAGCGCAAATATACCAAAACATACCAATCCCGTTGTGACTTGACGAAGCAAACGATTGGGTAGCGGTTTAAAATCCTCCCGCTTGTTTACCAGCATAATGGCAAACAAAATCAGGACGTTAACCGCTCCCACATAGATTAGTACCTGCGCCGTTGCTACAAAGTCTGCATTCAGCAAGATGTACAGCCCTGCAATGCTGATAAATACACCACCCAGTAAAAAGGCAGAGTAAACAATGTTCTCGAACAACACGACGCCTAAAGCAGCGCCAATCATCATCAGTGACAGGATGCAAAACGAAACAATCTGAACCCCTTCCGCTAAATTCATAGCTTTTTATCCTTTGTTAATTCTGTTATTAGTCGTTAGTCAAATGACTAACGACTAATGACTATTTTTCCAGAATTTCTTCTGGACGAGCACCAGCGCGGCGCGAACCTGCTGGTAAGTCATGGGGTTCGGTAATACCCTTGGGCAGGTAACCCAGTTCTCTGAGCGGTGTCACCATCGGGTCATCCATCACTTTATATGGCAGACGTCCAAGGGCTACGCTGTCATAGTTCAACATGTGGCGATCGTAGGTGGAAAGTTCGTACTCTTCTGTCATGGATAGACAGTTGGTTGGGCAGTATTCCACACAGTTACCGCAAAAGATACAAACACCAAAGTCTATGCTGTAGTGATTGAGCTTTTTCTTCTTAGTGGCTTTGTCAAATTCCCAATCCACCACTGGCAGGTTAATCGGACATACCCGAACGCAGACTTCGCAGGAAATGCACTTATCAAATTCAAAGTGAATCCTACCCCGGAAACGTTCGGAGGGAATCAGTTTTTCGTAGGGGTACTGCACGGTAACTGGACGCCGTCTCATGTGGTCGAAGGTAACAGACAAACCTTGACCAATGTAGCGAGCTGATTGCACAGCTTCTTTGGCGTAATCGCCAACTTGTTTGAGAAACTTAATCATTGTATTGTGTATCTCTTATTTTTTTGGTCATTGGTCATTAGTCTTGATGAAAAACAATGACTAATGACCAATAACAATTGACCGATGACTATCCACCAAAGGCAAAGGGAAAGGCTAGTTTCAGAGCAGCAGTTAACAGCAGGTTCACCAGAGATACTGGTAGCAGGAACTTCCAGCCTAGATTTAACAACTGGTCAATGCGGACGCGGGGTAAAGTCCAGCGCAGTAATATTGCCAGAAAAACTAAGAAGTATGCTTTGAGTACCGTCATGGTAATCCCCAGTGCGGCATCGATTACTTGCAACCAAGGACTGGTTTCATTGAGCCCTAGCAAGCCACCCACAAACTCGATCGGGACAGGGGTTTCCCAACCTCCTAGGTATAAAACAGCAACTAGCAGAGAGGAAAGCACTAGGTTGACATAAGAACCGATGTAAAACAAACCGAATTTCATGCCAGCGTATTCGGTTTGGTAACCTGCCACCAGTTCTTCTTCTGCTTCAGGAAGGTCAAAAGGCAGTCGTTCGCATTCTGCCAGGGCAGCAATCCAAAAGATTAGGAAACCGAGTGGCTGCCGCCAGACATTCCAGCTGAGAATGCCATAGTGAGATTGCTGTTGTACGATGTCGATCGTACTGAGGCTGTTAGACATCAAGACGACAGCCAGCACAGATAGTGCCATCGGAACTTCGTAACTGATGGATTGAGCTGCTGCCCTGAGTCCTCCTAGGAGGGAGTATTTATTATTTGAGGCATAGCCAGACATCAGCAAGCCAATGGGCGCAATACTCGACAGGGCAATCCACAAAAAGATACCGACGCTGAGGTTAGTGATAACTAGGTTCTGTCCAAAGGGCACAACTAGGTAAGACAGAAACACAGGGATGACGACGAGTATCGGTCCTAGGGTGAACAGCCAGGGATCGGACTTAGCTGGGACGATGTCTTCTTTGAAAACCAGCTTCAAACCGTCTGCCACTGGCTGCAGGACGCCTAGCGGTCCCGCGAATTCTGGTCCAATCCGTTGCTGGACGGCGGCAGAAATCTTACGTTCCAGCCAAACGACTACCAGTACGCCCACCGTAGCACCAATAATAATCAGAAACATTGGTAGTGGCATCCAAATGGCTTTGGCGGCACCAGCGGGGAGGCCCAAATCCCGCAGGGTTTGGATAAAAGTTCCTTGTAGGTCAATGCCTGGGTTCATTTTTTCCCATCAGAGTTCTTACTGATTATATATTGTGAAGTTTTTTTTACCACTCCACTGCCTAGTATATCCGTGACGTTCTCCCCCCGTAGCCACCGGGTATAACGGGGGCTTCTAGAATAGAGAAAGTTGAACCCATTCTTCAACTCTCGAAGCTTCACAGTTCATCGGCTGTCTATCGACGAAGCCTCCCTGTGCAGACACCATGAGTCCCACGGCGTTTAATGCTCGTTCAAGAATATTTCTTGCAGCATTCTCGTCCCTGTCCATTTCAAGATTGCACTTATGACAAGAGTGAGTGCGAATAGATAGAGTTTTAGGAACTTTTGCCCCACAACCAGAACAATTCTGCGATGTGTTATGAGGATTCACCTTAACGATATGTACGCCGCGTTTTACCGCTACTGCTTCTAGTATCGTTATGAATGCCGACCACGCTACATCATAAATTGATTTGGCTAGTTTAGAGTTCCGGGCTAGATTCTTTACCTGTAGGTCTTCTACTGCGATGAAGTCATAAAGTCTGGTTAACCAATGTGCAATTCTATAGTGAAAGTCTTGACGCTGACGAGCAATCCTTTGATGGATTCTGGCAATTTTATTCTGTTGTTTTCTGTAACGATTAGACCTCTCTTTTTTCCGTGATAGGTGTCGTTGCTGACGTGCTAAATGTGATTGTGCGCGTCTGTAATGTTGCTGTACTGGTACTGTTTCACCTGATGAAGTCGTTAAAAACTCCTTCAAGCCTACATCCACACCTATTGCTGATTTCACAGTATCTAGTGGCATTGGTGATGGTACAGTATCATCTTCTAAACTAATACAGACGTAGTAGCCATCAGCCTTTTTAACAATGGTTGCTGTCTTAGGAGTAACTCCAGACGGTATAGGACGATGAACGATTACTGGCATCGTTCCTAACCTGGGAATCCTCAGAGTGGAACCGCATAAAAAACAAGCAGCTTTAGGATGATTGATTCTGGAAAATCCAATCGAACGTAATTGACCCTGTCTTTTAAATCTCGGTCTACCTCCTCTGTTGCCATTTTTGTCGGGAAATAACCAACGCTCCCATGCTTTGTTTAACCGTTGTAAGTTAATCTGCTGTACTTCTGAGTAGATTTCTTTGTAAGCAGGGAACAGTTGTTTAGTTTCTTTGAGTGCTGCTTGTTGGGTATAGTAATCAACCTGCTCTGGTATCTCTCCAATAGGGCAAGACACTATAGAGCATCTGTCAACCTGACACCGAGTAGCATTCAACCAGTCTAACCTCTGTCCCAAAGCATAATTCCAATGACGACGCAACAGTTCCATCCAGTTGTCAAGGGTGGCAACTTGGTTGTCATCGGGTAGGATTCGGTAGCAGTAGGTTAGAATCATATTGCCAATATAACACTTACTGCTGTTTGATGGCTAGTTGCGGCGGCGTAACGATTGAACAACTAAAAAAATATGTTGAACAACCGGCAACCCCACAATCATAAATCGTATTCGCGGAGCTCATTTTTATATTCTGGTCAGCATTCCCCTCCCGCTAAAGAAAGGCGAGTATAGCGGGAGACCCCTGCTGACATTAAGTTGGAAGAGGCGATCGCTCCTTTAAGCAGTATTACTGGAAACTATTCCTAATATGTTGGGTTTCGTTCCTCAACCCAACCTACAACGCTACAACGCTTATTCTCAAAGAGGTACAGCTAATGGTAAAGATTGATAGCGGATATTAGCTTCTTTGAAACGTTGTAGCGCTTCTGCTAAACGATCGCACTCCGCAATCAAACTAACTCGTACATAACCCTCACCGCCATCCCCAAAGGCATTACCGGGAGTGACGACAACGCCAGTCTCCTGCAACACCGACAGGGCAAAATCGGTTGAACTCATACCCACAGGGCACGGCATCCAAACATACATAGTTGCTTTGGGTTTGGGAATATCCCAACCTAACTCAGCTAACCCATCAATTAGAAAATCGCGGCGACGACGATAGCGATCCTGCACCTGATTCACATACGCATCTGGGAGCTGCAAAGCTGTTTCTGCTGCTGTTTGCAAAACAGCAAAAATCCCGTAGTCGAGATTAGTTTTGATAGTTCGCAACCCTTGAATAATCTGGCTGTTGCCAACTACAAAGCCTACGCGCCAACCAGCCATATTATAAGTTTTAGACAGAGTGTGAAACTCGACCCCAATCTCTTTAGCACCAGGAATTTCTAACAAGCTGGTAGGCTGATAACCATCAAAGGCTAATTCTGCATAACACAAATCGTGAACTAGCAAAATTTCGTAATGGCGGGCAAAGGCAACAATCTCTTCAAAAAATTCACGGGGTGCGGTGGCACCAGTAGGATTGCTGGGGTAGTTGAAATAGAAAATTTTGGCTTGTTGTGCGATTTCTTCGGGAATCGCAGCTAAATCAATCAGCCAATTATTTTCTGCTGTCAAAATCAGGCTGTGGACTTTAGCACCAGCGATGATGGGACCCCGAAAATGTACTGGGTAAGCAGGGCTGGGTACTAATACCACATCCCCAGGATTGATATAAGCTAGGGCAAGGTGGGTTAGCCCTTCTTTAGAACCCAGTAAAGGTAAAGCTTCGCTTTCTGGATCGAGATTAACACCATAGCGACGATGATACCAGCTAGTAATGGCAGCGCGGAAGCTGGCAGTGCCTTCAAAGGGGGGATAGCCGTGATTGGTGGGAACTTTCAAAGCGGCGATTGCCGCTTCGAGTACAGGCTCGGGTGCTGAACCATCAGGGTTCCCCATACCTAAGTCTATTAAATCCAAGCCTTGTTCGCGGGCACGGGCTTTAAGTTCATCCAGGCGGGCAAACACATAAGGCGGTAGCGTTTGCAGCCGTTTTGCTGGGCTAATCCAATCTAATGTCATCAGAAGGTTTTTTTAATGCTTATGAGTTTCGTCGGTTCTTACCGACAATTTTTGATTTTCAGCGGTAGATCCCGATTTTAAATCCAAGGGGACTCTAGTAGAAACCATTGCCGCCATCAACTGTTCGGGAACCACCCGGAAGGGTAGCCGATGGATGTCGGAATTGGTAGCACAGGCAAGTTCAGCGGCTGTTCTTAATTCTACCAGAGTGATGTTACCAAGATGCAGGTCATCTAAGGAAAGGGGTAAGCCAATTTCAGCGTAAAATTTCAACAGTTGTTGCCTTGCGGTAGCTGCCAATTGGTTGCCTAGTAAGATTTCTTCCAGACGCAGTTGTACGAGAATGCCATAAGCCACTTTTTCCCCATGTAGGGCATCGTGGCTGTCTGGCAGGTGAGTTAAACCATTATGAACTGCGTGGGCTGCTACTGTTCGGCACTGGGCACCACCTAAACCACCGATGACGCCAGCTAGTAAAACAGTCGCATCCACCACCTCTTGCCAAACTGTACTTCCTGGCTCTTGGAGTGCCGCTGCTGACTTTTGGAACAGAATATCGCGCAGGATTCTCGCCTGTTGCACTGCGGCAATAATTAAGGTTTGCTCAGAATTACCACTACTGACAGATGCTTCGTACCACTTAGCGAGGGCGTCGCCAATGCCAGCAACTAAGGTGCGTGGCGGGGCAGTTTGAATTAAGCTGTAATCGAGTACCAGTAAGTCGGGACATCCACTGAGACTGACATCATAGAGAAATGCGCCAATATCAGAATAGATGTTAGAGAGGGCACTCCAAGCTGCGCAGGTGGCGGCTGAGGTGGGTACGGTAACCACTGGCAAGCGACACTGGTAAGCAAGTAATTTGGCAGCGTCTAATGCCTTGCCACCGCCGACACCAATAATTAAATCTGCTTGATGAGAGGTTACGGCTTGTCGCATTGATGCCAGACTAGCTTCAGAGCAATCTGGGGTATAGTCAGCCTGAGCAAAGTGTAACTTTTGCTGTTCTAAAACTGGTTGTAATTGGGGTAAAGTCACCGCAAGGGTGCGATCGCCCCCTACAATTAAGGGACGACGCCCTAAGCTGGCAATGGCATCTCCTGCTTGTGCCAGTGCTTGGAAACCCCGCAGCACTTTGGTGGGAGCAACTGTCAGCGAGAGCAAGGAAGTAGGAGTTTGATTGGGCATGGAATTAGACTTAGGCAGTGGGTTGGGGTAGTTTGGCTAAGTTGTTGTGGTTTATTTCGATATCCAGTTTGGTATCATTGCGCTTAGAGAGCGATCGCTTCACTTCACCCAATACTAGCGGTTGCGATCTGCCGGATTCTGGGTGGATGATGGTACGCACCTTGATGCTTAATTGAGCCTGATTTTGACTTAAACGTCCGTAAGAAAATAAGTCAGCAGCAGCTTGGCGCATAGTTGCCTCTAATTCTGGTTCTGTAATTTTAGGGGGAACGGTAATTACAGCTTGCGTAGCACCGTTGTCATAAACTAACGAGTAGCGAATTGCACCAGGAATTGCAGTGCGGGTAAATGGCACTATACTCAGGGCGAATAAACCCCCGGTGAGTACGCCCATAAAGCCAGTGATACCCACCAGCCGAAAGCGAATGCCCCATTTTAAAATAAACGCCAATACTGCGGCAGCACCGCAGACTAATGTGAGTATACCCGCCCACTGAGCGACGACAAGAAAATTAGCTGTTGTTAACATCGGGGTTTAAGTGTCTTCTTTCTCGTTACTGACAAAGCCTTGAGGCTTGGCAACCTGAGAAGATTCCAAGGCAGCTTTGAGGGTGTGCCAAGTGAGGTTAGCACATTTGATGCGTACTGGGAACTGGGAGACGCCTTGCATCACGTTTAGCTTGCGCTGCTCTTTGGGAAACTCAGCGCCTCCCTTCATCATGTTTTGGAAGCGTTGCACCATCTCCAGAGCTTCGTCTACACTTTTTCCTTGTAAGGCATCAGCCATCAAGTCAGCAGAGGCGATAGCGATCGCGCAGCCAACTCCATCAAATTTAACATCTTCGATCAGGGAGCCGTCACCATTGAGCTGCAATGTCAGTTCAATGGTATCCCCACAGGAAGGATTATGCCCTTTTTGATACCGATGTACCGGGTTGGTTTTGCCCTTGTGCCGTGGTTTCTTGTAATGTTCTAGGATGACTTGTTGGTATAGGTCGCGGAGATTGCCCAGTGTCATGATGGCTTTATTATAACGTTCAACAGATTTTTAGTGCTATCTCGATCCTAAAGGATCGATCGTCATCTTGTCTAAACCTCATCAGGATCTACCCCCACCTCTCGTAACCGGGCAGCTAGACGTTCAGCCCGTTGTTCAGCTTGTAAGACTCGTTCCAGTAACATCTGTACTATTTCTTCTAAGTTATTAGCAAAATTTTGAACTGCTCTCTCCTGAATACTTTTTACCTGCGCTGATAAATTGATTTCTGGTTTAATTTCCTCTTGGAATGACGAGGAAAAATTCCTTACTAAAAAAGGTTTCTTTTCAGATAGCCTTCTTTCCTTAACCAATTCATCATTACTTGATATGTTTACCCTGTCATTTACATCCTTGGCTGTTGGTTTGGTTATTTTGCTTGCCCAGAGTATCTTTTCTTTACTCGTTAATTTTAATTGACCAACTAGCGTTTTTACATAAAAAGTACCCTCCTCAACAGTAATATTTTGAATAGGATACCAGTTGTTTTTCAAAAAAATCAGCATCTCTAAATCCAAATCATGCTTTTTATGATAACGTTGATTAGGCCACCATTGTTTCCATAACTCGACAACTTCCGTGTATTTAATCTGGTACCCAGGCGGCGGCACCCATTGTTGATATTCGACAAACCCTTTTTGTTTTGAATTTCCCCATGCCACAAAATTATTTTCAATAAGTAACCTATGGATGAGTTGCCAATATTGAGAGGTAGCTCTGACTAAAGCTACACGTCTTTTTTCTATCAAAGTAAGTGTTGCAAGCATTTCTGATTGCTTGGCGATTAGTTGCAGGCTTGAGCCACTACCTTCAATACGGATATTTGAATTAGCTACCAAGTCCTTATCACCTTGAAAAAATTTTTTAATCACGGTAGCATCATCAATATTAGAAATATTATTTAACATAACTTTAAACAGGTAAAAGTAAGGGTGAGGGAATAGGGTAAAGGGTCATTTTTTGCAGAATTAAGCAAAAATCAGCCAAAATGCCAGCTAAATTATTTGGACTCAGAATAGGAACATGGACAAAGATACATTGAGCGCAGGTGGAGTCGTCAGGCTCTAAAGTCACTTTGTTAACCTGTAGATACTCCAACACTGAGTAATAAAGTCCCTCACAGACGAATTTTCCAGCATCATGGCTAATTTCTGTCTCCGCTAAGCCAGCTACTAATTTTTCCAGACAAACAGGCGTTTTGAGGATGCCTTCTCTACAAGTAGCAGTAGACTCAATAGTAAGTTTTGTCCGCTTCTGAGCCATCCCGCAGCAGATAATGACATCAGGTTGGATGGCATTAATTTTGTCAATAACTCTACTGCTAGCAAGATGAATATCTACTGGGAGTTGCCTTAGGAAAGTTAAAGAGTAGGGTGAAGAAGGGTAAATTTTGGCAATTTGCACCAACAAATCATCGGACGAATTAGATTTTTGATCGGGCAGCCAAGTTGTAAATGAGGTAAGCAATATTTTTCTATCCATACCAACAATTTTTTAACATATGTCTAGGTTAGAACGCAACCATTAAAGGCTATCGGGATCTACTCCCAACTCTTCTAAACGAGCTGCCAAACGTTCAGCGCGTTGTTCAGCTTGTGATATCCGTTCAATTTGAATCTTTGCTATCTCGTCTAAGTAGTTAGCAATGGTTTTAAGTGTGCGATTTCTGAGATTTTTAATCAGTTCTTCTGTCGCGGTTTCTGTTTCTGGTTGAAATTCAGGTTGGAGTGATGAATTGGATTTATCTAGTAAAAAAGTTTTATTATCTTGATTATATTTTATGTTATTTTTAGCGGCTTCTTTACTGACATCAGAAATGGATTCTGGGTTTTCCGAAGTTGTAATTGGCTTTATATTGCTGGGTTTTACTTCGGATAACTTGTTAGCCCACATAACTTTTTGATTACCATGTAAACTAACTTGTCCGACTAGAGTTTTTATGGTAAACACCCCATCATAAGCATCAATAGTTTGAACTGGATACCAGTTATTTTTTATAAGAAACAGCAGCTCCAAATTAAATTCATGTTTAGTTACTTGACGTTTTTTTATCCACCAACTTTTCCAGAGAAAGACTATTTCTGTGTATTGAAATTTGTAGCCATCGGGTGGCACAAAATGATGATGTTCTACAAATCCTTTTTGTTTTGATTCTCCAACAAAAACAAAATTATTTTCTGACAAAATTTGATTGACAAATTTGGTATATTTAGAGTCATTTTTTACTAATGCTAAACGTTTTTTATCTATGGAATTGAGTATGGCAACTATCTCTGATTGGTGGGTGGTGATTTGCAATCTGCCACCACTAGAGTCGAGGCGGAAATTTTGGCTGGCTAACAGCTCGGTTTCACCTTGAACAAACTTTTGAATTAAAGTCCTATCATCAACATTCTGATTCATGGCTTAAACCCGCTCTATCTTGAATTATAATAAATCTAAATGGGTAGTCATACCCGAACCCAGTTGCATGAAATTTAACCAGTAGCAAGTAAATGTCAGCGATCGCAGTAATAGACTATGGCATGGGCAATCTCCACTCTGTCTGCAAAGGATTGGAGAAAGCCGGAGCAACTCCTAAAGTTACCGATTCTCCAACAGACATCAAACGGGCGGATGCGGTGGTGCTGCCGGGAGTGGGGGCGTTCGATCCAGCGATGCAACAGTTGCGATCGCGTGGCTTAGAATCGCCAATTCGAGATGTAATTATAAGTGGTAAACCATTTTTAGGCATCTGTCTAGGGTTACAGATTCTGTTTGATAGTAGTGAAGAAGGCAGCGAAACGGGATTGGGGATTATTCCTGGTAAAGTGCGACGGTTTCATGCAGAACCAGGTTTAACGATTCCGCACATGGGCTGGAACCAACTAGAACCTGTTCAGCCGGATGCCCTCCTGTGGAAACAGTTACCTACTCAACCTTGGGTTTATTTTGTACATTCCTACTATGTCGAGCCAGTTGAAACCTTTGTCAGGGCGGCAACTGTAACGCATGGTAGTCAGACAGTGACAGCAGCAGTAGCGCGTGACAACTTATTGGCTGTCCAATTTCACCCGGAAAAATCTTCCACCATTGGTTTACAGATTTTGTCCAATTTTGTCAATAGGTGATGGGGGATCGATGACAAATGAGCTTGAGAATATACGGTAATCGCCTACTTAAGACCTTACCAGGTCGAGAAACCCGACCTACCCCGGCGCGAGTGCGAGCAGCGGTGTTTAACATTTGGCAAAACACCATTACCGACAGTCGTTGGCTAGATTTGTGTGCAGGTAGTGGAGCAATGGGAGCAGAAGCCTTGTGTCGGGGAGCTAGCTGGGTAATGGGAATCGAAAAATCTGGTTGCGCCTGCGAGATTATACAGCAAAACTGGCAAAAAGTAGCCCGCGAATCCCAAAAATTTCAAGTATTGCGGGGGGAAGTAGTTCAGAAATTGCACAGTCTGGCTGGGCAGCAATTTGACCACATCTATTTCGACCCCCCCTACGCCAGCGACTTATACCAGCCAGTCTTAGAAGCTCTCGCCCACCATCAACTACTCGCTCCCACAGGCTCTTTAGCAGTGGAGCACAGCCCTAGCAATTGGACGTTGGCACCGATTGGAGCGCTGGAAGTTTGTCGCCAGAAAGTATACGGCAATACAGCCGTAACCTTTTACACACCAAGCTTATTGCCGCGCTTGTACTGCATATAGGCAGTAAAGAACAGCCCAGCAAGAGTGGTAAAGACTAAGCCCAGCACTATGCCATCAAGCAGCGGTTCAATCACGTCAGTTCTCCTTTGTTAACGTTTTTTATCTTTTTCTCATACTACAGGCTCCAGCGTTCCAGGTCGAGACTCAGTAATATGGATTATCTAAATGTTTGCTACACACCAGGGCAACAACAGGGGGATTGCCCCTACAGATTTGTAGCAAGCATTTTTGGAAACGATTGTTTTTTGATAAAATTTAAGCTAAATATATAAATCTAAACTTTGTTCGACACACAAGCACACATACCACCCTAGTGTGCCCTCCAGTAACAACCACATTGTAAATCCTCACCTTCACAGGAAACTCTTTGGATAAGCAGCTGCCCAAACCTGAAATAATCATGCAGCGGCTCAGCTTGCTGGCACTAGCGGTTTTGCTAGCAATCCTCACCAGCCTCCTGGGCGTGTACTTGGTGCGCGTATCAGATCCTTATGTCAAAACAGTATTATCGCTTCCTGGCGATCCTGTGATGGGACATGCTATCTTTCAAATGAACTGCGCTGGGTGTCATGGATTGCAAGCACAAGGTAGGGTAGGTCCCAGCCTAGATGGTATCTCAAAGCGCAGGTCTAGGGTAAGTCTGATCGATCAAGTGACCAGCGGCAAGACGCCCCCGATGCCACAATTTCAACCTAGTGCCCAGGAAATGGCGGATATGCTCACCTATCTGGAAAAGCTTTAAGGATTTATGAACTACCCGCCCCTACTGCGTTGAGGGGCGGGTTTCTACATTCCGCCCCTGGATTGAACCAATTTTGTCCAATTCCAGATAACCATTATCTCCGATTGAATGACATCTCCAACTTTGTTTATCTGGATACGTCCATCCAGAATAATGCCTGATAGATTTATATCTAGGCTTCTTGCTTAGTTTTTTAAACCAACGTTGAAACGCATAATCTACGCGCTTTAACGTTGCTTGTATTGCATGAGAACCTAATTCCTTGTATTCAGGCCATACCTCCTTAAATGCTGGCAAACAATTCTGTTGCTCGAAGTATTCAACTGAGTGCCCAAACTTTTGATACTGGGTAAAGCGGTTATAAACAGCAGCATTATAAAGCTCCTTATGGAGCCGACGATGGTAGTACAATTTTTGTTCTAATTGCTTCGTTGGATAGAGTCTAAATGTTACTCTCCTGGTTGCCACTGTTTATCACCTCCTTAGTTATTTTATAATAACATATATGTCATAGTCAGTCAAATAAATCCACACATAATTGGGAATTAAGTGGACTTGCGTACCATTTAATTCCCGCTATCCTTCCCCACCTTGAAGAATGTGGGGAAGGATAGCGATCCGTTCTGGAATCTGCAAAAAAACTTTTGTATCTAAGCATGTCAGTGGTTGCAATGGTTTTTAAACTTTAGTTACAAGACCTTGCATTTTGCCCAACCAATCAATTAAATTCTCCAGTTGTTGATCTGCTTTCATAACTCCCATACCGCGAATCGTTACCTTGCCACTAGAGTAGAAACAACGAGCCTTAATGTGTTCTGGCAAATTGCCTGCCAGCAAATTCCAGGCAGGTTCCTCCATTGGAGTTTCTAAGACAACGTGTTGCTTGGCTTCTGGTTTGATGCGGCTGAAACCGAGTTTTTTAGCAAGTTGTTTCAGTTCTACCACTTTTATTAGTTGCTGGGCAGCTTTGGGAATTTCACCGTAGCGATCGCTCCACTCTGCTACTATACTAGCTAACTCTTCTTTAGATCTGGCAGCCGCAACGGCGCGGTAAGCACTCATCTTTTGATCCAAATCCGGGATGTAGTCTGCTGGGATAAAAGCCGTCAGTTGCAAGTCAATCTGAGTATCATCAACTTGGGGAATTTCCTGCCCTCGAATTTCGCGAATACATTCTTCCAGCATTTCCATATATAGATCGAAACCAATAACATCCATCTGCCCAGATTGTTCAGCCCCCAGTAAATTACCCACACCGCGAATTTCCATATCGCGCATAGCTAACTGGTAGCCAGAACCTAGTTGAGTTAATTCCTGAATAGCTCTTAACCGCTGCCGCGCCGCTTCTGTTAATTCACTTTGTTTAGGATAAAACAGCCATGCGTGAGCTTGAATGCCAGCACGTCCTACACGCCCACGCAATTGGTAAAGCTGGGATAGACCAAATTTCTGGACATCTTCAATCAAAATCGTATTGACTCGCGGGATATCCAAACCCGACTCAATAATCGTGGTACAAAGCAGAATATCCGCTTCACCATTGCTAAAGGTGAGCATAGTGGATTCTAACTCAGATTCGTCCAGTTGGCCATGTGCGATCGCCAGTCTAGCTACGGGAATAGACTCTCGCAACTTACTGGCAACTTCTTCCATTCCCTCAATCCTGGGCAGCACATAAAACACCTGCCCTCCGCGATCTAATTCTTGGCAAATCGCCGTGCGAATTGCTTCTGGGTTGTGGGCAGAAAGATGAGTTTTAATCGCCCGCCTTGAGGGGGGAGGAGTAGTAATCAAACTCATTTCTCGAAGTCCCGACAGGGACATATATAGTGTACGAGGGATAGGAGTAGCACTGAGCGTCAGCACATCCACCTGAGTTTTAAGAGATTTAATTTTTTCCTTCTGGTTAACGCCAAAGCGCTGTTCCTCATCTATTACCAACAGCCCTAAATCTCGAAACTTGATATCCTTGCTCAATAACTGATGAGTGCCTACAACAACATCCAATTCACCAGTCGCCAATCTACGAATGATGTCGCGACGTTCTTCAGCATTACGGAAACGGTTGAGTAACCCCACATTGACGGGGTAGGGGGCAAAGCGTTCTTTAAGGGTGTGGTAGTGCTGCTGAGTAAGGATAGTGGTAGGGGCGAGTAAAGCAACTTGTTTACCAGCTATAATAGCTTTAAAGATAGCACGAATAGCTACTTCAGTTTTGCCAAAGCCGACATCCCCACAGACAAGACGATCCATCGGTCGATCGCTTTCCATATCCCGTTTGACATCTTGAGTAGCCTTTAATTGATCCGGAGTTGGTTGGTAAGGAAAGGAATCCTCTAATTCCTGCTGCCAAGGCGAATCTTCTGGGAAAGTGAAACCTTGCTGCTTCGATCGCTGGGCATAAAGCTGCAACAAATCAAACGCCAATTTCTTGATGGCTTTGCGGACGCGGAGCTTAGTTCTTTCCCAAGCTTTACCGGTCATTTTGTTAAGTTCAGGTGGTCGATCGGATGTAGCGCGAAACCGAGATAAAGCCCCCACCTGATCCGCAGCTACACGTAGCAAACCATCAGCGTACTGCACCACCAAATAATCGCGGGTTTCACGATTAATCGTCAAGCTTTCCAGCTTGAGAAACTTACCCAAACCATGATGGCGGTGAACCACATAATCGCCTGGGCGGAGCTTATTAGGATCTACCTGTTTCGACTGGGCGCGGCGACGCTTGCGGACATAGTTGGGAGTAGCCAGAGAATGCTGCCCAAAGAATTCCCTATCTGTCACCACCGCCACCCGGAAGGTAGGCAGAATAAAACCTTCCAGTTCTGCCAACCCGGAATATTTCACAGCTACTACTGTATGCTGGATTTGCAGCTTATCGATCGCTAAATAATCCCTTGGGTTAGGGACAAATTGGGCAGAGCAGTCGTGTTCTTGCAACAGAGAAACCGATCGCGACGGCTGAGCAGACACCATCCAAATCGATAAACCCTTCTCACGTTCTTTCCGCAGACTTTCAGCTATTTTAGCAAACTGGTGCGCCGTTGCAGGAATAGGGCGACTAGCCAAATTAACTCCAGTACCTTCTGCCAGTTCAGATAAACTGACACGCCCAAACCCAGCCATCCCAGTTAGACACTCATCAAAAGAGCGATGAATGCGAGGTAAAGAAGGCTTAACCCCCTGCCATTGTTCCTCAGCGTGTTCTACCCAACGCTCACTATGAGCGCGACATTGCTCTGGCTCATCAATCGCAATTAAAGTATTCTCCGGCAAATACTCCAACAGCGATGCCGGATGCTCAAAAGCCAAACCTAATAACCGACGAACACTCTCCCCCTCTTCCTCTGCGTCCTGGGGGTTCGTATCATTCAAAGCCGCCATTACCACCGGGCGAAAATCCGTAGGCGTTAGCACTAAACGGTTAATTTTGTCAAGCGATCGCTGAGTAGACGGATCGAACTCCCGCATCGCGTCAAGCTCATCACCGAACCATTCCAAGCGCACAGGCAGCTCAGAAGCCACTGGGAACACATCAATAATATCCCCGCGCCGACTCCATTGACCTTCCATTTCCACCAGCGGCACTCGTTCATAACCCAACTGAGCTAGCTTATGGCTGAAGGCATTTAAATCCCAGGTTTGCCCCCGGCACAGAGTAATACAGAAAGGTTTAAAAGCCTCTAGAGGCGGCAGGTGAGGTTGGAGCGATCGTTCTGTAGCTACAATCGCTAGGGATTTGGGATTTT
>CASBRB010000460.1 GCA_949127975.1 Oscillatoriales cyanobacterium PMM_0019 | reverse complement strand
TCAAAGAAGCTGGGCTCCCCGTAACCAAAGTTTCTGATTACACTGGGTTTCCCGAAATCTTGGGGGGACGAGTCAAAACCCTGCATCCTCGGATTCATGGGGGTATTTTGGCGCGTCGGGATGTGCCTGAGGATGTGGCTTCCTTGGAGGAGCACCACATTCGCCCGATCGATCTAGTCGTTGTCAACCTGTATCCGTTTGAGCAAACGATCGCCAAACCAAATGTAACTTTAGCAGAAGCGATCGAACAGATTGATATTGGTGGTCCAGCTATGCTAAGGGCCTCGGCGAAAAACTACGCGCATCTAACAGTTTTGTGTCATCGGGCCCAGTATGACGAATATTTGCAGGAGTTGCGACAGCGCGGGGGAGAGGCTTCCCTGAAGTTTAGATTTGATTGCGCCGTGCAGGCATTTTGGCACACAGCGTCTTACGAACAAGCTATAGCTACTTACTTAGGCTTCCAAGAACATTCCCTAAATACTACTGAATCGCCCCTACCACAAAGATTTACATTTTCAGGACAGCAGGTGCAATCTCTGCGCTACGGGGAGAATCCCCACCAAGCAGCGGCATGGTATCAGACTGGAACAGTAAAGAGCGGGTGGGCGGCAGCCACAAAACTTCAGGGGAAAGAATTAAGTTACAACAACCTAGTTGATTTAGAAGCAGCGCGGCGTCTAATTGCTGAATTTACCGATACCCCTGCAGCCGCTATTATTAAGCACACCAATCCCTGCGGAGTAGCTTTGGGCACGACGCTGTCCGAAGCATACGAAAAGGCTTTTAATGCTGACTCAGTTTCCGCTTTCGGTGGGATTGTGGCTTTGAACCGTGCCATCGATGCCCCTACCGCTACGGCTCTGACACAGACATTTTTAGAATGCGTGGTGGCACCTGGATGCGAGCCAGTGGCAGAAGAAATTCTGGCTGGTAAATCTAAGGTGCGGGTGTTGATTTTACCTTCTTTGTGTCAGGAAGATTCACCGCAAACGGTAAAAGCGATCGCGGGTGGTTTTCTGGTTCAAAATTCAGATACTTTAGTGGAAGATGCCAGCCTTTGGCAGGTAGTTACAGAGCGACAACCAACGCCAGAGCAGATGGCAGAATTGCTTTTTGCCTGGAAAGTGACTAAGCATGTAAAATCGAATGCGATCGTAGTGACAGGCTCAAGCACTACTCTTGGCGTGGGTGCGGGGCAAATGAATCGCGTCGGTTCCGTTAAGATTGCCCTAGAACAAGCTGGAGAGAAAGCCCAAGGTGCCGTTCTCGCCAGTGATGGTTTCTTTCCCTTTGATGACTCGGTAAGGGCTTCAGCGGCGGCTGGGATTGTTGCCATTGTCCAACCAGGAGGTAGTCTGCGCGATCGAGATTCCATCCAAGCGGCAAACGAACTCGGTTTAGTGATGGTTCTGACGGGCATCCGTCATTTCTTGCATTAAAACCGTTCGTAGTGAGGACTAAAGTCCTCAGCTAGTCATAATGATCTACGATGATAATAGGCGCAATCTCCTTTCTCGAGATTTCAGACCTGCTGGCTGATTTTGTTTAACTATACTTTGTTGGAACTAAAATTTTATGCTCAAAGAAACGGAAATTAAACACGCCAACACCAATTCGCTCCGAGATAGTGCTATCAATAGTTCTCTTATGTTTGAAACGCCCATGAAGGATCTCACAATTCCTTTGGAACGGGATGTGTTTTTACGTACCTTAATTCGAGAGTTAGCAGGTACATTACAGGATGTAGTGGGCTTAGAGGAAGCCTCAGGATTTATTAGTGTAGTGGGACAAAACATGGGGAGGCAAATAGACCAGGACTATAAAGCGGCTCTAGAGGTATCCCATCTAACGCGAGAGCAAGTAGCCGATGTTTTAGTGGATTTGAAGCGGCGAATCCAGGGTGATTTCTATATTATCGAACAGACAAATGAAAAAATTGTCTTAGGAAACCGTGCTTGTCCGTTTGCCGAAAAAATCATCGATCGCCCCGCTATGTGTATGATGACCTCAAATGTTTTTGGTTCCATTGCAGCGGAAAATCTGGGATACGCCAAAGTAGAACTGCAAGAAACGATTGCGATGGGTATGCCTGGATGCCGGGTGGTCGTTTATTTGAAACCCACTCCAGAGGCAGAAGAAAGTCAAGGAAGAGAATACTTTAAGGGAGCAAACGAGGGGTGACTCCCGAACAGTTTCTCGAATTCGCCAGACTTCTGCCAGAACCTGTGCTCCTGATCGAGGGAAACGGTCAGCTCCTGGCTGCCAATCCAGCATTCTCCAAGATGCTGGGGCTACACCATCAGATCCCGCAAGGGAAAATGCTCTTTGATGTGGTCACTGATTCTGCTGAGAAGGTCAAGCAGTATCTACGTAATTGCTCCAGCAGTCGAGAGATGGTGCTTGGCTCATTAACCTTGAGTACCAGTAATGGAGAGGCTTGCCTGTGTCGCTGTGAAGGGGCTGTCATCCGACCCTGGTCACCCTCTTCACCTGCACTTATTTTCTTGCGCTTGAAAACCCAAGAAGCTGCCAGTAGCCGATTCACCCTGCTGAACAAGAAGATCGATGAATTGGCAAAAGAGATCCGGCAGCGTCAACGACTGGAAGAAGAGCGGGCTCAACTTCTAGTGCAGGAACAGAAAGCACGAGCGGAGGCTGAGAAGCTTAATCGATTGAAGGATGAATTTCTATCGACCGTTTCCCATGAACTGCGGACCCCTCTGAATGCTATCCTTGGCTGGTCTCAGATCCTGCGGTTCAACAAGGTAGACGAAGCAAGGATGCATCGTGCTCTAGAGACGATCGAGCGCAATGCCAGATCTCAGGCACATTTGATTGACGATCTCCTGGATATTTCCCGCATCATTACAGGTAAAATTCGCCTCAATGTTCAGGCGGTTGACCTATTGCCGTTAATTGAGGCAGCAATAGAGACGGTGCGACCTGCTGCTGATGCAAAAAACATCCGACTGCAATCCGTGCTCGATCCAGCAGCAGGTCCTGTTTTAGGAGACTCCGAGCGGTTACAGCAGATTGTCTGGAATTTACTCAGTAATGCGATCAAGTTCACACCGAAACACGGGCGGGTTCAGGTTTGCCTGCAACGCATTAACTCTCATGTTGAAATTATTGTAGCGGATACAGGTCAAGGCATCAGCGCCGAATTCCTCCCCTACGTCTTCGAGCGCTTTCGCCAGGCAGATAATTCCATCACCCGTTCTTTTGGTGGGCTGGGGTTGGGTTTAGCGATTGTCCGCCAATTGGTCGATCTGCATGGCGGAAGTGTGCATGCTGAAAGCCCAGGAGAAGGACAGGGCGCAATATTTACCGTAAAACTACCCTTGATGGCTGTTAGACCAAGAGTAATTGAACCAGAACGGGTGCATCCAGCGACCGATGGATATATTAATCAGTGATAGTGACGTTCTCCCCCACTAACTCTGACGGTATAGTGGGGGCTTCAAAGATAGAATATCCATTACTAACAGAGTAATCTATCTCTAAATTTTCACAGTTCAACGGGTGAGTATTCTCTAGCCCTCCCTGTGCAGACACCATGAGT
>CASBRB010000459.1 GCA_949127975.1 Oscillatoriales cyanobacterium PMM_0019 | reverse complement strand
GTTGGGTTGGGGTGGGTTTGCCCCTAGGAACCCTATATATAGTGGCAATGCGTAAGTACTGTTAAAGAACCGCTTAACCTGGAATAAATTTAAGCGCGACACCATTCATGCAATACCGCTTACCAGTGGGCGGTGGACCATCATTAAACACATGACCCAGATGCCCACCGCAACGATGGCAATGCACTTCAACTCTAGTCATAAGAAGTGAATTATCTGTAGTTGTAGCGATCGCACCTTCAATGGGGGCAAAAAAACTAGGCCAGCCAGTGCCACTATGGAACTTAGTTTCAGAGGTAAAAAGTGGTAAATTGCAAGCAGCACACTCATAATTACCTTTGGCGTATTGCTCATCAAGGGGACTGGTGCCAGGGCGTTCGGTGCCGTGTTCGCGCAGCACGTAAAACTGTTCTGGCGTCAAAATTTTGTGCCACTCTTCTGCGGTTTTGGTGATTTCAAATTTCTCGTCTGCCACTGCGATAACTCCTGAGTTCCCATGCAGATAACGTGATAACCAGGCTGCGCCCACGATGGCTACGCCAGCTTTTAAAAAGTAACGTTTTTTCATATCATCGCAGCTCGAGTCGTAGGTCCAACAATTCCAGTAGGGGTTATATTTTTAGAATTCTGGAATTTTATAACTGCTGCGCGTGTCTCCTCGTCAAAGACTCCATTAATAGGTCCATCGTAGAATCCTCCCCGCGTTAAAAACTTCTGAACAAATCTGACGTCATCTCCTTCGCTGCCCATTTTGAGCATAGCACTGCCTTGGTTCATAGAATTTCCTTTCATAGAATCCCCTTGGTTCATCGAATTCCCTTGGTGATTCATGCCATCTCCAGGATTCATAGTGCCGCCTTGGGAATCATTTTGAGCAACAAGGACAGCACCACTAGCAGTCTGGTGATGAAGGTTAGTAGTTGAGTATGCCGGGAGAGGGGCGGCTAAGGTAAGACTAGAGAGCAAACACAGTAATTTCCAATTCATATTTTTCTTCCAACTTCCTAGATGTTTTATGAGCGCGAGGCGTTTAGTGACGATCGAGTAGCTATAGTAACGCCTCGGTTCCTTTGTTATACGAACTAGCCTCTCAGTTGGATTGCGACAATCTTCAAAGAATCCAACTTAGCACCTCTTCCGTATTATGAATAGGCACCTAACAAGGACTTCACGACCCTATGCCAATTCGCCGTTTTACTCTCTTCCGCTACCTAGTGGGTAGTTTGTCCATTATTCTACTGACTGCTGCACTTGCGTGGGGCGGGTCCCATATAACTGCACCAGCGCCCGCCACTGATATCTCGACTTCTATGGCAAAGGGAAAACAGACTGCGGTTCTCTCTGGAGGTTGCTTCTGGGGAATGGAAGCAGTTTTCGAGCATCTCAAAGGTGTTTCTGCTGTCGTCTCTGGTTTTTCCGGTGGCAGTAAGGCGACTGCGCACTACGAGATGGTTAGTTCCGGAAACACGGGGCATGCTGAGTCAGTTCTAATTACCTACGATCCGTCGCAAATCTCCTATGCCCAGCTTCTGAAAATCTACTTTGTGGTGGCGCACGATCCGACACAGTTGAACCGACAAGGTCCCGACTGGGGCAGCCAATATCGTTCGGTCATCTTTTTTACCAACGATGAGCAGAAGCGAGTCGCTTCTGCTTATATCGAGCAACTCAACAAAGCACACACCTTCGACAAGCCGATCGTCACCGAGCTAGTTCCCTTGAAAGGTTTTTATGCGGCTGAGGAATACCATCAACACTTTATCGATCGCAATCCGAATTATCCCTACGTGGTGGTGAATGACTTGCCGAAGCTCAAGCACCTCCAGGAACAGTTCCCCGACATGTACAAGAATTGAAGAACCGCTTGGGTTGATGAAACGCATATTTCAATTATCACGCCAATCCTGTGCTTGGACAACCTGTTCTAGCTCAGATTCCAGTTCATTAAAAGCAGACAAGGCACGCAGTGGGGTAAAATCATCGATCAGTTCGGCGACTCGTTGAGCCCTTTCCCTAACCGGAAAGCCCTTCAGTCGCCGACCTGTAAGCCCACTGGCAGAGCGCAGCAGTTTGTAAAGTTCGTTTTTTGGATCGGGCAGTTGTTCAACTCTAGCAAGATCCGGCAGTGGCAATAGCTGTCGGCAATGCGGATTCCCAGCTGCTTTCCGCAGTGCTGCGGAGTCAAATAACAGTCATGCCTCCTGCATCCGTACCGGAACTACACACACGTAGGGTGGTACAGGCACCGATTTCAATGCTTTTTCTACTGCTTCTCGAATTTCAGCCACCCGGAAGCCACATGGCTCCCTTTCTGCATCCCGGTGAACAAACAAAAGATCGCAAGGGTAGAGATCTAGGCTGCTGATGATGCGTGCTGATAACGTTTTTGGTGGTTTGGGCAAGCGCCGCAGATCCGCCCAGTTCGACTGGATAGCACAATCAACATGATGCTCCCGTAATAACCAGATGAGCATAGGCAGAAGTGCCTTGTCGGAACTGCCGTCAGATAGCAAAGTGTACCGCAGCTCTTTCATGCCTATTCAGTAGGAAAACCAGGGATTAAGAGTTGAAGGTCTTCTCTATCCACAACTCGGTGTTTTTTGGGCTGTTTACGCTGGGATTCTTGGTGGCTTGCTACCTGTCCATTGCCATCCGACTCTGACTTATATGGGGGAACCGGATTTAAGTAAGCTAGAAGGTCCCCTTTAGAGGCAACATTCACCTTGTCTGGTTCAGGGGATTTCAGTTGTCGCCAGGTACCAGGCAGACAACTAAAACACACCCGCTTAAATCGCTGCCCCTGGCGCACGGTTTCCTTCAATTCAGCAACCAGCAGACTATCATCGGGGACTTGCATCACAACTGCTGGTGAGTGCGTATTAATAATTACTTGACGCAGTGGGTTGTCTCGATCGATTGGTTCATCGACATCGGTGGCAATATCCTCAAGCAGCTTCAGCATCTTGGGGATGCGCTCTGGATGAATGCCGTTTTCCGGTTCCTCCAGACATAACAGACCTTGTGCCTCTGGGTCTAGTTCAAGAACCGCCAAAGCTAAAAAACGCAAAGTTCCGTCTGATAGCGCCCTCGCTGGATGGGATGTACCATCCTTGGCTGTAACTATCAAGGTAAGAAGTTCGCGGCGTTCATCTCGGTCAATCCATACCTCATAGACATCATCAATCAGTTCTGCCAGACGATTAGCAACCTGGCTATAAACCTGTGCCTCTGCTTCCGAGTCCGATTCTACCTTAGTCGGGCGATTTTTATTGAACCGTGCTAGATAATAGAGGGTTGCAGCTAGGTGAGAGCCGTCCATCTCTAATTTTGTCGGGGCTGTAAATTCGTCTGGTTGGCGTAGCGATGAAGGTTCTAATTGCAGTAGTCGCCAGGATTGCATTTCTCTCCGCGCTAGCAGGACTGTCGGGCTCTCAGCAGCATTAGCGACAGATAGCACAGTTCTCGGAAGATTAACGGCTAACCGAGACAAAGGTCTTCCTTTGCTACCATCTTGATGCAGCTCAATGACTCGGTTGCCTTCTTTGTTATATCCAGTTGAGATAAAGGGTGATGTCCGCCGTCCCTGTACCGCAGATTTGCGCCAGTTGGGTTTGTGATTGAATAGTAAGTGTCTGTTGGCATCACCAAGGTTGATGTGGACTAATTCCTCTTTGAGGATTTCTAGCGCCCCTAGAGACCGCAAGCTATCATCGGAGCGGTAGGCAAGGGTTATAGAGTAACGGAGAAAGGTAATGCTGGCTGTCGCTTTCTGTCCTAGATCGTCCACCCCTTCTTCTGGCACAATCATCTCAGCTTCAAAGGACATTTCATCCGCGTACTTGTCACCAACCCTGTGGAATAAGCTGCGGACGTCGGCAGTCCGACCCCCTTCATCCCGAACTGATAAGGCAGCTTCAATCAGGGGACGATCTGCGATCGTACTCAAAAGCCTAATTGCATCGAATAGATTAGATTTCCCTACACCGTTAGCCCCAGCTACGCAGGTAAAAGGACCGAAGCGGACATCAACATCAACAAGGTTTTTAAAACCAGAAACTTTCAACCGAGTTAGCATTTTCAGTTCCTCTCAACCCTACGCCCGAACTAGGCATCCAGCTAATCAATGATTTCTTCATATTGATTGGAGTCGTCTGATTGCAATTGTTTCATCTCCGCTAATACATCTGCCAAAGGTTTGTTTCCTAACCATTGATGACGTTCTTTGGTATAATCTTCTTTGCCGAAACTGAAATATTGAATAAACCTAATAGTATCGGCAACTCCCAGGGAATTGATTAAGGCATCATAGCCTTGTTTGATAATTTCATTTTGGGTTTTCATCATTGCTTTCCTCTGTTTGTATTATTTCTGTCAGCCATTGAATAGGGTTTTTAATCTTTACGTTAATTAATTGATAATTTTGTTTGGCTTTTTTGATGAGTCTGTCATCTGTTGTCAGAAATACATCGGCGTAACTTCTTTCTGCACTGGCGATGTGAGCGGCATCATAGCTGGAGAATCCTAATCTTTGTAGTTCCGCAGCTCTCTCCTCAATGAAGGTGCTACTAATAACTTTTATTTGAGCGATCGCTAGAATTTTATTGACGTTTTGTAATCTTTCTAAATTAGTTGTTTGGTTTAACTCTGCAACTAAAGCACTGCTATTGATTAGTTTCCAAGTCGCTGATTGACATTGAGTCAGAATTGTCATAACTGCTTGTGATTCTAAATAAATGCGGTATTGTGTTTGGTCGTCAAATGGACGATTTAAACAACAAGCATCAAGATAGATTTTATAATGTTGGCTCATGGTGTTTAATCGTCTGCATCATTAAAGCTTTCAGGTTCTCCAGATAGGGACGGGTTTTCAGTTAATATGATCTTGGCGGCAGCTTCGCTGGCAATTTCTTGGGGTTTGGCAGCAGGACGACGGCGCGATCCCTTGTAAGCTGTTCTCTCAGCTTTTTCCCGCTCGTAGGATATCAGTTTACCATAATAATAATGCTTGTTTAAATTCATCGACAAGAAAATGTGCTGGCGGGTATTGCCAAAACCTTTGCGCGTAAAAAACTTTACTGCTGGTGTATTTGCGGGATCGGTGTCAACCAGCATGAAGCGCACCCCATCGACAATCATCCGTTCTACCAGCTTGTCAACCAGCTTGTCCCCTACACCCTGACGCTGAAAGTTAGGACTGACTCCTAGCCACATAATGTAACCATATATCCAGGCTCCCTTGCTAATCACGGTTCCTAAGATGAACCCCGCCAGATTTTCTGCTATTTCGGCAACTAGACAGTATTCCGGATCTGTGTTGTAAAGCCCTATCACCTCCCACTCATCCCAGGTTCTATATAAATATGGGTACAAATCACTGGTAAAGACGGTTTCCCCCAAGTGGTAGATAGGGGCAAGGTCGTCAATATCCATGTTACGGATATAGATCGATGAGTGGCTATGGGATGTTGTATCACTTTTATCAAAGTTCGTCATAATACCGAAAAATCTCTTAGTTTTTTGTGGCTAACCAGCCAAAATCCCTGTTAATAATTTTAAACGCCAAGTCCGCAGAATATTACGCAGAGGTACGCTAAAATAATTCTGCGTTAAAAAAAATACATGATGACAAACCCCCGCCGTGGTGCTAAAATAACCCCTTAATATGACTTATTCCCCCTCAGTGCTAGCGCCAGACTCTGCCACGGATACAATAGCCGAATCCCCGAATTGGTCCCGGTTGTTGCAACAACTGCTCGACGGGCAATCCCTATCGGGCCAACAAGCGTCACAATTGATGCAGGGATGGCTCATTGAAGAAATTCCGCCTGTACTATCGGGAGCGATATTAGCCGCGATACAGGCAAAAGGCGTCTCCGCAGACGAATTGGTAGGGATGGCGATAATCTTACAATCGCAATCCCTGCTAACCCCCAACCCACAACCCCCAACCCACTTAATTGATACCTGTGGCACTGGTGGTGATGGAGCCTCCACGTTTAATATCTCCACTGCTGTTGCCTTTGTTGCTGCTGCCGCAGGTATCCCAGTAGCCAAACACGGCAATCGTTCTGCCTCTAGCTCTGTCGGCTCTGCTGATGTTTTGGAAGCTTTGGGCGTTAACCTGAATACTTCTAGTGAAAAGGTGCAGGCTGCTCTTCAGGAAGTGGGGATTGCGTTTCTATTTGCACCGGGTTGGCATCCAGCGCTCAAGGTGGTGGCACCGCTGAGGCAAACACTGAAGGTACGAACAGTGTTTAATTTATTGGGGCCGTTAGTTAATCCGTTGCGCCCTAGTGGGCAGATAATTGGGGTATGCGATCCCAGATTGGTAACAACTATTGCCCATGCTTTGAGGCAGTTGGGAACATCACAGGCGATCGTCGTGCATGGACGTGAGAAACTGGATGAGGCAGGACTGGGAGACTTATCTGATTTGGCAGTGCTGTCTGAGGGTGAAGTTAGTCTGACTTCCCTCAATCCCCAAGCTTTTGGTTTAATCTCGGCATCTGTTGGCTCGCTCAGAGGTGGTGATGTGCTAGAAAATGCGGCGATTCTGCGGGAGGTACTGCAAGGTAAGGGCACACAGCCTCAACATGACGTGGTAGCTTTGAATGCGGCATTAGCGCTACAAGTGGGCGGTTTAGTACCACTAGGAGATTGTGCTAAGGGTGTCTCTATGGCTAAAGAAATTCTTCGTAGTGGTGCGGCTTGGTCTAAACTGGAGCAATTAGTGCAGTTTCTTCAGCGGGGGTGAAATTCAACCACGTCTCGCTTAATTAAAACGTCATAGTTACCAAAGAAGTCCTGCCCCAGCAATCCGGTATCTAGATTGGAACCTGCGATCGCTACTGGAAAATTCTTTACCATTATACCATCAATGCCAATTGACTGGACTTTGCCAGCACCAAATCTCACCTTTTTGGCGCTGGCGGTATCCGCCATCACTTGATTTTCCAGACGAACGCCCAGTTGTGCTGCCATGCCTGGGGTAATTACGGTGGTACTAGCGCCACTATCCAAAACCATCTCGAATGTTTGCGTACCATTAAAGGTAACGTCAATTATCGGAGTTCCACCACTTCGCCGTTTGATGGTAGCGCTAAATACTGATGGAATTGCTGTGATTGGCTGTGGCTGTCTAGCTGGTGGCGATAATGCTGGTGTGCTGGTAACGACAGACGGGTTTTGAGTGTAGGGTTTTTGAGTGGTAGGGGGAGGGAGTGCTACTGTAGTACTAGGTTGGGAAATTTGGCTGGAGCGATTTACCTGTTGCTGGGCATAGCTGAGCTGGTGCTGATAATCTTCTATTGTAGTGTTAGCGATCGATTTGTATGGGCTGGAGTCTGGCACAGCCTGCAAAAAATCAATTGCCTTTCGCCATTGGCTGACGACTTGGTTCCAATCATCTGGTGACTTAGCAGTTTGGCTGCTAGTCGTGGCGCTTTGGGCGGCTTCGAGCGCCCATTCGTATGGGTTGCCCGTTGTCGAACCTTGGGTTGGCGTCCCATTGGGCTTAGGGGCACTGGCATCACTAGGTGTGGCAACAGGCTTATCTGGTTCACTAGAGGTGCCCAGATAATTTACACTGCTACAACCAACACTGACAAACGCTAGTGTGCTTGCCAGCAACAGGATGACCGCTGGGTATTGTTGTTTTAACATATTTCAATCCTTAATCAGGATTATTACATATTTTACCCTTTTTTGGGCATAAGATAGTAGCTGCTAGACATATTAATATTGGGGTTCTATGCCTATTTCTGCTAATCAACCGGCTTTACTCGTACTTGCAGATGGGACATCATATAAAGGCTGGTCTTTTGGTGCCTCTGGTACAGTCATGGGAGAAGTGGTGTTTAACACCGGAATGACTGGCTATCAGGAGGTTTTAACCGATCCTAGCTACTGCGGTCAAATTGTCACTTTCACTTATCCTGAATTAGGTAACACAGGAGTCAACCCGGAGGACGCTGAATCTAATCGTCCCCAAGTCAAAGGAGCAGTAGCGCGTAACATTTGTACCCAACCAAGTAACTGGCGCTCCACTCAATCCTTGCCTGACTATCTCAAGGAACACAATATCCCAGGCATTTACGGCATTGATACCAGAGCCCTCACTCGAAAAATTCGCTCTGTCGGTGCCATGAACGGCAGCATCTCTACCGAAATTCTAGATCCTGCTGAGTTATTAGAGCAGGTGCAGGAAGCGCCGGATATGATGGGGTTGAATTTGGTAAAAGCAGTCACCACTAGAGAAGTCTACGAATGGTCAGATTCTACTGATTCTACCTGGGAATTTCGACCCGTTGCTGATGTAGCTGATGGTGAAAACTTCACCGTGGTGGCGATCGATTTTGGGATCAAGCGCAATATCTTACGGCGTCTTGCGAGTTACGGTTGCCGCGTCATAGTTGTCCCTGCCGATACACCAGCAGCAGAAATTCTCAAATACAACCCCGATGGAATTTTTCTTTCTAATGGTCCCGGCGATCCCGCTGCGGTTACGGAAGGCATTAAGACAACTAAGGCACTGCTAGAGTCCAAAAAACCTGTGTTTGGCATCTGTATGGGACACCAAATTCTGGGTTTATCTATGGGCGCTGAAACTTTCAAGCTGAAATTCGGTCATCGCGGCTTGAATCAACCTGCTGGTTTGCTTTCTCACGTCGAGATTACTAGCCAAAACCACGGTTTTGCCATAGCTGCCGATTCTATAGATAGTCAGGTGGAAATTACCCACCTCAACCTGAACGATCGCACAGTGGCTGGGGTGCGGCACAAATCTCTGCCCTTCTTTTCTGTACAGTATCACCCAGAAGCCAGTCCCGGTCCCCACGATGCTGATTATCTGTTTGAGCAGTTTGTCCTTTCGATGCGCCACGATCGTCAACAAAAGGTCTCTTAACTCCCTACTCTTTGACAATCCCCGCTTTTTCATAGACGGGGATTGTCAACAATACTAATTTCGTGCTAGAGTTTCCCCTATAACTTTGGGTTAAGGGATCGTCAGTCCTCACTGTGGACATACAATGCCCTAAGACTGAGGCGCTTTGAGTCGTTCTCCTAAGATCATTGCTAGACGTTTTAGACAAATCCAATGCTCCTGGAGCCTTAATTGTTAAAAGATATAGTTAGGAGGGTATTATTCCTGAGCCACTAGCCCTAACCGTGAGTTTAAGGGGCACTCGCGAAGTTAGAGAAAATTTACAGCTATTCCGCCTCACTGGCTTGTTGGACGCCTTTTCCGAACCGACATTTCGGAAGGTGGTCAGCAAGTATATTGACGAAGGTCCTAAAGATATTATTTTGGATCTTTCCAAGATAGATTTTGTTGATAGCTCTGGTTTGGGCGCTCTAGTGCAGCTGGTAAAAAAGGCCCAAGGTGAGGACGGGACATTACAAATTGTTAGTAATGCCCGTGTAACCCAGACAGTTAAACTGGTTCGCTTAGAACAGTTTCTGTCCTTGCAGCCAACTGTAGAAGCCGCCTTGGAGAAAATCAAGAAACCTTAGTGTACCGAAGGGAGTAAAAAATGTAGGGGCGCATCCCGCCGCGCCCTTATTTTTCAATTTTTTTAACAATGAACGATAAAATGGCATCAGATTTCCCTGCTACCACCTCAGAGCTGGATTGGGCTCAGGCGCGGTTCAAGCAACTAAATGCAGCCGTCGGGTCATGTCGTCACATAGACAGACTTTCACCTGCTGCGCTAGCATATATAGGAGATGCCGTTTTTGAACTATATATCCGGAGCTGTTATTTGCTGCCGCCAAAACGGTTGCAGAGTTATCATCAGCAAGTGGTGGCTCACGTCCGAGCCGAGAGTCAGGCGCGTTACCTGCTCGCGCTCTTACCCCACCTAACAAGCACAGAAAAAGAACTCGTGACGCGAGGGCGCAATGCTGCTGGTGCCAGTCCTAAACGACTCGAACCCGAAATTTATCAACAAGCTACTAGCTTTGAGACGCTTATAGGATATCTTTACCTTACTGATAGCCAACGCTTAACTGAACTGTTAGTACTGCTACCAATAGATTAAATACCACAAAATGACTGAAAAAAACCACCGCATCCGCCTCTCTGGCAAGCCCAGGGTCGGCAAAACTGTTTCTTCGCGTAGTGAAACAGCTAAACCCGTAGTCCGCCTCCGTCCCTCTGGCAAGCCAAAGCCAAAACAGCCCTTTCCCCCTGAGCGTGAGAGTACACAAGCCGATTCTGGCATAGCAGAAGAGGAAACAGATTTAATCTACGGGCGTCATCCAGTCTTGGCAGCGCTAGAAAATCACAGGCAGATGAATCGGCTTTGGATTATCCCCAAATTACGCTACGATCCCCACTTTCACTCTTTGCTCCTGCAAGCCAAAGCCAAAGGCACCGTAATTGAGGAAGTCGAATCTCGACGCCTCAGCTTTATTACTCACGGTGCTAATCACCAAGGTGTAGCCGCGCAAATTTCACCATACTCCTACATCGAGCTAGGAGATATGATACAGCAAGCAAAATCTGCCTCTGAGCAACCAGTTGTCCTTGCCTGTGATAGTATCACCGATCCCCACAATTTAGGGGCAATTATTCGCACAGCAGAAGCATTGGGCGCTCAAGGCTTGGTGATCCCGCAACGGCGAGCTGTAGGTATTACCTCAGCGGTGATGAAAGTAGCTGCTGGAGCTTTAGAAAATTTTAAGGTTTCCAGGGTTGTCAATCTTAGTCGAGCTTTGGAAGAATTAAAGACGGCGGGTTTCTGGATTTACGGCACTGCCACTGAATCTGGTAACTTACTACACACAATTAAGTTTACTGGACCAGTAGTATTAGTCGTAGGCTCTGAGGGAGAAGGTTTGAGTCTCTTAACACAACGCGGCTGTGACGTTCTGGTTTCCATCCCGCTCCAAGGAAAAACTCCCAGTCTGAATGCTTCAGTGGCAGCGGCAATGTGCCTCTATGAAATTTATCGCCAGCGTTGGTTACAAAAGCTACCACTGACTTCTCTGCCCAAAGATACTTTAAAAAAAGAATTGTAAAGTTATATAACGGAGTGTAAAAATAAGGCAGTAGAAAACCACGTCTCATTCCCTAACCAGACAAGTAACTTGTTTACTCGGTGACCGTCTATATACGCAGGTTCCACACTCCCGGAGGTTTTTATGATGAACCAGATCAAAGAGATTTTGATTAGCATACTGCAATTTTTTGGATGGGCTTGGTGGGTGGAGGTTGCTACCGAAAACCCCCGTTGCACCTACTACTTCGGCCCGTTTATGACCTATAAGGAAGCAGAATCTGCCAAGAGTGGTTACATTGAAGACCTCTTAACTGAAGGGGCTGAAGGTATCACCCTTAATATTAAACGGTGTAAGCCACAAGACCTGACCATTGACTACGACATGGGGGAGCGTAGTGAGCGCAAGGAGAGGCGCTCTTTCAGCAATCAGTTTTCTTAAGCTGGGATACTCGTTAGCATGTCAGGGTGTTGTTCTAGCCAGTGGTCGATATCCTGGAGTACTTGATCGGGAATTTCCCAAGGAAACAGGTGTGCCGTATTGGAATAACACCGCCATTGGCAATCGGAGATGTGTTGAGCAGTTTCTAGACTTGACTCAGGTGTAATGTGGCGATCGCTATCGCCTGCAAGTACCAGGCTGGGACATTCAATCTGTTTGAGGTCTGCTAGTCGGTTGTAGCCAGCTCCTAAAGCTTGGTTCAGAGCCCGTGTGGCGGCAGCAGATGTTTGTAAATATGCTGACATGGCATGACGACTCAGATATTTGTAGGCGGCTGGTGTGTGTTGCTGGATCAAGTATCGGTAAAGCGATCGCTTGCCAAAGGTTTCAATATTCCACTCCCAACCTGGTTGCACCCGGTTGAAGATCGACGCTAGCCCAGTGTAAAAATTGTCCTGCCAACTAATTGGCGGATGGTTTCCTCTGGGACGCGCTGCTGTGGCAATTAGAATTAAACCTGTAACTCGATGAGGAAATTTTAGGGCTAGTTCTAGGGCTATAATCCCTCCTAGTGACCATCCTAGCACCAGAAAGCGATCGATTTGTAAGCGATCGAGCAGTGCTTCTAGATCTAGCAGGTGATCGGTCATGGTAAAATCACTGCGAGTTCGGCTGCTCCCGTAGCCCCGAAGATCGGGAGCGATGGTTTGGAATCGTTGGGATAGGTGTTTGGTAAATACAGACATACTACTGCCGGAGCCTGGATGACCGTGTAGGCAGAGGATGGGGAATCCTTTTCCTTGGATGTGGACGTTGAGTGGT
>CASBRB010000458.1 GCA_949127975.1 Oscillatoriales cyanobacterium PMM_0019 | reverse complement strand
ATAGTACCGACCGATAACAATGGCTACGGCGAACTTTACATCGTGCAGGATAGGCGTTTCCGGCTATTAATCAGGAATGGGTAGTAACTGCACTTCTTGCTATCTACCCCGAAAGGGGGGACGGCTAATAAATTAGCCGATCGCGTTTCCTCCACCACTTAAAAGATGGTGGTTTCCACGCTCCCGTGAGGCTTTTAGATGAGAATTAATCGCACTCGCCAGAAAGTTTATCGCCTGCTGTTGCCGATCGTGCTAGGGTTAGTTTTAAGTGTGACAGCAATACCAGTATCTGTCTACGTCAAAGCAGAAGACAAAGCCAGTTTTATCTATCACCAGATTCAGGTAGCTAAAGAGCAAGAGGCTCAAGGGCGTTACTCTCAAGCCTGTAAAACGCTCCTGCAAACCTTGACAAGTAAAAATATTGACTGCGAGAGTTTGAACCAAGATGATAATTTTGATAAGGTAGAAACAGCACTAAACCAACAATTTCCAAACTCAGGAAAGTCGGTGAACGATCTATCTCTCAAAGTAACTGCCCTCTTAGGTTTTGGCGATGCTTTGGGAGTGGTTGTCTCGCTAGATAAATCTATGGAGGTTTTACAGCGCAGTTTAGAGGTAGCTAAACAAGTATCATCTCAAGCTGAAGCTGAAGCTCTACTGAGTTTGGGTAATACAGCACAAGCTTTGGGCAACCGAAAACGCGACACAGAGGACAGTATCAGGAAAGATTATGATGAGCATGGTTACGTTAATGAAGCACAACCCGCCCTGCTATTAGTTAGCTGCGAGAGCGACGAACCCCAAAAAGAGCAAAACTCTTCACATAAGCAAGCGATCGCATTTTACCAGGAATCGATCGCTTACTACCAACTGGCTGCTTGTAAAGCTAACTCACCTATTACACGGGCACAGGCAGAACTCAACCGCTTTAATATCCTGATTCAAATCGATAAATGGTTGCAGAGTAATTACCCCCAATTTGCAGATAATTGGTGGCTTCAGGTTGCATCTCAAATTCCGGAAAACTGGAATAAAAATATCCAGTAAAAAATTAAATACTTGCCTCCTAGTCAAGCCGCAATCTATATCCGGATTAACTTAGCTCAAATTTTGACTTACCTACACCTGAAAAACCACCCTAACTCAAATCTGCCCCAAGATATCGTCGAGCTATTGGTTGAAGCTAGACAACAAGCTAGAGATATCCTGCACGATATGCGACTAGAATCCAGTGTGAACGGCAATCTCGGTGGATTGTACGAAAAAACTCACCAGTCAACTGAGGCTCTAGAGTATACCGAGCTAGCTTGGCAGGAAGCTGAGAGTCTTAACGTTAATGGCGGAGATATTTTTTATCAGTGGGCATGGCAAAAGGGCCGATTACTGCAAAAAAAGCCAGAGAAAACTAAAGACGCAATTTATGCCTATAAAGAAGCTTTTAACGCTCTGCAATTACTCCGTAATGATTTGCTGGGTATCAATCTAGATACCCAGTTTTCCTTCAGAGATAATGTCGAATCCGTTTACCGAGAGTTAGTTGGGTTACTGGTGCAATACGATTCCAGTCAAGGCGAGCTAGGACTAACTTTAAAACAGGATAGTAATTCCGGCATAGTTCAATTAGCTAAAATTAAGTCTGACGATCGGAAAACAGCAATCGACATTTTGCAGCAGAAGTTCGATTTATCGATCGGTGTGATTCAGAGTTTACAATTAGCTGAATTAGAAAACTTCTTACAGTGCAACTTACTGAATGTCACCAATAAGCCAATTAACCAGTTGGCAGATGATTCATCCGCAGCAGTGTTTTATCCAATTATTTTAGAAGATAAATCAGAAGTTATTGTCAAGATACCAAATAATCCTTATTATCACTATCCAGTTAATTACACTCGTTACGAGCTAGAAGATAACCTCAAAAATCTCCTCGAAGCTTTGAGGACAAAAGACAAACAATTAGACATTAAGAAATTGTCCAGTAAAGTTTATGACTGGCTAATTAGACCTGCGGAACCATATTTAATAAAAAACCAGGTCAAATACTTGGTATTTGTATTAGATGGTGTGTTGCGAAACATCCCCATGTCGGTTTTGTACGATCGGGTAAAAAAGGAGTATTTGATTCAAAAATATCCTGTAGCCATTACTCCAGGGCTGAACATACTTGGTCCCAAGTCGTTACCAAAAAAGCAGTTAAAAGTTCTAATTGGTGCTTATAGCCAAAAACCAAATCTGCCGAAATTCAAAGATACTACTTATGGGTTTGATGAACTGAAGCAGGTGCTAGAGGAAGCGAAGTACATTAAAAACTTATTTCCTGGCTCTATAGAGTTGAGCGATCGAAACTTTACCAATGAAAATTTAGAGAAAGCCCTCAACTCAGATTCTTATTCTATAGTTCACCTGGCAACTCACGGTAACTTTAGTTCAGATCCCCAGCAGACATTCATTGTTACCGCTTCCTCCGAGCCATTCAAAGTTAACGATTTTCAAAATATCCTCCAAGCAAGGGTACAAACGAACCAGGCTCCCATAGACTTATTGGTATTCAGTGCTTGTCAAACCGCAACTGGAGACAGGCGAGCTACCCTGGGAATAGCTGGAGCAGCAATCCGCGCCGGAGCAAGCAGTACCTTAGCAACCTTGTGGACAGTCAAAGATAATTCTACAACGTTACTGATGCAGAATTTCTATTCATATTTGAAAAATCAAAAAATGACTAAAGCTGAAGCCCTCAGGTTGGCACAATTAGAGCTCTTAAACAGTAAGTACAAAGAACCGTATTATTGGGCACCATTTATCCTGGTAGGAAATTGGCGTTAGTTTATGTGGAGAGAAAATTTAACCACCCGCATTCGACTCAGGGATGATAATTGGGATTTTCGGTCAGCAAACCCATAGTAGCTGCAATGGCAGCCAGACGGTCGTCAGCCGTGAGAAAGATTAATTGGGTTGATGGTTTCATAGCAAAAGCGGTTTGGAGAAGCAGCACTGACGCCAGTTGGACAGCATCATAGGCGCGTAGCGGATATTGATTCACCAGTTGACCCGCCGTTTCAGCTAGTGTTGAATCGAGTTCAATGACTTGGTACTGATTATTCAAGCCAGAGCGAAACCTTTGGACAATCAAAGTTCTATCTGTGGAAGTCAAACTACCTTCTCGTTCCCGACGTGCTAGAGCACTGAGAACTTCTACCCAAGTGATTCGGGCAATAAACAATTTGTTGCCTATTTGGGGATCTGTAAGCTGCCGTACCCAAGTGCTACCTGTCTCGGGGATATATCGTTTGACTAACGCGCTACTATCTAAAAAATAAGCTATCAATAAGGGCCTCGCTCTTCAATGATGATTTCTGAAAGCGGCTTGCCTCCCGATGCCTCCAGTCTTTCGGTCAGTTCGCGCCACTCTTTTTCGGAAACTGGCTCAATATCATCTTGGTGGGGAGGAGGAGTAACCAATCCCTTAGCTACTAGGGATTGGATTACTTCAGAGACATCTAGAGTTGATGCTTCTGCTGATTCAAGAGTCAAAATTTGAAGACGCACCGTTTGGTGTTCTGGCAGGGATAAAGGACTTAAGGGACGCAATACCCCATTTTCGTAGACAGCAGTAATAGTTTCTGACATGGTTCGTGCCGGATCGAGCGATAGTTCAATGCGCTTTTATACCTTATTTTTACATGTTGTATCGGAACCAGCAACCCCAGCCAAGAAATATATATTTATTCTTGCTGGAAGAGAATAAAGCTTAGAAATCAGTATTTTTCAAAATGGAAGATGGGAGTTTAGCGAAGATGATGAAACCTGACTTTAAACAAATGACCGTAAAGAATTAAAAAAGTATATTTTGGCACATCCAACTGATGATGAAGCGATCGACGAGTTAGTTACTAATCGCCGAAACCCCAACGCAAAACTTTATCTCCCTCCCTATGAAATGCCTTATGAAGAAGTAGAGGCGATTTTCAAAGCTAAAATAAACCAGATAGGTCAAGAATAGCTAGCAGTAGGGTGGTTAGCACGCTTCATATCGCTAATTATAATTATGGCAGCGTGCAACAGGAAACAATCGGCTGTTTGCCGATCGCTTCCAAGTTAGCAGATTGCAGCAAATCACTCCAGTCCTTAACCGCTTGTGAATTATTGCGATCGCGCAGCCTTTGTTCTGCCAGAATAGTAAGAGCGTCATACCAATAACCCGCTTTGCGATAGATTAACGCCTGTTCTCGTGGTGATGATGCTGTCTTTAACTGATTCATCAGGCTGGAATTTGGTATAATCTGTTTTACCAACCCACTAACCACAGGGTTTGCAGATTCATCATCTAGATTACAAACAATTGTTAGAGACCAACGATAAATTTTACCCTGTTCGAGAGTTTTTGGCAAGGGCAGTTTAATAATACCTGGGATTCCAGATAACGTTACAGGCATTGACTTATTCGTGAATGTCTCTTTATCTTCTTCCTCCCGCACTGATAGCCTAGCATGGAGACTAGATGTAGTTGAATAAGGTACATAAACCCAGAATGTAGGGGCATCAGTAGCACTAAGCCCAGCGGATACCAAAGGTTGCAGAGACAGATTATTGGATGTCTGTGCCACCAATGGGCAGTTGCCACGACTACCACCGGAATCGTTCCCACCATTAGTTGAAGGTGGTGGGTTTCCATCGTTTTGCGCCAGCACAAATCCCATTCTCTCAGTTGGTTTTAGGTTTACCGATTTACTAATCTGTGCCTGTAAAGGTTGAAAAGCATAGGTGAAACTAATCAACAGACAACTGCTAGTAAAAAAAAGTTCTATCCAATTCATAATTCAAAATACTGAATTTGTTACTCTAGTGATTTTATGTAAATTATTATCATGCTGCCAGTCCCTATAAATGCGAGGCTAGCTGGAATAAAGGGTACCCAAAAAGCTTCGTTAAAAAGCCAGAAGCTGCCTACACATAAAATTATGAACGCTATTCCTCCAAAAACTTCTAACCTTAACAGCCGGAACTGCCAAGCAAGAATACCCCCTGTTAGCGCCCAACCAAAAATCCAAAAAATCTCGCCCCAATTAGGCAATGATTGTATTAGGGGGCGACGATCCATAATAAAACTGATAAGCTGACTAACCATGTGTGCGTGAATAACCACTCCTGACATGTATTTATAACTGTAGGGTGTAAAATGCTCATCCCTACCGTCAACATAACCAATAAGAACGAGTTTATCTTTTACAAACTTCGGATTTATCGAGCCATTTAAAACTTTTGTTACTGTGACTTGTTCGGCGACTTTATCCGTGGCTCGGTAATTTATTAATATTGGATTGGTAATTTGAAGAACGTCTTTCGATTGCTTTGTCTGATAACCGCCAGAATTTCCTGATAAAACTTTAATCAGATGAGTGCCAATAGACAAACTATCACTTTTGATGGAAATCTCTTCTTGCCCAAGAAAACGTGATGCTAGGCGCAAACTCAGTGAATAATTTGGCGTACAATCTCCAGTTTCTACTTTCCTACTAAGTGAATGATTGCGGACTATCTCGCCAGGGTTATTAGCAAAATTAGCATAACCTAAATTTTCTCCATCGACGCCTTCAGGTGGTGCAACTTCAGGATAGTTTGTACCTGCTGCTTTACCAATTTTACATATACTAATTATCTGTTTATCTTGTTGCTTTAGATAGTCTATCAGTTCAGCGTATCCCTTTAGGTCTCCAAGAAAATCTTTGTCTCTAAAAATATCTAAACCAATTATTCGCGGCTGGTATTTATTAATGGCTTTTAAAAGCTGAATTATGGCTTGATTGCTGAGAACTTTTTCTTGGTTATTCTTCGGTAAATCTTTACCCCATTTCTGTAAATCTTTTTCAGTTACTCCCACTATTAAAAGCCGTGTATCTGGCGTTTCATTCTGAGGTCGCAGCTCCATAAAGCGATCGTAAGCCCATAACTCTGAAGGTTCTAGTACACCAAGCGATCGCACCCACATAATCAAGATGGTGATAGCTAAACTAACAGCAACAACCTTTATTATTTCACTCCAGGGGCGCGGCTTATACCTCCTGAACCAGTCCTGCCAATACTGAGGCTTGTCTGAATAATGTTGGAAGATTACTGGCATCCAACTAGCACAAGGAAATTCAGCTTCTAAACCTTGCAGCTTTTTTCGCGCTTCCTGTTCAGCTAGATGCAGCGGTTTTTTTTCAATCACAAAAGACTTGAGGAGATCGCTTAAAAATTGCTGTGCTACCTTTTCATGTACAATATCTCGCATTACAATCAGGTTGGGAATATCCAGCTCTTCCAACTCATAGGCTAATCCCAACCCATCACAAGAATTAAAAATCGCCAACTTTAATCCATGAGACATTGCCTTTTCTAGAGCATACTTTAAATCTTTAATCTCTATAACATCAGTATCATTAATGTAAATCTGCCCAATGCCCTGCTCGGTCTGAGAATGTCCCGCAAAATATAGGATGTCTATAGTTTCATTCCATAAATAGTGTGTAAGCTGCTGCTGGGTTGGATTAACTAAAGGCGGGATAATTTCAGCCTTATTACGTAATTTCTCGATTAAAATCTGCAAGTCAGTTTCAGGATTAATCCCTTCTGAGTTCCCCAAAATTATCAGGATTCTAACTTTTTTCCTTAGAGTTGGAGTTCGCGGTTGATAACTTAGTTTACTCAGAATCACTTCCGCCTGACGCTGATTTCTACCAAGCAAATCCCACAGGTTCCAGGGAAGTTTTTTGATTTGAGGGTTTGAAGAGCAAAGTAGCACCCGCACTCGATCGCCTCTCAATACTGTCTGATTTAATTTTTCTCGGATGGGTCGGAAGGAGTCCGAGCGGAGCCAATCGTTCATCAATTCGTGCAAGTCCTGCTCTTGTGCCCTACAATTCCTACACCAATGATTGCGTTGGCGATCGTCAAATTGCTCGACGATCGAATTATCTTTAATAATAATTTTGCCCTTCATGCGGAAACCGGGTAGAACAAAACTACGCAGCGTTGATTGCCAACTCTCGTATAGAGTAATCAATTCTGGGCAGGGAGGTAACCGCCCCTCCTCTCCACCCAAGTCCAGTCCGCTCTCTTGAGAAACTTGTACTCTTACCCAAATGTCTCGATCGAGCTCGCCCATCAATGTCAAGACAACAAGCTTATCCATTTTTGTCCCTAGCGCAGTCGGAAGAATATCTCAAAAAGATCCTGTCGATTTTCTTCAAATGGGAAACTCTTGCGTGTAGCTGAAATCATTTAAAGCTAGTGTAACACTAAAAGGTTCCCCAATATTACCAGTGAGAGCAAAGGTTATTCTCGGATCGCCTTTAGCCGCCTGAGCAGACAATACGGTTACTCCTTTGTAATCTATTACCATCAATTGCAGTTCGGGTGGTAGAGTAGCGTGTTGTTGAGTGGGGCGCACTTCCACCAAGACATCTATTTCTTGAGGTTCGCTCCCCGGCATCAGCGCCACAATTAATGCTACCTGCTGGTGGACTTCTAGCAAATCCAAATCAATCCCTAGCATAAAACCCTCGGCTGGGATTGCCAGATTGCTAGCTTTTTGGATTTTCATATCCTTAGCTTGCAACTGTCCAGCAGTCCTCCAGCCGTGAGCCAAATTTTGGCTTTGTATACCTAAAAGTGACTCTACTGTTTGCCAGCCAGACTCAAGGGAGTTATAAACTCGTTGCAATACCTGGGGGACAATCTGATTTGACGGCAGCACTACAGATGTTGCTTCTGGTCGATCGGTTACTATACGCACATCCTGAATCGGAAGACGTAGTAGTTTTTCAAGTTCTCCCGATTGAAAAGAAGCGAGTAACCGTTTATACTCATCCTCATTTCCTTCAAATCTTATTACTAGATTATGCCGATTATCATTCTTCATTATTCTCGTCCTCCTCTATTTTAATAACCATAAATTCTACCGGAAATTAAATACCTAAATTCTTCAGCAAAAACTTTAATAACTCTTGGTTTATCTCTGATGGTTTTATATTTTTACCAATCACAATTTCAAATTTCTTTTTTTCATATTTTTCCTCCTCTTGTATAAACAGCCTCACTTGGCTATATTTACTCACATCTCTGCCCGTCATGGTTTCAACATATCTATAAATACTGCCAGAAAGCGCCGATTTGATATGAGCATTTGTGAGGATTAGCTTTTTCGCTATTTCTTCAGGACTTAACCCATACATTAATAAACGCAACCAACACATTTCACTTTTAGTGAGTTTCTGGGTTTTCGCATTCCTCAAGTCTTCAAGAAGTAATTTCATATCCCATTGGCTTTCAACTTTTGTACATTCTTTGCAATTGTCTTTGTTGGTTGAATAATTGCAAAGTATTTTGGAACTCAATGTCATATCCGTAACTCTCCTTAAAGCTTACAAAAAGGGTCGCATAAGTGTCAACTAACATGGGATGGGCAAATCAAACTTAAAATCGCAATTATGATATTAAGGGTCTGAAAGAGGGTATAGCCTATATTACCGAAGATGAGGTTTTGATTTCAAGGGCGATCGCTCAACTGTAGCACTGCCTCTACATATAGCGGTTCCTAGGGGCAATCCTCCTGTGGTTGCCCCTATATATGCTTATAAATTACATCAAAACGTGCGATCGGAGTCAATGTCAACCAACCAAGGTTGGGGAAAATACCCAACTATCATAGGGTGCGGTGCAGGCTTGTATGTAGTTTAATGAAGAGGATGAAACAAGGTCAAACACACTCAATAAGGTATACAGAAAAATGAAGAACCTACTTTTGGTGATAGCAGCTACAACAAGCAGTTTATTTGTTTTGCTTCCGGTTAAGTATGTTCGGGCGGCGAACTTAGGGTTTACAGTGACGGAAAATTCCACAGATGCCTCAACACCAGCTCTTGGTCTTCCTAACGCTTATATACCCAAAAATCTTGTGAGCGCTCAAGGGCAGGTGACGAGTATAAATGGATTCTCTTCTCTTCAAGGAATTAACCCCAATAGCTTAACTTTTAACTATGGAAATTTACAGTTGATTAGCCAAAAAACAGATGCTCAAAAGAAGCAACTTAGTACCACCGTTGGTAATGGCGGTCAACAAACACCTTTTTTCAATTTGCTTGAAAATGGACAAGTAATTGCTACTTCTAATAACATCACAATAACTGGTGTTACAAATGTAGATCAATCTTCTCCTAACTATGGTCAAGCAACACACATAGTAGACGTTGCTTTGAATGGAATTATTGGCAATCCATTTTTTCAAGAAGTCAAACAACTAAGTAATGGCACTGGGATTTTAGAATTTAATGGAGGAACTCCCTCTAATATTGCTGGTGGTGGTGGTGGAAATCCTAATGCAAGTGCTTCATTTACGTATACAGGTGGTATTGCAGCTCCTTCATCTACTGTAACACCTACATCCGTACCAGAACCATCTTCACCGTTGTTGAATACATTAGTCGTTAGTCTATGGGGAACAGGTTACTTACTGAAGCGCAAGTTCAAAAACAACAAAAAGTTAGTTGTTACTAATTGCTAGTTGTAGTTGTAGGTTGGGTTGAGGCAGAGCACCCAACTTTTTAGTTGTAGGTTGGTTTGTGAGAAATCCGGTTTCTCCAAGTAGCAGCTATTTGTAGGGTGGGTTAGCTTGACTCGTAACCCACCATCCCCCATATGTAGTATAGCTGCGTAAGTCCTGACGATCTGCCCTGAGTCGAATGAAAGGATGGATTACAATAAGTAAGTTTTCAGCTTACTTCATATGAGCGAAAAGGTCTACATTGAAACCAGTATCCTTGGCTACCTTACTGCTAGATCTACAAAGAATCTCATCCTAGCCGCAAATATAGAGGTGACAAAAGAGTGGTGGGAGGCCCACAGCAGTGCATTTACACTGTATGTTTCACAAGTTGTCCTGGATGAGGCGGCGCGGGGAGACGCTGAAATTGCGTTGAAACGACTGGAAATCCTCAATGGATTGCCATTGGTTGATCTCAATCAATCTGTACGAAGTCTGGCAGCCCAGTTTCTTTCGCGCAGCAATCTTCCCTCCAAAGCCTCTGACGATGCGGTTCACATTGCAGCCGCTACCGTCCACGGCTTGGATTATCTGTTAACCTGGAACTGTAAGCATATTGCCAATGCCCAGATTCAAAGGAAGCTTGAAGAGATCGGCCTTGATTTTGGATACCAGTTACCCGTAATTTGCACCCCCTACGAATTATTAGGAGATTGAGCGATGTGGCAAGATGAAATCCTAGATCAAATTCATCAGATCCGTGAAGAACACGCCAAATCCTTTAACTACGATTTGGATGCGATGTTTGCAGATTGGCAAAAAAAGCAGTCAGAAGGCGGAAGAGAAGTTGTCAGCTTGCCGCCAAAGCGTGGTCTAACAACACGTTGGAGCGGACGGACGCGAGATCTCGGTGAAGATGCAGAGGATACTAGCCGCCGCTCAACTTAGCCATAGACGCTATTTGTAGGGTGGGTTAGCTTGACTCGTAACCCACCATCCCCCATATGTAGTATAGCTGCGTAAGTCCTGCGCTATTAGAACTACCACGATCGGGCAATCAGTTGAGAAGGTTGGTGTTTAATTAGATTTTTAAGCTCGGTGGGTTACGCTAGCGCTAACCCACCCTACACAAGAATCAACTTTGTTGATTTTCTACAATCCAGAAATAACACCTGGTGGGAAGCGATCGGGAGTATGCATTCGATCGAAGTCAATGTCAACCAACCAACATTGGGGAAAAATCGGGAAAGTTCCCTACTCTTATGGGGTGCAGTATAGGCTTGGATCTAGTTTAATAAAAGAAAACGACTCAAATCAAACACACCTTAGCTCTTGATAATTGGTAGGTTAATATGGAAGATAATTTGTTCGCAGAGTTTTTTACCTTCCGCAAGATGGTTAGTTTTTCCCTAATCAAAGGTTTATACATTCTGGGAATAATTACTATCATAATTGTCGGATTGGGACTACAGCAATTTGGGATGAATTTATTTGTTAGCTTAATAGTAATAGTTGCTGGAAACTTATTTTGGCGAGTTAGTTGTGAGTTGCTAATTCTCCTATTTAGCATTCATCAAGAATTGATGAAAATTTCTCGTAAGTAAGCACTATAACGCCAATTTAGGTTTGTTGCCAGGGCGGGGGTCACCGCCCTTAAGGACAAAAACTAGCCAATGTTTCTTTTGAGAATGGCCCTGAGCTTGTTTTTCTTACTGACAAACGATTACAAATTGAGTATCCTTCTCTCTTTCATGTTATACAACATGAGCGGTTGAACTTGGATATTCTATCTCTCTTTCGTAATGACAGCCACTAAATTCAAGTCGTAAAAATTCGTAAGATAGGAGTCTCCCCATGAAATCATTCTTTTCTTCTCATTTATCAAAGGTCAATATGCTGGTAGTACTCGGCATATTTGGTATATCCATCTTGAATCTTGCTGTTTGGGTATTTCCCCTCACAGCTTCGCCAACTGCTGTTGCCTCAAATTCTACTAAAGAGTCAGGGTCTTTTCGTTTTCGCCTAAAGAGTTGCAAAACTTTGCAAACTCAAGTCAAATGCGATTTTGAAGTTGTTAACCTTACATCAGAAGATCGAACTCTTTATGTAGCATCTAAACAGACTGGCGGAATAGCTAATGTCGGACTCCGACCTATGGGTGTTACTACCCTCATAAATGCTGATGGTACAACTTACCAAGCAGAGGAGGTATCTTTTGCAAATATGAGAGGAGCAGATACTGGTCAGTCGTTCTTTAGAGTCTATTCAGCAACAACTCCATTATTACACCTTGTCTTTAAGAATGTGGAAAGTGCGACTCCGATCGTAAGACTCGATCTCGTGGTTGGAGAAGCAACACCTAAAGGTGTACAACCGCTAAGCGTTAGTTTTAACGTCTCAAAATAGAAATATCGGACTGTATTTTATAAAACTTTGAGCAATGTTGGGTTTCGTGCCTCAACCCAACCTACAATTCAGGGCAAGGAAAGTAGTAAGGGCTTTAGCCCTGGATTGGGGACGAGCCCAATGTTGGGTTTCGTGCCTCAACCCACCTACAATTCAGGGCAAGGAAAGTAGTAAGGGCTTTAGCCCTGGATTGGGGACAAGCCCAATGTTGGGTTTCGTTCCTCAACCCAACCTACAACTTAGGGCAAGGTTTGTAGTAATGTTGGTGAAGACTTACGATCGCATTTTGACAGGGCTAACGAAAACTTTCCCGCTCTCACCCAAACGGGCAACTAAGAACCTGTCAATGTCAACCAACCAACGTTGGGGAAAAATTGGGAAAGTACCCTACTATTATGGGGTGCAGCTTAGGCTTATATCTACTTTAATAAAGAAAACGACTCAAGTCAAACACCCTTAAGAAGGTTTAGAAAGTTTATAGCACTAAAAAGGAGACACTTTATGTCGTCCAAATGCTGGAATTGTGGTGAAAATTATTCAGGTTTATATTGCCTAAAGTGTGGAGATAATCAAGAGAAAAACTCAGCCCAAAACATAGTTGTTATCCCACCGCAATCTACTTCGGTAGAAAAGCGCAGCAACCCGAACAAGAGTATCAATCCCCATGATGTAACCGTGCCGATTGAAAAGCTAGAAAGCCATTTACAGGACTTAGGTCCTCATCAAATTTCAATGCGTGGGGTCTTCATTCATGGACATACAGACGAAGAGAAGATATGGAGTGGAAGCCCCGATTGGTTAGTAGTCATCAACGTTGTTATCCCGTGGGTACCGAAGATTATTTTGGCGTACATGGCTCCCATTATGCTTAAGTCTGCACTCTTACATGTGAGTCCCCCGCTGCTGAAGATTCTTTTAACCTCACCATTCGCAATTATCTTCAACGGCAGCCCGCTATGGATGTCGTTATGGTTTTTTTGTGCTAGCTTACACATCGGTCTATATTATCTCGCACTACTCTCCATGCGTTATCGGGTAACCACCCAACGCCTGGAAATAACCGATGGACTGCTCAATCAGCAAGTGAGAACTTACGAAATGCATCATCTGGGTGATGTAACGATAAATAGCCCGTTTCCACTCAGTTTATTTGGATTATCATCGCTGAAGATTCCGCACCGACACGGCAAGGTAAATACCCAAATACCTGAAGTAAGAATATTTCATCGCCTCCCCGATAATGCAACACCCAATTACATTACTTTGCTAGGAATCCCACAAAAGGAAGCAAGATTGGTACGAGATTTTATTCGCAATTCTAGTCAAATTGAAGCAGGGCGATTGGATAAGATGCGATATAGGAACTAGGTTAGCCCATTAAAGCGTGCGATCGAGCCCTCACCCCCAGCCCCTCTCCCAAATTGGGAGAGGGGAGTAAGAGTCGGTTTTTTTTCTCTTTCTCCCCTTCTCCCTCGATGGGAGAAGGGGTTGGGGGATGAGGGTTGTCCTTAATCGCAGTCCTGGTTCTTCTCCCACTTATGTTGGGTTTCGTTCCTCAACCTAACCTACTACTCAACTACCTTCAGGTGGAATAACCTGACTGAGACTTTGTACCCGTGCTAGAGGCAAATCAGTTACTCTTGCCACCAGTTCTACAGTCATCCCTTCTCGGAGTAAATTCAAAGCCACTTGCTCTTTAGTTTCCTCTCTGCCTTCCTCTCTGCCTTCCTCTCTGCCTTCCTCTCTGCCTTCCTCTCT
>CASBRB010000457.1 GCA_949127975.1 Oscillatoriales cyanobacterium PMM_0019 | reverse complement strand
TAGCTACCGAACCAGTAAAACAGCTCCTCGTAGAACTGCCTGAGAGCGAGTACAACGCCCTAGAGCAATACTGTCTTGAGCGGCAGGAGACAAAGCGACAGGTGATTCGCACTTTGATTAAAAATGCGATGGATAGGCCGTCTAGGGGGAAGTAGAATGAGTTTGTGCATCAACCCCAAATGTCAACCGCCTTATAAGCTGTTAAATTATGCCGGAAAACCTGAAACTGGAAGAAATCGTAGAATTTGCTAATAATCCAGAGCCACGTTGCGCCTGCGTACTGCTGCTGGATACCTCTGGTTCAATGTCTGGTGAGCCGATTAATGCTTTGAATGAGGGACTAAGAACCTTTAAAGAAAACTTAAATCAAGATAATCTAGCTAAAAAAATAATTGAAGTAGCAATTATTACCTTTGACAGCGATGTAAAGGTAGTTCAAGATTTTGTAACAGCAGAGCAGTTTCAGCCACCAACACTAACTGCTGGAGGTGTGACGCATACAGGCTCTGGAATTAATTTGGCGCTAGACATGATTCAAAACCGCAAGTCTAAGTATCGTGCCAATGGAATTAGCTACTATCGCCCGTGGGTATTTATGATTACTGACGGTGAACCTTATGGAGAACCAGATCAAATTGTAGAACGTGGGGCGCAACGCATCAAGGAAGAAGAAGCAAGGAAAGGCGTTGCCTTTTTTGCTGTCGGTAACGACTAAGTTGAACGGCGACGAAAGAACTATAGACGAAGTGCGAAATTATCAAATCGCCGTCCCAACGACTTGTTAGCTGGCTTGCCACAACTAATTAATTCAAAAAGCTCTCATATTCGTCGTGTTCACCGATCCAGAACCAATAGTAATCGTCACCCTCCTTTATGGCTAATGCTCGATATCCACCACTGATACGAGCAGACCAAAGTTTCTTACCAACTTTCTTAAAATGCAGCGAGGGATGAAGTGAATTTTCCTTCCAAAGCTGGTATGCTTTCCTCGCTTGCTCCTTCATGTCAGATGATAATTCAGCATACGCTTTCCAAAAATCAGCCGTTGCGAAGGACTTCATCCAAATCCCTCACATTGCCATTTGCAATATCTGCTTCAGCTTGAGCAATTAGGCGATCCAACTTACCTGATGCCAAATCCGCTGCGATCTGCCGATCCCACATCTCATTAAGGTATTCCTGAAGCCACTTTGCAAGATCGCGGACTTCTCCTTCTGGTAGTTGCTTGATCGCCGACTCAACCTCTAGGCGAGTGTTCATAAGGCACTCCACATAATAATGAGCGAACTTGTTAACTACTGATTATAGCGTGGAGGTCAGCAGCGCGATCGCACCGAAGCGAAAGGCGAAAGTTGTAGGTTGGGTTGAGGCACGAAACCCAACATCTAAGTATTTGTTGGGTTTCGCTACCGCTCTACCCAACCTACAATGCGATTGGTTGTAGGTTGGGTTGAGGAACGAAACCCAACGTCTAAGTATTTGTTGGGTAACGCTACCGCTCTACCCTACAATTCTATCAGAACAGGTTGCATCTCTGCTGGCGATCGCTCAAACTAAAATCATTTCTAATCAGGCAATTAAGAACCGAGCAGAAGCATTAGTTGTAGGGTGCGTTAATGAAATGTAACGCACCATAATGGGTGCTAATTTTCGGTGCGTTACGCTCACGCTAACACACCCTACTCAATGCGACTATATACTTGTTGTAGGGTGCGTTAATGAAATGTAACGCACCATAATGGGTGCTAATTTTCGGTGCGTTACGCTGTAGTGAGGCTCACGCCTTTTACTTTTTCTGAGATAGGACTTACGCACACTGGCATATATAGGGGCAACCACAGGGGGTTTGCCCCTACGAACCCGCTATATATAAAGGCAGTGCGTAAGTCCTGCTGGGAAATTAGTTCGTAGTGAGGGCTTTAGCCCTTACTGAGAAAGCTTTTGGGCTTTTGGCGCTCCACATTAAGTATTTGTTGGGTTTCGCTTACGCTCTACCCAACCTACAATTCTACTAACCGAGGGAGTGTCAACCAATCAACTGTTAGAGGTTGGTTGCTGTTCGGGGAGCAGACACTTATCAGAGTCGCAACCAGAAGGTCCTGCTTCTAACATCTCTCCAAAGTCATATTGACTCAGAGCTATTTTAAAATCATCTGTCCTCCGACGCGCTAACACCTCTTTAACCAGTTGCTGATACTGCTCTTTAGTTACTGGCTCAAAGGGCAAGCGAGGAAAAGACTGGTGATCGTCAAATCTTGCCAGCAGGGCGGCTGAGATGTAGCCTTCATCATTTTGAATGACTTGGTACAGGCGCTTTCCTAGTGGTTCAATGTCCACTTCTCGCAGTTCTATGGTTGCCGAGACATTGTGGGTAGCATAGTGTTTGAACACCTGATGATAAAAGTCGAATTGGCTGCAAGCGTCAAACTTAGAAATATCGATGTCTGAAGCTCCAGGTAAATTAGCCCAAGAAACTTCTACAGGAATTTCGATTAACCATTCTGAACAAAGCTCCGAAAATGGATTGTCTAGCAGATTGCCATTTTCATCCTTATCAGACTGAGATGGAATGACGTTGTAACCGTAGTCGATACAAGCCCGTGCCACAGGATCGTTTTTTCGGAATGTGATCCGACGAATAAAACGTTGTGCTTTTGGAGGATGCCAACCAGGAGAAGCACCAGTGAGCAGGGATTTCGTCCCGGCTGGCTGTACAGTCGTACAACGGTTTGGTTTTTTCAAGCCGTGGCGCGAGCAGTAATCCCCAACTACCCGATGCACAATTTCTTTCCAGCGAGTCAGATATTCCTGTTCCTGTCGCTTAAACTCTAGTCCTTGTGCAGTTTCAGGTCGTCCTTGAGCCCACCAGCGCAACCAATCTACACCAAAGGCGTTGACAAAGAAATCAAACAAGCCTGTGAAAGAAACGCCCACAATCGGGTCTATTTCACGGCTGTACTGGTAGCGAGGCTCAACAAATTTGTGGTTGAGTAATGCGGCAACAGAAAGCGCCCCAGCAGTGAAAGCTTCCTCTTGTTCTTTGTAATTGTGCGGGTCAATTTGATTTAGGTGAATTTCAGCCAAATTACAGTGGAAGTTAGAGCCAATAATTTCCAGTTTTGTTACCCTAGAAGCTTTTTATCCTCTAGTTCTACTGCTTCTTTATTCGCGGTAGCTCCGCGTACATTTTGCATGGATAACGGAAATGTTATCCGCGCCCCCGCACTCTTGGAGAAATTATATTCTAGAAATCAATTTTGATTGTAATCTAGGTTCATTCTCTACGCTGTACGGTGTCAAAGGTTTTTTAATTCCTTTGATTACCTCGGTATTAGCATCTCAGCTTTTACCGATTTTGCGGGGTTTTTAACGTGAGGCAAAATTACTTACCACACGGATTTAAGCCCAAGCGTTCCAGACGATGATCTAACTCATTGTCCTTAAGGTTAGGATAGTGTTCCTGTAACCACTTCCTGGCTGTTCCTGCTGCGTAAGCTTGCAAAAAATCAGCTTTGATTTCGTGATTGGGAAGCAGATCGTTATTGGCTCTGGCTACTGCTTCGCCAGCCCACATGATCGCACCCTCGCCACTATAGTATTGTTTCCTAACCGCCTCGATACACGCTTGTTCTGAGGGTTTGTAGTGAAAAATTCTGGTGTGGTTTGACATTCTCAGAGCATCGCGCTCTGGATCGATCCGCCAGTTGCCGTTTTCATCTTGCTGCCAAAGATTATCTTTGGCATTTCCTCCTAATTCATCATCAAAATTAAATTGGCGCATTCCCGCCGAGTTATGCACCAGTAACCCATCAGCAATAAATTCATGGTCGCCCTCAACTTCGATATCGAAAGTTTCAGCTTGCCCTGCGGGAGCAACAAACTGAACTTCCATTGGCAACCAGTGAGGATTTACTAAGTTTTCCGCTAAAAGGGTGTCAAAGTTGACATTTTGAAATTGCCCAGATTTACCTTGTGGTTCGGCAATGATATTTTTAGCTACTTTTTCAGTTGTTGCTTGACTGCCTGTTGCCACTAACTCTTCAACAAATTGGTATGGCAAATTTAAGCAATTTTTTTTACCAAACTTGAGGGTGAAGCGATCGCGAACGGCAAACTGATTAATCAAGGCTACAACTACGGCTTGGGATTGTAACCCCAGAATTTGAATGCAGTGGCATCCTTCGTAGACTGTCCCTAAACCTTTGAGATTCTTGGGTTTACGCTCATGTAAGGTTGTAGCAATTCCCACTGAGAGAGCCAATTTTTGAATCTCTCGTAAAAATTCTAATTTGTCAGAGTTGAGCAGAACATTTTTAGAAGGTGTACCATCAGCATCAATCAATCCAGCTAAAAAAGCCGCCCGAATTTCAGGAGTACCTTTCCAAATAATTTCGGGAATAACAGGAACTCCCCACCGCTGCTTATATTGCAGCATTTCTTGGGCAAAGTCTTGGCGGTGGACTTTGATAAAACCCGCATCTTCCCGGTAAACAACAGTTGGGGTATAACCTAGTTTGAACAGAATGCGGAGACATTTTTCGCCTAGCTTTCCTTGCAGACGTTGTTTGTCAAAGGCGAAAACGACCTCGCCACTACCTTGACGGCGTTTTGATGATTCCATATCAGCATGGCCATTGCCGATGTAAAACCCTAGTAGCCAAGCATAATCGGTGTCAGCACAGTCAATACCTTTAGTGTGGGGGACGGAGATAAGCCGCGAGTCTTTCTGCAATTCCCCTGCACGCTTCCAAGTATAGGAGCTAAGACTATCATAGACTGCTACACGATGGTTAGCAGTACACCGAATTGAGGTAGCTGGGGTGCGAATTTCTACCACATCCTGAACACCCTGGATAAATTTATTTACCACTGGGCGGTACTCGCCTCTGGAGGTTAAAACCAGATCTCCTACCTGAATATCTTGGATAGGTTTCATGCCATAAATCGTTGATACCCTTACCCCGTAAGCGATACAGCGGCGAATATTACCAGCAACGATCGTCACAGCAGCTTCATCAATTAATAGGCAACATTCTACTGAATTTAATTGTCGTCCTACAGCTTTATTGAGAATTGACACGCAACGCTGATAAAGTTCCGGCAACTTAACAGGATTAGCCACACCCCCAAAACCTTTGAGAGGTTCTCCGGCAGCACGAATATTGCTCAAGTCAATAATAACTTGAACTTCTCCTGAAAACTGCTCGTCACTTGACAATTCTAGCAAAGTCTGATAAGAATTGACCCAACCTTGCCGACTGTCGCCGACGTAAATGGTGACGCTATCGCCCTCTATCTTGACCTCTGTCTGTTCGTAACGCTCTGGCACAGGGGTTGAGCCAACTTCACCCTGCAAGGTGATGTGGATGTGATTGCGAATGGGTGGGAGTTGATTGATATAGTGTGGTTCCAGTACAGCTCCGGTGCCACAGCCCATCATGGCTAAATCCATTAGCAGCCCAAAAGCATGCCAGTCTTTGATATTGGTAGAGGAGCAATTGTAGGCTCCTGAAAAATTCTCCTGTTTTTCAATCCACTCGGTTCCTCCAACCCACAACCAGCGCCCAGAAGAGAGGGTTTTCAGTTGCCCTTGCATCTGTTCTATCAGTGCCGCTTCTTGGGGGGTGAGGTTGCCCAACTTTGCCAATGCCTTCGAGGTGCGCGAGCACACCTGCTCCCATGTTTCACGCCCGGATGGGGTGTGGCGGCTGTAGGTTCTAAAAAACACAGGATTGGCAGTGGGTGCCGTTTCCGGAAACTGGCTTTTGGAAATCCGCTCAAGCTCTCGAACCATATATCAAGTCTTTTTGTTTTAGGGATAGATCAAGTAATATAAGCGATCTCCAGATATAGTGTAAGAGCTTGAAAAATAAACAATTTTGAGCTATGTATAGCGTCTCACATCTGATCTGGCTCAATCCCAGCCGCTCGCAACTGCTCTGCTAGCTTTTGGGCGCGTTGTTCAGCTTGGGTGGCGCGTTGTTCAGATTGTTCTAGCCGTCGAGCCACCTCTGAATATCTTCTTAATTTAATTTATACGATCGGCCGTACCGCTATTTCTTCCAAGGGAGTTTAGTCCCCATTTCAGTTAGCCCTGAAAAGACAAGATAGAGTGCGAGTAGAGCGACGCCGACGATAAACAGAATTGTATCGTGGTTCATTTTGGGCGATCGGGTGCGGGAATTATTATTTAATGCTCGACTAGATTCTATCTTTAGATTACCAGAGAAAGTTCGTCAATCACTCGAATTCTTCCCCGGCAGACCGAGCGCAGCAGTCGATCGACGGCGAATCTTTCTTCTTGTTCTAATGACTCGTCCAAGACAGCAGCTAATAATCCGTAGCGATCGGCTAAAGTGATAGTGCAGGTGCTAGAGACGCAGGCTAGCATTTCAGAAATGGCACCGGGAAGAAGTTTGATTGCAGGCATCTGTTTCGTGAACTCTACAACTCTATACTCTCTTCTTTTTCTAAGATGGTAGGTGATTTATTTAGTTAACGATCGGTGATAATTCTGGATAAGTTGTGTAATCTAAACCTAGGTTTAGGTGCGATCGGCGTCACACTCAGTTAGAATAAAAGCAAGCCAGACTGAAGCCAGCAGCACAGGGCAATTACGATCGCCCAGGCTAAACAGCGGTTTCAAAGCTTTTGAGGTAACTGTGACGCAGAAATCCATGCGGGACAAGAGTTCCCAGAACCAGAATGCTGGAGAGAGGTAAATGTCGGAAACCAATTTGTATCAACCAACGTCAATTGATCGAGCCTGCCTAGAAGGTCATAGGGAGAGTCCGATTAAAACTTGAACTTTATGCCAAGCCAGGCAGGATTGCAGATGACATGGACACGAGATGGTCAATTAACCCCCAACATACAGCAACTGATAGAGCGCATCCTGTCAGCAGAGCAGTTGAGTCGTCAAGAGTATTTTCAGTTGATGTCTGCGGCTCTCTCTGATTATATGGTTAATGAGGAACAACGTCGCCAAATTAATCGTATATTTGATGAAGTGCAGACAAAGCGCTTGCAGTTAGTTTACTAATCGGTTTTCCGAAAAGTTTCGCTCAGGAAGGCACGTCAGTACTTTAGTCCCGATCGCCCAAGGTGGAGATTGCCCGCCCTAAGACCGGAAGCTTCCTGATTTTTGCTAACATTAGAAGGAATACAATAAAGCAGAGAGTCACCTCACCAAAGTGTCGCAAGTCAAACCCACTATTCTAGTTACAGGAGGAGCAGGATACATTGGCTCCCATGCCGTGCTGGCTCTGAAGCGAACCGGATACGAGGTGGTAGTTTTGGACAACTTGGTCTATGGCCATAGAGATTTAGTAGAGCGGGTGTTACAGGTAGAGCTAGTTGTCGGTGACACGAACTCGCGCACCTTGCTTGAAAGTCTATTCAAAACGCACCCGATTACTGCAGTCATGCACTTTGCCGCTTATGCTTATGTGGGTGAGTCGGTAAGCGATCCCGCCAAGTACTACCATAACAACGTCATCGGCACCCTGACGCTTTTAGAAGCTATGATGGCAGCATCAATTAAAAAATTTGTATTTTCTTCTACCTGTGCTACCTATGGCATACCCAAAACTGTGCCCCTAACCGAAGATCATCCCCAACACCCGATCAATCCCTATGGAAACACTAAGTTAATGGTGGAAAGGATTTTATCAGATTTTGATGCTGCCTACAATTTCCAGTCTGTATGTTTCCGCTACTTTAACGCCGCAGGAGCCGATCCGAATGGGTTGCTGGGTGAGGATCACACTCCCGAAACCCATCTCATCCCGCTTGTACTGCTGACTGCCTTGGGTAAACGGGAATCAGTTGACATTTTCGGCACAGATTATCCCACCCCAGACGGCACTTGTCTTCGGGACTATATTCACGTCAGCGACTTGGCTGCTGCCCATGTGTTGGGGTTGGAATATTTGTTACAGGGTGGCAAGTCAGATGTGTTTAATTTAGGTAATGGCAGCGGTTTTTCAGTCAAACAAGTAATTGAGGCTGCCAGGGCAGTAACAGGGCGGGAAATCAAAGTGAACACATGTTCGCGACGTCCAGGCGATCCGCCTGTGCTAGTCGGCAGTAGCGACAAAGCCACAAGAATTTTGGGCTGGCATCCCCAGTATCCAGAGCTGAATGAGATTGTGTCTCATGCTTGGAAGTGGCATCAACAACGCCATAGCGACGAGAAAATTTGAGGAGCTATCCAGTAAGTTTGGTTGATGAAGATTTCGATTATTTCTCCAACTTTGTCTAAAGGTGGACTTGACCGAGCGTATTTACTCGGTCAAGTCTTACAAAAATTAAAGTATGAAGTTGAAATTATCGGGTTTCTCTTTGGTGATAGTATTTATCCTCTCCCTCCAGATACTCTCCCGGTACATTCGATTCCTGT
>CASBRB010000456.1 GCA_949127975.1 Oscillatoriales cyanobacterium PMM_0019 | reverse complement strand
ACTCCTGACTCCTGACTCCTGACTCCTGACTCCTGACTCCTGACTCCTGACTCCTGACTCCTGACTCCTGACTCCTGACTCCTGACTCCTAACTCCTAACTCCTGACTCCTATCTCCTGACTCCTGACTCCTGACTCCTAACTCCTGGCTCCTAACTCCTGTCTCCTGACTCCTGTCTCCTGACTCCTGACTCCTAACTCCTGTTCATTGATTTTTTCCGCCACGCTTCCATATAGGTGAAAAATACTGGAGTTACATAGAGGGTTAATATCTGAGAAAATACCAGTCCACCTACAACCGCAATACCTAGGGGGCGACGGGATTCGGAGCCTGCACCAAAGCCTATGGCGATCGGCAGGGTTCCCATTAAAGCCGCCATCGTCGTCATCATGATCGGACGGAAGCGAACTAAGCAGGCTTCATAGATGGCATCAAATGGACTTTTTCCTTCTTTTCGCTGTGCTTCAACGGCAAAGTCTACCATCATAATGCCGTTTTTCTTGACGATACCTACTAACAACATAATGCCGATGAATGAATAAACATTCAATTCAACATGAAAAATTAATAAGGTTAATAAAGCACCAAAACCAGCGGAAGGTAGACCAGAAAGAATGGTCAGAGGATGGATGAAATCTTCGTAGAGAATACCGAGAACGAGATAAATCACTAAAATTGCGATAATTAGTAACAGTGCTAGACTCGGCAGTGAAGATTTAAACACCTGACTTGCTCCCTGAAAGCTTGTCGTTATGCTGTTAGGAATAACTGCACGAACAAGATCTTCCACGCTTTGAGTGGCAGCTCCTAGGGATGCTCCAGGTGCCAAGTTGAATGAAATTGTAACGGAATTCATCCGACCAGCTTGATTGATCGTCAGCGGTTCGACACCCTGAGACAAGGACGCCAATGTGCTGAGGGGAACCTCTTGTCCGTTACTAGAGTTAATATAGAGCTGCATGAGAGCCTGGGGGCTTTGCTGATACTGGGGTTCTAGTTCCAGGATGACTTCATACTCGTCAGAAGCACCATAGATGGTTGATACTTGATAAGAACCGTAGGCGTTTCTCAAAGTGCTTTCAATCTGGGTTGCGGTTATGCCAAGGGCTGAGGCTTTAGTGCGATCGATGTCAATCTTTATGTTTGAGGTTAACTGTAAGTTACTGTTAACATCCTGAAGTTCCGGCAGAGCAATCATCTTGGCGACAAGTTGCGGAACATACTGTTGCAGAGGTTGGACATCGGGACTTTGTAGGTTTAGCTGATATAATCCTGTACTCTGCTGGGTGCCAATGGGAAGCGCCGGGGGATTCTGTAAGAACACTTGAATGCCCGGAATAGCCGCTATTTTTGGTCGCAACTCTTGGACGATTTCATCGGCAGTGGCGTGGCGTTGTTCGCGAGGCTTAAGGCGAATGAACAAACTGCCGGAGTTGGTTGCTACAGCACCCCCCCCACCACTAGCACTAGAACCAGCCCCAATGTTGGAATTAACGGCATCGACATTCGGATCGGCGCGGATGAGGTCGGCTACTTCCTGCTGATGACGAACTAAACTATCAAAGGAAGCATCCGGCGCTGCCTGGGTAATTCCCGTGATTTGTCCAGTATCTTCCGAAGGGATAAAGCCTTTCGGAACCAATACAAGTAGATAAACGGTGACGAGCAAGATGACACCGGACACGAGCATCGTTGTCAAGTGGTACTTTAAGGCTATTCGTAGGGTGCTAGAGTAGATACCGAGCATGCGATCGAACACATACTCTGAGGCTTGATACAGACGGCTTTGGTGGGCATGGTCTGGCGGACGCAGAAATCGACTGCACAGCATTGGGGTAAGCGACAGGGAGACAAACCCAGACACCAGAATGGCGACGGCGATCGTCACCGCAAATTCGTGGAACAGTCGTCCTAACAATCCACCCATGAACAGCATAGGGATGAACACCGCTACCAGTGAAAGCGTCATCGACAAGATGGTAAAACTGATTTCCGCTGAACCCTTCAAGGCTGCTTCTAGCGGACGTTCCCCCATTTCCATGTGCCGGACAATATTTTCCAGCATGACGATCGCGTCATCCACCACGAAACCCACTGAGAGCGTCAACGCCATCATTGATAGGTTGTCTAGGGAATAGTTCAACATGTACATCACCGCAAAGGTAGCAATCAGCGAGACGGGCAACGCCAGACTGGGAATCACTGTAGCGGAGAGGTTACGCAGAAATAGGAAGATCACCAGGATAACTAGGCCGATGGTCAGCATTAAGGTAAATTTGACATCATTTACCGAATCTCTCACTGCACCAGACGCATCATAGAGAATGCCGACTTCTATTGATTTAGGAATCTGGCTTCTCAATTGGGGCAGCTTTTGCTTAATTGTGTCTACTACCTGTACAGTATTTGTCCCAGGCTGCCGTTGAATCGTCAGTATGATAGCGCGGGTGTCGTTATACCAGCTTGCCACCTGCTGGTTTTGAACACCGTTAATAATGTGCCCCAGTTGATTGAGGTAGATAGGCGTTCCATTGCGGTAGGCAACAACTAGCGATCGATAAGCATTGGCATCACTTAGTTGGCCGTTTGTCTGAATAGTATAGTTTTTGTATTTGCCAGAAACACTGCCTGTAGGTAAATTAACATTGCCTTGCTGAATGGCAGTTTGCACCTGATCTAGCCCAACCTTTGTACTCGCTAACTTTTGCGGATCGAGCTGGATGCGAACGGCAGACTTCTGAGAACCGTAAAGCTGTACCTGAGCGACGCCATTGATCGTAGATAGGCTTTGGGCAAGGTAGGTCTGGGTATAGTTGTTTACTTGGGAAAGTGGCAGGGTGGGAGAATATAGGTAAAGGTAAAGAATTGGCTGATCGGCTGGGTTTACTTTGCTATAGGAGGGAGGGGCTGGTAGGTCGTTCGGAATCTGACCAGCAGACGCTGAAATCGCCGCTTCTACGTCCTGAGCTGCATCGCCCATGTTACGGCTCAGGTCAAACTGGAGCGTAATTTGGGCACTGCCGTAAGTGGTAGTGGAGTTCAGCGAAGTCAGTCCAGCAATGCTCGAAAATTGCTTCTCTAGGGGGCGAGCCACGGATGTTGCCATCGTTTCTGGGCTGGCTCCTGGGCGTGTTGCCGATACTTGAATTGTCGGGTAATCTACATTGGGTAGGTTGCTGATTGGCAGTAACCTATAGCTCATGAGACCGAAGATTAGGATACCTACCATGACTAGGGTTGTCATGATTGGGCGACGAATAAATAGTTCTGAAAGGTTCATTTTATAGGTTGGTTATATGAAATTATTTGGCATCTGAATTAATTTTTTTTAACGCAAAGGGGCGCAAAGGTATGCGCAAAGGGGCGCAGAGGAAGCGTTAGATTTAGTGTTCGCTGATGTCTGCAATAATTTTAATTTGGGTGGATGTGATGTTATTGGTGAGGCGAGGCGGTTTTGATTTGTACTTTGTTACCAGCAATGAGGTTCGCTTGTCCGTCTGTGACTACTCGATCGCCTAGTTGCAGCCCTTTGTCAATTACGTCAAGGCCGTTATATGTGGTACTTACAGTAACTGGGATGTTTGCTACTGTCATGTCGGGGTTGACTACGAAGACAAACTGACCATTGGTGCCATTCTGAACTGCTTGCTCTGGAACTACGATCGCATTCTGATCTGTGGTGAGCGTCAGGGTTGTGTTGACGTATTGACCTGGCCACAGTTGCCCCTGAGTATTGTCAAAGTTGCCCATCAGTTGAATCATTCCGGTGGTGTTATCGACGGTGTTATTGATAAATGTGAGAACACCCGGTATCGGAGCCGTATTGCTGTTGGGGAAGGTGACAGACACCTTCAGTTTGTTATCCTGCGTGTACTTTTGAATCTTCGGCAGTTCCGATTCTGGAACGGAAAAGGCAACCTGGATTGGGTGAACCTGGGCGATTGTTACTAGGGGATTCGATCCCGGCTGAACCACGTTACCTAATGTGATGAGAATATTTCCGGCACGACCTGAGATTGGAGCGTAAATTTTGGTATAGGATAGTTGCACTTGAGCATTTTTCAATACCCCTTCGTCTGAACTGATAACCCCCTGGGCGTTCTTGATTGCTTCTTCATCCACCTGCATCGCTGCCTTAGCATTAGCGATCGCCTGGTTGTCTGCATCGACTGTTGCCTCTGCCGCTTCCCGATTGGTGGAGTACTGTTGAGCTTGTTCGAGGCTAACTGCACCCTGGTGATATAAGTCACGATAACGATTTTCTTGTGTCTGTGCGAATTTCGCTTGTGCTTGATCTCTGGCCCTATTCGCTGTAGCTTGCTGCACCTGCGTCAGGTCTTTATTTATGACCGCTTTGGCTTGCTGCACTTGCGCTAAGTCTCTCTGTAGAGTTCCTTGAGCTTGTTGGATGACGGCAAGTTGTGCTTGGTCATCTAGAGTAAATAAAAGTTGTCCTTTTTGCACTTCCTGCCCTTTCTGGAAGTAAACTCCGGTGACTTTTCCGCTGACTTGGCTGGTGACTGATACGGTATTTTCAGCTTGAACGTTGCCGATCGCCTGCAACTGTATGGGAACCGCTTGTTGTGTCACTGTCGCCACACTCACTGGGACAGCTTGTTGCCCTCGATCCCGCGACTTAGTTTTGGGTTTGGCAAGCGTGCCGAGACTAAAAAAACCCAGAGCACCGAGCAACAACAGCCCAAGCAGGATCACACCAATTCCTCTTGCAGAAAGACCTTTGGAGGCTGGTCGCAAGTCCTGCTCAGTCAAACTCTCATCCACAACTTCATGGGTCTGGGTCATGTAGACACTCCAATGTTTTCAAGTTTGTAAACTAATCTTAACCAATTGGTTTGGACGCCCACATCAAGCATGAGTCCTATCCTGCTTAGTAATAAAGTCCTTAATTTAATATGACTTTGTTCCTGGTTGAGAGGCGGTAGATTAGGAGGAAAGTCTCTATCCAAGATTGTCAACAGATTAACTTAATGAAGAGTAGGGAGCCAGGAGCCAGGAGCCAGAAGCCAGGAGATGGATAAATGGTTTTTAAGACCCCCAGTAAATCGAAGATAAACTCGTCTTCAATTAATAGCAGCTCAGCCCCACAAAGAAACTCCCTACTCCCTACTCCCTACTCCTGACTCCTGACTCCTGACTCCTGACTCCTGACTCCTGACTCCTGACTCCTGACTCCTGACTCCTGTTCAACCTACTTTAGATAGTTCCATGATTCGCTATTCTCACCAAACGTTTCGTCTGCTGCTTTACCTGGAATGGCTGTTGTTAGCTGCGGCAGTACTCACTGAAATCCTCTCCTTCAGCTCGTCCTGGTCTTTACTGTGGCGAATCCTGACGATCGCAGTCTTCGTTTTGGTGGGTTTAAGGCTGCCAAATGGGGAGTTAGCAGGAAAGGTGCTTTACACTACTGTGGAATTTGGCTTGATTTTGCTGCCAGCTACTCAGGGAGGATTATCTTCTCGCTCGGTTTTCCTCCTCAGTCTGGTGCTGGTGATGCGGAGTTGTATGGTATTTAAACGATCGGGACAGTTGTTTGTCATCAGCCTAGCTCTGTTATCCCTTGGAATACTGACGCTCCTCAAACCCATTCCGTCTGACAGAGTTAGAGCAATGGTGTTGGATTGGCGATTGAGTTCCATGTTGCTGTTCAGCTTAACGCTAGTATTAGCCCTATTGTTGATTAACGCCCTGCTAGCAGAGCGAGAAAGCCGAGAGGAATTGGAGATGGCGCATCAGCAACTGCGACAGTACGCCCTGCGGATTGAAGATCAGGCAACTTTGCAGGAACGCAACCGGATTGCGCGAGAAATCCACGATGGACTTGGACACATCTTAGCTGCCCAAACGATTCAGATAAATAACGCCCTACTGTTTTGGCAGTCACACGATAAGGCGTTGACTTTTGTCAAGCAGGCAAAGCAACTGGGTTCTGAGGCGTTGCAGGAAATCCGGCGATCGGTTTCTGTGTTGCGATCGAATCCACTACAAGGGCAATCTCTAGAATTCGCCATTGAAAAGCTATTAAAGGACTTTCAGCACACCACAGGAATTGAACCGTCCTACAAAACCTATTTGCCCTTACCGCTACCGACAGAGGTTAGTACTGCCTTTTATCGTGTTGTACAGGAATCGCTCACTAATATTGGCAAGCACGCTCAGGCAACAGCCGTCACCGTTCAACTCTATCAGCAAGCAGGTATTCTTTATCTGGCGATCGAGGATAATGGTAAAGGGTTTAATCCAATTCAAAATACCACCGGCTTTGGATTACAGGGAATGCGCGAACGAGCAACAATGTTGGGTGGTCAGTTTAATCTCAGTAGTCAACCAGGAACAGGTTGTCGAATCTCTGTTTCTCTGCTACTATCAAACTTATGATTCGTATTTTTTTAGTTGACGACCAAGCGATTATTCGTCAGGGACTCCGGAGTTTACTGGAGTGCAATCCAGATATGGAAATTATCGGCGAGGCGGAAAACGGGAAACGGGCGATAGAACAGATCTCAATGCTACAGCCTGATGTTGTCCTTATGGATATCCGAATGCCTGTGATGGATGGGGTAGCGGCAACGCAGGCTCTAGCTCAACAGTATCCCCAAACCAAAGTGCTGGTATTGACAACGTTTGATGACGACGATTATGTGGCACAGTCTATGAGGCTGGGGGCTAAAGGCTATCTGCTTAAGGACACCGAGCCTGAAGAACTGGCTCTGGCTATCCGCGCCGTTTATAAGGGTCATACGCAACTAGGACCAGGATTATTCGAGAAAGCGCTCACCCCCATCTCAACACCTGCCCAGAAACCGATCGCACCACCCCCTGAATTTGCTCAACTGACTCATCGGGAGCGTGAAGTTTTGCGTTTAATTGCCTCTGGAGCTAATAACCGGGAGATTGCGCAAGCTCTCTATCTCTCAGAAAACACTGTTAAAAACTACGTCACCAGTATTCTGAGCCGTCTAAATCTGCGCGATCGCACCCAGGCAGCAATACTTGCCAATTCCCTATTTAAGATAAACTGAGTGAGAACAGTTTTAATCACTAAAATTTATCGCAACCAATCACAATGAAGAAACGGGCGATCGCTACCACACTTCTATTAGCAACCATCCTCACCGGAGGAATTACAGCATGCACCCAGTCTAATTCCTCAAATCTACCTCAATCTGATACCTTTCACCCTCCATCTCCATCAGACAAATACCAATCAAATAAAGCAAAATCACAGAAGCATACTCGGAAGAGTCAGGTGATTAGACAGCAAATCGAGGCAGTTTTAACCCCAGACCAGAAGCAAGAGTTACAAACGAAATTGCAACAAGGTGAAAAGATGCGTCAGGCACTATCGACGCTCAATCTCACGTCTGACCAAAAGACTAAAATTCAGGAAATTTATAAAGCTGCTCGTGCCCAACGACAGCAACAATCTCAAACGAATTCACAGTAATAAGTACAAAACTCTCACATTATCTAGAGCCACTTAAACTCTGAAATTTTCTCCAAGTTTACCGCCAAGCCTCACTTCTAGCAAATCGCTATCACTGCCAGCCTGCTCTTGATGCAGAACAGGCTGTCAGCCAGCCCTAGATGACAAAGAAAATCAGCGGTGGTATCACCTGTGACATCTCATGCTATAATCGGAAAAATCACATTCTAATCAGCGTAGAGATTGAAACAAACTGGATTTATTCTCAAAGTTTTGGTAATCTCTGCTGGGCTCTCGGCGTTAATTAAGTACGGCAGTCCCACCCTATCTATTCCTGCAACAGCCTCTAACGCTTTAGTTGCCGTGGTTCTACCCGCTGCCATTGTCGCTGTAGCGCTAAGTTGGCGAGCTTATATTCAACGATAGTCTGAATCTCTGATTCAGGAGCAGAGGTTCAAGGCAGCTAGGAGTCAACATAAGTGAATTTCGGTAAGTGGATAGGCTTAATTGCCTTAGTCATTTCCCTATACATCCTATGGCAAATCCGAGAATTGCTATTGTTGCTGTTTGCGGCAGTAGTGTTAGCCACGGTGATTAATAGATTAGTTCGATGGCTGCGACGATGGCGGATACAGAGACCATTAGCTGTGCTGATGTCGATTAGCCTGATAATAGGCTTTCTCGTAGGCTGTTACTGGCTGATTGTAGTCCCTTTAGCGGGGGAGTTTAAACAATTGACAGTGTTACTCCCTGTGGGATTTGATCGACTTAACAGTGCAGTCAATCATTTCAAACATAGTTTCCAAGCTCAACTCCCAGTCCAGGTGATTGGATTTCTACCAGATGTTAAAACTTTAAAGGAACAATTCCAGCCTGTGTTTAATGAAATGGCAGGGAGGTCTGTTCTCTTAGCTTATAACTCGGTGGTGGTTGTCCTCCATGTTTTGCTGGTGGTAGTTTTGACGTTGATGTTGTTATTCGATCCCCAATCTTATCGTCAGGCATTCATGCGGCTATTCCCCTCGTTTTATCGGCGACGGGTAGAAGGGATTTTAAATCAATGCGAGGTGGCATTAGGAGGATGGACGATCGGGGTTTTATTCAACATGATCGCGATCGGCTTTTTTAGCTGTATTGGGCTGTGGATTCTGGGGGTAAAATTGGCACTGGCTCAGGGAGTTTTGGCTGGGTTACTCATGTTTATTCCCAATATTGGCCCGACAGTGAGTGTGATCCCACCAATGGCGATCGCTTTACTAGATAAATCCTATGGTGTCTGGAAATCTTTCGGGGTCTTAGCTCTTTTCGTAGCCTCTCATGTCTTGGAGAGTCATGTACTAACACCCTTGGTGATGGCGAAACAGGTATCGCTACTACCTGCTGGAGTTTTATTATCCCAGTTATTTTTTGCCACTGTCTTTGGATTTCTAGGATTATTTATGGCTATTCCCCTAGCAGTCGTCGCTCAAATTTGGTTGCAAGAAGTATTAATTAAAGATGTTTTAGATCATTGGCATAGGCATCCCAAAAAAGGAACAGAGTTGGTTGTTGTTGCTGAATATTCTGAAGGTTTTGAGCCTGTGGAAGTAATAAAAAGCCAGATTAAGGGAAATAAATTAGGAGGCATAAGTCAGGAGTCAGAATAAAATTAAAGAAGGAGTCAGGAGTCAGGAGTCAGGAGTCAGGAGTCAGAATTTCCCAGATGGCTCCAAGACGAGGACCGCCTGACTCCTGTTAAATTACTACCGATCTTTCTTTCCCTCATGCGAACTATTGCCGAAATTAATGACAAAATCAGCCGCCAGCAGGCAGTGGTGTGGACTGTAGATGAATTGAAAGCACGGGTGGCTCAAGTAGGCGTTACCCAGACGGCAAAGGAAGTGGATGTGATTACCACGGGCACTTTTGAGCCGATGGAATCTTCTGGAGCCATTATCAATCTAGGACACACTGACCCGCCAATAAAAATTCGCTCCTGCTGGTTAGATGGCGTCCCTGCTTATGCTGGCTTTGGGGCGGTGGATTTGTATCTGGGGGCGACTCAAGTGGTGGATTCTACAAGCATTAGTGACGTTCCAGAAGGCGAATACAGTCGCGAACGGGGTGGTGCTCATGTCATAGAAGATTTGATTGCCGGAAAACCAGTACAATTGCGTGCGATTGGACAGGTAACGGACTGTTACCCTAGAGCATCTTTTGAGACAACTATTAGCCGCGAGACAATAAACCAGTTTTATTTATATAATCCGCGCAACTTATATCAGAATTTTATTGTTGGTGTGAATGGAGGCGATCGCCCCCTATTTACTTACCTCGGACCTTTGTACCCTCGGCTGGCGAATGCCGTTTACTCCAACAGCGGCGCAATTTCCCCGCTTTTGAACGATCCAGATCTACAACTGATTGGCATCGGCACCCGGATTTTTTTAGGCGGTGGCATCGGCTATATTGCCTGGGAAGGTACCCAGCATTTCCCGTTGCAAAAACGTCTGCCCAATCGTACCCCGATCGGACCTGCCGCCACTTTAGCACTAATTGGGGATGCCAAGCAAATGAATCGCCAGTGGGTGCGGGGTTGCTACTTAAAAAATTATGGTCCTTCCCTGATGCTGGGGGTTGGTGTGCCGCTGCCAGTGTTAGAAGAAGAGGTAGTCGCTCGATGCGCTGTCCTAGACAAAGACATCGTCGCCCCAGTTGTGGATTTTTCCATCCCTCGGCGTGTCCGTCCCACCTTTGGTTTGGTGAGCTACGCTCAGTTAAAAACTGGTCGGATGATAATTGAAGGCAAGTCAGTGCGGGTTGCCCCGCTTGTCAGCATTTACCTTTCTCGTCAAGTAGCGCTGGAGTTAAAAAAAATTATTGAATGCGGCAAGTTTACCCTTACTGAGCCAGTAGCCAAGATACCGATGGATAGAGCCTTTGTACCCCAAGATCTTTGGGGTTCTCAGATTCCCCTTGATTAGTGGGGCTGCTACAGTACTGAAGATGTTGGGTTTCGTTCCTCAACCCAACCTACAAATACTATTCTCGTTCCTAGGCATAGCCACCGGAACGAGAAGAAACTCGCCATAGACAAACAGGACACTTTGACAGGGCTAGGTTTCCAAAACTCAGGAACCACCACCCCTGCCTACTCTCACAAGGGTAGGTTTTTAATATTTGGGTCTTTCTCAGACAAGGAAGACTTCTTTGAGGGGGTAGATGGGGAAGATTTGTCAACGATAGAATAGGCTTTTCACCTCCTTGTCTACCTT
>CASBRB010000455.1 GCA_949127975.1 Oscillatoriales cyanobacterium PMM_0019 | reverse complement strand
CAACGTTACCAGTGTTGAGGGTTTATGTTGGGTTTCGCTTACGCTCTACCCAACCTACAAATATAGTAGTTGTAGGTTGGGTTGAGGAACGAAACCCAACGTTACCAGTGTTGAGGGTTTATGTTGGGTTTCGCTTACGCTCTACCCAACCTACAAATATAGTAGTTGTAGGTTGGGTAGAGGAACGAAACCCAACGTTACTAGTGTTGAGGGTTTATGTTGGGTTTCGCTTACTAACAAGGCTCTGTAGTTGTAGGTTGGGAAAGAGTAAAAATTCATAAATTGATTGAATTCAGTAAATAAGGGGTTGACATCAGTTGACGCTCCCCCGATTAGAAATCGGGGGATTCTTAATTCAACGAGTCCACTTAAACTAAGCTCCTTGCGGTACAAAGTCCAGAGGTGGTTCTCACGCTTGCGCGTTACTTCCTCTGCGCCCCAGAGTAGTTGATTTTTTTCCAAATCAAGATTTGTTTGAATTAAATGCTGGTCGTCTAGTTCCCATGAAAATTTTACCTATTCCTGGATAGGGACTATAATTGCGGAATAGAACCCCATATCTTCAATTATCAAGGTTCAGCGGCCCTTAGGCTACTAGGTTTTTATACAGGTTTATTACCTTGCCTGTTGTTTTAAATCCTCTCAGCTTAACTCGCAACCATAAATCTTCCCTTAGTATGAGATTAACGCAGAATGAATTGCGGCGTGTCGTGTTTCATCCACAGGTTTTAACACGGGGGCTTTCACACTCCCGGACTTCTTTAGGTAAGTAATATGATAGAATCGAATTCATCGCCAGTATCTGAAACTGTAGAGGTATCTCAGCCTAGAGATAGAATTCGTCGCTTGGTGTGGAAGATGGCGATCGCGACACTGCTGTTAATGGCTGTGGGCAGTGCGACGCGAGTAATGAATGCTGGTCTTGCCTGCCCAGACTGGCCTCTGTGCTACGGGCAGTTAGTGCCCAAGCAGCTAGGGAATTTTCAGGTATTTCTGGAGTGGTTTCACAGGCTAGATGCTGCCTTGATTGGGTTGAGTGCGATCGCCCTTGCTGGCTTATCTTGGTGGGATCGCCCCTCCTTACCCCGTTGGCTTCCTTGGGCGTCTACCTTTGCTTTAGGTTTGATCGTCTTTCAAGGAGTATTAGGCGGACTAACAGTAACACAACTGCTGCGGTTTGATATTGTTACCGCTCACTTGGGAACGGCATTGTTATTTTTCAGCACCCTAGTGGCGATCGCTTTAGCACTTCTACCCTATCAAGGTACTGGTGCCGCTGGTAAGTTAGTCTGGGTAAGCTTAAGCGCTGCCATCTTGGTTTACCTGCAAAGTTTATTGGGTGGATTGGTAGGTTCTAGTTGGGCGCTACACCAGTGCTTTGGAGCGTCCGAATTGTGTGCCGTGATGAATAGCCACATTGTTGGCGTTGTACCTGCCACCTTGGGGACAATAGCCGTCGTGGTAATGGCATGGCGAAAGCCAGCACTAGATCCGCGCCTCAAACTTTTAGCTAATATTGCTGGTGGGTTGGTGGTTTTGCAAGTGGTACTAGGAGTTGCTACCTTCCGCTTACATCTACAAGTCGAGCCACTGACAGTTGCTCACCAGGCAGTCGGAGCTGCTCTGCTGGGATCGCTGGTTGCTTTGACAGTTTTGGCATGGCGTGATGCTGCCGCTGGTGTCACACTAAGCCAAGGAAAGGTTGAAGAATTGCTATCTGGGATAAATCCAGGCTTGAAAAACGACACAAAAGGAATTGGTGCAAGTAATGATTGGGACGAGTATAGCCCGCCGAAATCAGAAGTTTTTGGAAGTCATTGAAAGCTACTACCAGTTAACCAAGCCGCGCATTATACCACTGCTGCTGATTACTACAGCGGCGGCGATGTGGATGGCATCAAACGGAAGGATAGATCCGGTGTTGCTCTTGGTGACGCTGACTGGCGGTACCCTGGCTGCTGCCGCTGCCCAGACGCTCAACTGTATCTACGATGGTGATATCGACTATGCAATGGAGCGTACCCGTAACCGTCCTATTCCTTCAGGGCGGGTGCAGCCGCGAGATGCTTATGTGTTTGCACTCGTCTTAGCTAGTCTGTCTTTTACCCTGCTCGCCGTGTTTGCCAACCTGCTGAGTGCTTTGTTGGCAATGTCGGGGATTGTATTTTATATGGGCATCTACACCCACTTGCTGAAACGCCATACCACCCTAAACATCGTTATTGGCGGTGCTGCTGGGGCGATCCCCGCCTTGGTGGGTTGGGCGGCTGTGACTGGAAGTTTAAGTTGGGCAGCTTGGTTGTTGTTTGCTATTGTGTTTTTGTGGACGCCTCCCCATTTCTGGGCGCTAGCACTGATGATTCGCGATGATTATGCCAAAGTTGGCATCCCGATGTTGCCAGTTGTTTCCGGTGAGGTGGCTACTACCCGTCAAATTTGGATTTACACGCTGATTGTGGTGCCAGTAACGCTATTACTGGTTTATCCTTTGGGTGCTTCAGGTGTAGTTTATGCTATCTTTGCCTCTGTCTTGGGATGTATTTTTATTAAAAAGTCCTGGCAGTTGTTGCAAGCACCTGCTGATAAACAGTTCGCGCGATCGCTGTTTAAATTCTCCATCCTGTATATGATGCTACTCTGTACGGCGATCGTCGTAGACAGTCTGCCGATAACTCATCAACTGGTGAACAATATCCAGAGTGCCATAAGCTAGCAATAGCAAAGAAGTGCTACACAGGAGAAACCCGCTCTGATGCGGGTTTTTCTCATTCACAGCGTCCGGACATATGAAGCAATGTCAATATGATAATTAATACAAAAAGACCCGGTTTGTCAAAGAAACTGGGTCTTGAGCGTTAATGGCAATCTTTCAGGGATTGTTAGATTTTCTTCAGTTTTTGTGTTGCTACACCAATAGCACCTAAAACACCAACAGCCAATATAGCTAATGGGGAAGATGATTCAGGTATAGCTGCTTGGGCTAAGAAATTCGGATTAGTGAAGGTCAGAATAGCTTGCTCTTTTACTGGATGACCTATCTGAGATTGGGGTACGGTAAAGAACTTATGGATGTTGAAATACTGACCTGGTGCAACACCTTTTGCGCCATTATCTGCAGTAAATGTTAGGGTATCCGTAGCCGGATCGCAGGTCACGTTGAAAAGATTGCCAGCGGAAGATGGAGTAGTTGTATTGCCGCAGAATTGTAAAGTCGGGTCAAGGTTTGGGGTAAGGGCTGTAGAATCGAATTTTATTTGATTCGTAGGATTGTATTGCACTTTGGTTATATAGTAAGGGCTATTATTCAGAACCGGAATATCAAAAGAATCAACATCTTGGGCAGTGAAGCTGGGCTGAGACACACCATTCAGTTCAGGATATGTAGCACCACCATAGCCCACTACTTGATTCCCTACAAATTTTGAGGTATCACATGAAAAACCTGTAGGAGAAGCAGGATCTGGTTTAGAGAGGGAAAATGTTGGGGTACAAATAAAGACTGGGTTTGCTATCGTGTTGAAGCCAAGATCTGTATACTGAGCTTGACTATAGATAGCATTGTTGGGGGTGCTGGGGACAATAGCTGCAGAAGCTTTATCTGGAGTTGGCACTAACGTAAGTACTAATGAAGCCCCAGATAAAATTGAGACTACTTTCAATGATTTTCCAAAGATATGTTGCATGATGATTGACTCTACTGTTGTGTATTGTGTATAGCTGTTCTCACTTGAATAGAGTACACCTAAAGTACGACCATATAGCGATCGCCTCTGGCTTTGTACCTCATCTACTTGAGAACCACTATATAAACTATAACCTAGTTGCGTTTATTTTGGCAAGGCTAAGAAAAAATAATTTCTAGCCCGTTTAGTTGATCGGCGACTCTTTAGTCTCCAACAGATGCTGGAGTTGCTACATCAGGCAGTAGACCGTAAATACATGATTTTTCCTAACCATTTTGGTCGGTTTTCTAGGTTTTATCAAAGTTTTCGATCTACTGAATGTGGGATTTACTGTTTGACAACTTGTTGTTTTAACTTGCGCTTCAGTATAAAACCCGATCCTAATATACCGAAGGCTAATGTATCTGTTAATGGTGAAGATGATTCAGGAACCCTAACAAAAGTTGCGCTAGCACTAGCTGTGAAGTCACGAGGTAATTCGCCAGGTGCATAATTGAATACCCTAGTTACTGAGTAGTAAGTGCCTGGTACTACGCCAGTACCAGTAAGTGTTAGCGTCTGACCATTATTCGTTAAACTTTGGTTCTGAAAGAGAGTTTTAGGACTCGTAGGAGGTATCACAAACTCAAAACCAGGACTTGTAATGTTAATTACAAACTTATTTTGTGTAACTCCTGTATTATTATGCCTGTATTGGATACTAGGCGCGCTCGTGGTATTTGCATCTATATTTATGTTAGCTGCTACTGTACCAGTAAGCTGATTACAGATGTTGGCGCTAGAACATAAGTCTTCAGCATTAGGATTAGGAGGCGTACTGTCGATCAACAAACTGAATGTGGCAGCCTGAGCGCTAGCACCCATTCCAATAGTAGCTAGGGCTATTCCAGTTGCTAAAGCTAATTGCTTAATTTTCACTGAACAATCTCCATGATTAAATTTCTATGCACAATCCGGCTACCAACATAAGCCGGGCAAAAGCATCTAGTGACGACAGAATATTCAAGAGCTGTTAGCCTTGGTTTACCGTCATCGGAAGTAGACTATCTGACGAATATCGTTCTCAATAATCAATAATTATTGACAATCAGCTCTTGCCCCCTGCCTCAAAACTGTCTTGTTTTCAGTCTGGTAGCCGACAATCCTATAATAAGAGGACACGTCCATAAAGTCAAGTGCTTTTTAAGCATCAATTACAGGACTTACGCAAGAATTATCGCGATCGCCGGACGCTAGAGCTGTTGAATCAAGTAGTTCAGAACTGGGAGCAACGCGAAAAAGTGAGACATCGATCACCCTGGAGGCGATTGCTCTATGAGGTAGGAGTAGCCTCTTATACCACAATTAATATTTATGGTACCCCACTAGAGAGGCATTCTATATTATGTCGATCGCTAAAATTTTCACAAAACTTAATTTAAGATTTGTTAATCAAACTTCATGATTAAATAGTTATATAATTAAGAGAATTACTATATTACCCATTGTCACAACTTGTCGCTAACATTTTCCATGATTTCGGCTTTTTGTTCTCCACCATCCTTTTGTCTGATGTTCATGAATTTACTTAAGAAATCTTAGAATTAAGTTTTGTCATTTATTTTATAAACGAATTAAATAACATCCATCTATAGTAGGTTGCAATAAAGCTTAATTGTAATATAGAGGGCTACTTGCACTACGAGAGCGTGAGCCTCCAGGACGATTGATCGATCGACCTCTCACTTTTTCGCGTTGCTCCCTTATATCTTATGGTATATATAGCAACCGCCAAGGCGGTTAAGACGTAGACTGGAAGTAGTCCCGAATTAATCGAGAGCCAAGCCCATGCCCAAACCCTACAATTACGACCTTCGTCAGTTGTAGTTGTAGGTTGGGTTGAGCGTAAGCGAAACCCAACATAAACCCACAGGGGTGATGTTGGGTTTCGTTCCTCAACCCAACCT
>CASBRB010000454.1 GCA_949127975.1 Oscillatoriales cyanobacterium PMM_0019 | reverse complement strand
ATGAACCGGGGCATCGACTATCGCACTGACTTCTACTCCCTTGGAGTCACCTTCTTTGAACTGTTGACTGGGCGACTTCCCTTCGAGGCAAGGGAACCAATGGAAATAGTTCACTGCCACCTAGCTAAGTACCCTCCCTTAGCCCACAGTATTAATATGGAACTTCCTCCCATATTATCCCAAATCATTAACAAGCTGATGGCGAAGAATGCCGAAGACCGCTATCAGAGCGCACTAGGATTGCAGTACGATCTGGAACAATGTTTGTCTCAATGGAAAGAAACAGGAAAAATTGCACCCTTCGAGTTAAGAACGAAGGATATTTCAGACCGCTTCGTCATCCCGGAAAAACTCTACGGTCGTCAAACAGAGGTAGAAACTTTACTGGCAGCCTTTAACCGGGTAGCTCAGGGTAGTTCAGAGATTATGTTAGTGGCAGGTTTCTCCGGTATTGGTAAAACCTCTGTTGTCAATGAAATCCACAAGCCAATTGTGCAACAGCGGGGCTACTTCATCAAAGGTAAATTTGACCAGTTTCAGCGTAACATACCCTTCTCTGCCTTTGTCCAGGCATTCCGGGATTTAATCGGTCAATTGCTGAGTGAAACCGATGCCCAACTAGAGCAATGGAATCGCCAAATTTTGACAGTGCTAGGTGAGAACGGACAGGTGCTTATTGATGTGATTCCCGAACTGGAACAGCTCATCGGCAAACAGCCTCCCGTGCCAGAGTTGTCTGGGGTTGCAGCTCAGAGTCGCTTCAATCTCCTGTTCCAGAAATTCATTCAAGTTTTTACTACAAAAGAGCATCCACTGGTTATTTTTTTAGATGATTTGCAGTGGGCAGATTTGGCATCGCTCAAGCTGATGCAACTGTTAATGAGCGAAAATGAAACTGGTTACTTACTCCTGATTGGTGCTTATCGAGATAATGAAGTCAGTCCCATCCATCCGCTAATGTTGACGCTGAAGGAAATAAAGAAAACTAGCGCGATCGTCAATGAAATTCTCCTAGCACCTCTAGCTCTATCTAGCTTAAATCAACTGATTGCCGATACTCTGAAATGCCCCTCATATCTGGCATTAATACTGACCAAATTAATATATCAGAAAACAAAAGGGAATCCGTTCTATAATAATCAATTTTTCAAATATTTACACCAAGATGGGGCTATAAGATTTGATATTAATACCGATAAGTGGCAGTTTGATATCATACAGATACAATCCCTTTCTCTGGGGAATAACGTTGTTGAATTTATGTCGCTGCAATTGCAAAAATTGCCAGAGTCAACTCAAAAAGTAATAAAACTAGCTGCTTGCATAGGTAACCAGTTTGACTTAGCAACGTTATCAATCATCTGCGAACAATCTCAGACAGAAACAGGTGCTAGCTTGTGGAAAGCCTTAGAAGAAGGATTCATTATACCTATTAATGAAGTTTACAAGCTTTATCAAATTAAGAGAAAAACCTCAAACAATGGCTACAGAGAAGTAGATTCAGAAGTACCACAAAACGGCCATAAAACGCCCATCTACAAATTTTTACACGACCGCGTACAGCAAGCTGCTTACTGCCTAACTCCTGAAGAAGCTCGGCAGGAAAACCATCTCAAAATTGGACGACTATTGTTACTAAATAACCTCGCAAATAGGCAAGAGGAAAAGATTTTTGATATTGTTAATCAGTTGAATCTGGGAACAGAACTCATCACCGAGACTCAGGAAAGATACGAATTGACTCAGCTAAATCTACTAGCAGCTCAAAAAGCCAAATTATCCACTGCTTATAATGCTGCGATCGCCTATCTCAATTCAGGAATCAATCTGTTGGCAACTGAAAGTTGGGATAGTCATTATGAACTGACGCTAGTATTACATAAAGAGTTAGCAGAGGTTGAATACTTAAACGGTAACTTTGAAGCTTCAGAAACCTGGGTTAACAAGACAATTGAACATGCCAAAACACCTCTGGAAAAAGCAGAAGTATACAATATCTTGATTACTCAATACACGCTCAAAGCGGAATATCCAGAGGCAATCGCAGCAGGTCGCAGAGCCTTGTCCCTCATTGGCATCAACCTACCGGAAGATGATGAACTGGAAAGCGCGATCTCTGCTGAAATTGCAGAGGCGATCGACTTCCTGGGAAACCGTCCCCTGGCCTCATTAGCAGATTTACCTGTGATGACGGAGCCAGAAAAAAAGATGGCAACCAAGCTCCTCATCAGTATAGGACCACCAACATACCGTTCTCATCAGCGACTTTGGTCAGTCATTTGTGCTAAGGCAGTAAACCTCTGTCTGAAATACGGCAACACACCTGAAACTGCTTACATCTATCCTGCCTTTGGCGGATTGTTAGGATTCGCCCTCAATAACTATCAAGCTGCTAGAGATCTGGTTGAAGTCACTATCCATTTGACTCAACAATTCAATCATCCTGCATCCCAAAGCACTGCCTATCTGATGATTGGTAGTTCTTTACGACATTGGGCCTATCCCCTGAAAGCTTCAACACAGGATTATGAAGCCTCTTATCACATCGGGTTAGAGTCGGGCAACTTACAGTATGCCGCTTACGCCTTCGGGCACAACATGTATTGTCGGTTTTATCAGGGGGTTAACTTAGAACAACTTGATCAGGAGTTTTCGGAGTATCTGCTATTCAGCCAGAAACGAAAAAATCAATGGGCGATCGATCTCATTCAGGGAGGACTACGCATCATCTCATCATTGATGGGAATAGATACTGCCTCAACAAATAATCTAACTGAGTCAGAATACCTAGAGCAGTGTCGCACTCATAAAAACTCTCAAGTTATTTGTATCTATAACATCCTCAGAAGTCAGATACTCTACCTTTTTAATCAACCATTCGAGGCTCTTCAGCACTCCCAAGCTGCGGAATCCCAGCTCATTAACGTTGCACCGCAGGGATTATTACCGTTAGCGGAGCATCGATTTATCCAATCACTTATCTATGCGGAACTTTATCCGCAGGCTGATGCTGCCAAACAACAACAATACTGGGAAATTTTAACTACTAATCAACAGCAATTGAAACGGTGGGCGGATGCTTGTCCAGAAAACTTTCTCCATCAGTACTGGCTGGTAACAGCAGAAATTGCCCGGATTTCTGGGTCACGGATAGAAGCGATAGATGCTTACGACTGCGCAATTAATTTTGCTAACCAGAATGATTTTACTCAAAACGAGGCTCTTGCCAATGAACTGGCTAGTCAGTTTTACTCGGAATGGGGTAAGGAACGCATTGCTCAAGAGTATATGCTCAATGCCTACTATGCCTACGCTCGTTGGGGAGCAAAAGCCAAAATCGACAATCTGGAACAACGCTATCCACACCTTCTAATCCCTGTAATCCAAAAAAATAAAACACCATTAACGTCTGATGCCATTACCATTACTGCTGAGAACACTACTGTTAGTCACTCTATTAGCGACATATCAACAACCTCTGGGTCATCCGCACTAGATCTGGCTGCCATTCTCAAAGCATCTCAAACCCTGTCTAGCGAAATTCAGCTAGAAAAGTTGCTCGCGAAATTGCTACAGCTAGTAATTGAGAATGCTGGAGCAGATAAATGTGCGTTGCTGCTCCTCAAAGAGGATAAATTGGTGGTGGAGGCTTTAACTAATATCGAACAACCACCGACACTGCTGCAATCCCTTCCCCTCGAAGAATGTCAGGAACTTCCGATCGGGCTAATTAACATTGTCCGACGCACCCTAGAGACTTCAGTCATTATCAATACAAAAGTACATCCGTCGCTGATGGCTGACCCCTATATCCTCCGCCAGCAGCCCAAGAGCCTGCTGTGTATGCCGATTCTTCGTCAAGGCAATTTGTTGGGCGTTTTATATCTGGAAAACAGCCTGACTACTGGAGCATTTACAAGCGATCGCGTGAAAATCCTCAACCTGCTTTGTACTCAAGCAGCGATCTCCCTAGAAAATGCCCGCCTCTATCAGCAGGCGCAAGATGCCCTAGAACACCTCAAGCAGATGCAATTGCAACTCGTACAAAGCGAGAAGATGTCGGCTCTAGGGAACCTGGTGGCAGGTGTTGCTCATGAAATCAATAATCCTGTTGCCTTCATTATGGGAAACCTCGCTCCGGCAAAAGATTATATTCAGGATCTATTTGGTTTGATTGACTTATATCAGCAGGAATATCCCGAATCTAGTGCGGTTATTCAAGATGAAATTGAGGCGATCGAGCTTGACTATCTGCGTGAAGATTTGCCTAAATTGATTGACTCAATGAGTTTAGGGGCCGATCGCATCCGCAATATTAGTACCAGTCTGCGAATTTTTTCGAGAGCTGATAAAGACTACAAAGTTCCTTTTAATCTTAACGATGGCATTGACAGTACCATTCTAATTCTCAAGCACCGTCTGAAAGCCAATGATATTCGCCCTGCCATTGAAGTGGTGAAGGACTATGGAGATTTGCCAACCGTTGAATGCTTCCCCGGACAGTTGAACCAGGTGTTTATGAATCTGTTAGCGAATGCGATCGACGCGCTTGAGGAGTCTAATAAGAGTCGAACTTTGGACGCGATTAAAGCGAACCCAAATCAGATTACGATTCAAACCCGTTTAGCTGAAAATAGCCAGCAGGTTGTGATTCGGATTGCTGACAATGGGGTTGGAATGACTGAGGATGTCAAACAACGCATTTTCGATCACTTGTTCACCACTAAGCCAGTTGGTGAGGGAACTGGCTTAGGGTTAGCGATCGTCCGCCAGATTGTGGTAGACAAGCATCAAGGTACACTAGAGGTAAACTCATCTCCGTCCCAGGGTGCGGAGATCGTCGTCACGCTTCCAGTAAAGGGTTAACAGCAGGTGCTATCTCTCCTACAGCCTTTGTAACCAAGCATCTACATCAGCCGATTCAGAGAAATCCAGTAACGCCTCTGCCAAATCTTCTAACTGAGACAGGGATAACTGACGAATCCGCTCCATTAACTCAGGACTAATAGTACCAATTCGCCGTGTTAGTAGGCGTTGAATTATTGCCAACACTTCTTGCTGTCTGCCTCGTTCGATTCCTTCCTCGATTCCTTCCTCCATCCAACTGGTGACGATTTGCATAATTACCTCCTTACGTTCTGGCTCTATGGTAGCAATCTCAGCTTTGAACAATTTTTCTTCCTCCACACTCAAGCGGAGATAGGTATCAACAAACCCGGAAATCAGCTTCATCTTGGCGGGAGATAGTCGCAAGGTTGCCAGCAAGCGTAAACATTCTTTTTTCACCTGCCTGCGCTCATTAGGTGCCATTTTCATCTTCGCCATCAAAGCACTAGCTACTGGAT
>CASBRB010000453.1 GCA_949127975.1 Oscillatoriales cyanobacterium PMM_0019 | reverse complement strand
TGAGATCGCCTCGTTACCAGGCTCCGGCCTGGTAACGCAAGTCCTCTGGCTCTGCCTCTAGTAGGCACAGGAGGCAGAGCCTCCAAAACAGCATTCCCAGGCAGAGCCTGGGAACGAGCCACCTGGGGGGTGAAACCCCTCAATGGATTCGCCAACAGTATCCTCAAGTGGCGGGCTAATAGCTAAAGTACATTAAAATGGACTATGTCAACCATTTTAATCCGGGTGCTGCTATAATACTCAAGGATAAAATTAAACAGCAGTGTAAGCGGTTAGCTGATTTTCCCACTATGGGGCTACTAAATCGGGATGAGTTAGCCAGCGGTTTGCGGAGTTTTTTTGTAGAGGATTACTTGAAAATTTATCAGTTGTAGACGCAGCCCGCCGCAGGCATCGCTATCGGTGTTTAAATTGTGCGGGTAGTTGCATCCACCATCCTCGCATCACCTAACTACCCTTAACTTATCACATGAAGCTTTGGACAACAAATCAACCTATAGTTGACGGAAAATACATTATTCAAAAATTACTTGGTGGTGGTGATTTCAGCGTTACCTATAGTGCCACAGAACCGCGCACTGGTAAATTAGTCGCTATCAAAACCATTCACCCTATACACCAAAGTAAACCCCAATTCGCCCAACGACAGGAAAGGTTTGTCAACGAAGCGCGGAGTTTAGCTAAATGCAGCCATCCCTATATCGTACCCATCTACGAACTTATTCAAGAGGATGGACTTTGGGGCATAGTGATGGAATATATTGAAGGGCAAGATTTAGCTACTTATGTTGACGAGCATGGGGTATTTTCAGAACCAGAAGCATTACGCATCTTGCAGCAGGTTGGTGAAGCACTGACATTTGTCCACCAACATGGAGTTTTACATCGTAAGCTCAAGCCTAATAATATTATCCTGTGCCAAGATACCAAAGCACCTGTTTTGATAGATTTTGGATTTGCCCGTGACTTTATCAATTGTAAAATACAAAATCTGACTAATCAGAAAACAGAGTACTTTGCACCGCTAGAGCAGTACGAAGATATATGTGAGCTTGGTGCTTACACTGATGTTTATGCAATAGCTGCAACGCTGTATCTTTTGCTAACTGGCAAGTTGCCTACACCTGCTAATTTACGGCAGCACTACGTACCTTTAGTAGAACCACAGCAATACAACCCCGATGGGCTCGGCGACAGTGTTAATCAGGCTATTCTTAAGGGTATGGCACTGGAACCACAAAAACGCCCGCCATCGGTGCAAGAGTGGTTGGAGCTGCTGATGCTATCGCCAGATTTTCCTGATGTAAAGTTAATTTCCGAGGTGGGAATGGATTACACCAACCTGCGCGATTTATTAGCAACAGCGAAGTGGAAAGATGCAGATGAAGAAACTGCAACAATCATGCTTTCTGTGGCAGGCAGGGAAAAAGAACACTGGCTGAATAAGGAAAATATTGTCAAGTTTCCATGTGAAGACCTACGCACCATTAATCAGCTTTGGCTAAAATACTCAAAAGGTCTCTTTGGCTTTAGCGTGCAGAGGCGCATCTGGATAGACTGCGGTAGCAAAACCGACTACGAAACAGAGTGTCGTTTGGGCGATCGCGTTGGATGGCGCGTGAATAACGAATGGCAAATTTACGCCAACCTGAATTTTTCCCTAAATGCTCCTCAGGGGCATCTTCCGGCTGCATTCTGGGGGTGGGGATGTTGGGTGTGGGAGGATGGACAGTGGTGGTGGTTGCTGGGTTATGGTTTGTCAGGGGTGTCTTCGATCGCGTCTAGACTTGAAAATTGTCATATTTAAATAAGTATAGGACTTACGCACTACCTCTACATATAGCGGTTTGTAGGGGCAATCCCCCCGTGGTTGCCCCTACATATGCCCAAATTTGTAGGGGCAATCCCCCCGTGGTTGCCCCTACATATGCCCAAATTCGTAGGGGCAATCCCCCCGTGGTTGCCCCTATATATGCCCTACGGCTTTTCTAACCTACAAGACTGCTGGTATAAATTAAAAATACCATTTTTATCAAAGCAGGAGGGAATATTATTCACTCTTTGGGCGTAATTTTCATTGGGGAAGGTAGCAATACTACCATTTTTGGATATCTCACATGGGCGATCTAGACTGCACTCCGGTTGTGCCAATGCTTTATCATCGACGCCAGTGTTAACAATACCAACAATTCGATGAGTTTGCAGAGAAATCATCGGCGATCCTGACATTCCACCCACAAGACTACAGTGATTGCGAATTGATTGTACCCAATGATAAACATCTTCCTGAATGTTGACTGACTGTCCAGTTTTACAAACTGTTTCGTGCAGAAAACTAAGAGAAGGTTGCACTCCATCTCCAGGAACACCAACGACTTCAACAGGCTCTCCCACACGAGCTGGTGCTCGCTCAATTGTTAAAGGCTTAAATCCTTCATTCACCAATTCTTTAAAAGTGGTGTTTAGTTCTAAAATCGCCATATCGGTATTTTTCATCGTCGCGTAAACTACCCGTTTCACACCAACTGGATGAATGCGATCGGGTTCATTGAAAAAATAATTTAATTTCAATACCAGCTTAGGCGATCGATTAACAATGATTTCATTTGCTCCAGGAAAATCTCGACCAGAACAATGACCGTTAGTTAGAGCATAAGCTGGCGCATTCTTCTGGCCACCTGTATTCAAAAAAAATGCCGTGCAAAAGCCTAAGTATTCAACATTCAGCAAACCAACACCATTATATTTTTTACCTTGCTGAGCTTTTAAAAGTTTCCAATTGACTTTTGCAGAGTTAACTTCTGCATCTGGGAGCTTATTTCCATTCAAGTCATAAATAGCAGCTTGCGAAAAATTTGACGTTAGGGCAAGTCCCAATCCTAGTGCTGTGCAAATAGTTATCAATGTCCACTTTTTGAGCTGGGATTTTAACATTTTGGTAAGGGTAAGGGTAAGGGTAAGGGTAAGGGTAAGGGTAAGGGTAAGGGTAAGGGTAAGGGTGAATTCTTACTTTCCCTTTCCCTCTCCCTCTCCCTCTTTGCCCCTACGAACCGCTATATGTAGAGGCAGTGCGTAAGTACCGAGTCCGTTTCAACGGACTTGAGCTATTAGCCAGAGAATAAATTCTCTGGCGAGTTAACAACGCAGCCAGAAGTTGAGCTAGTAGGGTGCAGCATATAAAGGGGCAACCACAGGGGGATTGCCCCTACGAACCCGCTATATAGCGAGTTGCAATCGGGTGTAATACACAGCTAGGTCGGGGCGGGCACAGGGGCACCGCCCCTACAATCCTACCGTACCTCACACGGCTGCAAGCCGCTGTATATAGAATGCGTAAGTCCTGAAGGTGTTATTCCTACAGTACGGTAGCAGACTGGGCATATATAGGGGCAACAACAGGGGGATTGCCCCTACGAACTGCTATATGTAGAGGCAGTGCTACAGTACTGTAATTTTTGGACAATTCATGAAAAAATAGATCGAAATGGAGTTTCGTTCTGCCATCTATGCCCAAAACTTACACCGTTCACATCCAACACCAAGGCAACACCCATACTATAGAAGTACCAGAGGATAAGACCATACTGCGGGCTGGCTGTGCAGCGGGGATAGACTTACCCAATTCCTGCAATGCGGGTGTTTGTACCACCTGTGCCGCTCAAATTATAGAAGGAAAGGTAGATCAGAGCGATGGTATGGGCGTCAGTCCAGAACTTCAGGCACAAGGTTATGTGTTGCTCTGCGTGGCTTATCCCCGCTCAGACTTGAAAATTGAGACTGAGAAGGAAGATACTGTGTACTATTTGCAGTTTGGACAGTTCCAGAAAGCTTAGGAGAACAATTTTGACAACTCACTTCATTACCGCAGAAATCGATCTCAAGGAGTCTCCGGTGCAGTTGCAGCAAGCAATAGAGGCAGAACTGCGGCGACGGGGAGAACCCCTACGTTGGGCTATTACCAGTGTGGATGTGGAACAACACAAAGCCCAGGTTGAGGCAATTGTCACACTGACAGACAATAGGAAAGAGTGAACCTCCGTCCTTATACTGTTTTATTGATTGTCCCGACTGGTGTTGGGGCAGCTATTGGCGGCTATGCTGGTGACGCCCTGCCTGTGGCAAGAGCGATCGCTTCCTGCTGCTCGCGCTTAATTACCCACCCCAACGTCCTCAACGGTGCCCAGTTATATTGGAATTTACCCAATGCTTTCTATGTCGAAGGCTACGGACTTGACAAATTTGCCTCACGGTGCTGGGGGCTGCGCCCTGTACATAGTAACCGGATAGGTTTAATTCTCGATCGAGGTATTGAACCAGACTTGAGAGTGCGCCATCTCCAAGCCGCAGATGCAACTAGAGCCACCTTGGGGCTGAACCTAACTGACTATGTGGTGACAGATGCCCCGTTAAAAGTGGAACTGCGGACTGGTGTAACTGGAGCCAGTTGGGGTACAATTGAAAATCCAGATAGTTTGTTGCGAGCCGCCGAGGTGCTAATTCACCAAGCAAAAGCAGAAGCTATAGCCGTCGTTGCCCGTTTCCCCGACGACACCGACAGCGAGGTACTGCAAAACTATCGCCACGGACAAGGAGTAGACCCCCTAGCTGGCGCAGAAGCAGTAATCAGTCACCTTGTGGTGCGCACCTTTAACATCCCCTGCGCCCATGCTCCGGCGCTTTCTCCCCTGCCCCTAGAGCCAGACATCTCCCCCCGCTCGGCGGCTGAAGAACTCGGCTATACCTTCTTACCCTGCGTTCTCGTTGGACTCAGTCGCGCCCCCCAGTTTCTAGTCAAAACTCAGATGGGCGCGTCTCAACCAGAGGATATCTGGGCAGAGCAAGTTGATGCCGTTGTCGTACCAGCAACTGCCTGTGGCGGTAGTGCCATTTTGAGCTTGAGCCAGTTGCCCGTACAGATTATTGCCGTTGAGGAAAATCACACCCAGATGCAAGCTACCCCAGAAAAGCTGGGTATTAAAGCATTACGGGTAAACTCGTATGTAGAGGCACTAGGCGTCTTGGTGGCAGCTCAAGCTGGTATCAATATTGATGCCCTGCGCCCAAATTTTTCGTCCTTGCGTTGCTTATACAGTTGAAACAGCTTCCTGAGAATCCCGAACTTGAACCTTTGACGCGCACCCAAATTCTGATTGTAATGGCGGTGACAGCTATTGTATTGCTGGTAGTTTCCAAACTGTGGCTCTACTTTAGCCCTGTCTCTCTATTACCTGTGCGCTGGACAGAAATGGCGCTACTCTTAGGACTAGGCATTGGGTTGGGCGTCACCTTTAGCAGTGCTGTATTATACCGCCTTTGGCCTGCTTATGGGAAAAGCGCAGACTACTACCTGGAGTTTATACTCAAACCTCTAATATGGCCAGATTTAATCTGGTTAGGACTGCTGCCGGGTTTGAGTGAAGAATTGTTATTTCGAGGCATCATGTTGCCCACTTTGGGATTAAATGTCATTGGTGTCATAGTAACAAGTATTTGCTTTGGCATCTTACACATAAGCGGCTTAGAACAATGGCCTTATCTTGTTTGGGCAACAATTGTGGGGATGTTGCTAGGGTTTAGCGCCGTGTACACGGATAATTTATTGGTACCAGTAGTCGCTCATATTGTTACTAATTTGCTTTCTAGCTATCTCTGGAAACTGCGTCAGCACCGCTTCTAAAAATCGATAGAAATCTATAGATGGGACTCAGCGGTATATGTCCAAAGAAATCATCCTTAGCGCTTGCGCTTGCTACCAGTCTTAGTAACCTCGGCTGGCGGCTTGACTATGGATTCCCAGTTAGAGACGGTGATAGAATAGTAGCTATGTCGGCTACTAATTTTACCGGATTTCTTTATCAGGTTATTCAGTTGTGACCACCAGTGCCATACGTGCTTTTTAGAGTATACCTCTAAATAGGCGGTTATGGCACTGGGTAATTTTTCAGTTAATCGCATTCCACGACGACCAACAGCTATAGCGGCAGCTTCGTCGCTAGCTAGCCCATACTGTCTCGCATATTTGACCAATCCAATCAAGCTGGTATAAGCCGGCGAGACAGTCATCAAATAAATGCCGCGATTGCTAAGTATACTACCTAGCAGGTTATAAAATTGGCTGTACGCCCAGCCAGAAAGCATTCTGGCATATTTTCTACCACGTTCCCTAAGTTCGTCTTTCTTTTTTGAGAAGTCCAATTCTTCACAGACAACTGGACAAGCATTAGTAATAGCTAATTGTGCTAGTTGCAAACAAGCGTCTATAATTTGAGCGTTCTGTTTTCCTTTGGGTAATCCCATCTGTAGAGGGATTTGACCATGAGCTTTTAGATTACCGTCAGAATCAACATAAGCCCAGCCAATCGAACCGGGATTCATGTCAATGCCGATGCATCCATAACTGGAATGACGACTGACTGGGTTGATGGGAGAGGGTGTGAATTGTACCGCAACACACCACTTACCATCCTTGTAGTAAAAGTGCCAAGTCTTGGCACCTGTGGCTGGGAGACGGTTGATGCCTCTATCAAAGTTGCCTATCGTAGTCTGAACATAAGCGCCAAACTGAGGCTCTAAGCAACCAGGAACACGAAACTTAATCGCATTACCATCCCCCTGACATACTTGATTCCCGTAACTTTCATCTGACGAACCAACTATAAAGACTTGATGGCGAGGTACTCTTACTCGAATCGGCGCAGTCTTTAAATGTTCTATCTGTTTCTTCAGGTGGTGTAGATGGCGTTTCTTGTTGTGGAGCTGAAACCGTAAATGTTGCCAATTAGTATTTCGGTATTGCAGCGAACTAGATATTGGGAAGTTACAACCCGTTTTGCTGTGAAGCCAATTCTTCTTTTTGTAGAACTTCTTGGCATTTTTTAGCTTGGTTTCTTCTTTTTTTACCCATTTTTCGATTGACTTGAGCTTGCCTACCAGAATTTTGAGGTGATTAATCCGGCATTCTTTGGCTGATTCTACAGCTCCCTTGGCATGACTAATAACTCCATTGGCGTGGCGCTTGCTGATCCCATAAGTATTTTGGAGATAGGTATTCCACTTAGACTTATCAAACTCTTTAACTGAGAGCAGGTGGTTGGCTGTCTCACAAGTGGCTTTGTGGAATATGGGCGCGAACGCATCTAGGAACATCTCAAAGGTGGTACACCCTAGAGCGTTCATTTCCTCTTCTGGTGTCGGTAGCCCCTTGCAGTAGGTTATCGTAGTCATGAAGGCTACTCTACCAGAAGATTAGAGATTTTGCAACCAAATTTTACACCAAATTTAGCTGCATGCCATAAAATCTAGAGATTAATGCCACATTTCTAGATTTTTCTAGAAATTAGGGCAACTGCTAAAAACCCCGCACTAAAGTGACGGGGGCTGAGATCTTAGTAAGCGTCGGCTGTTCGTACTTGCTGAAGTAACTGAGCGGTTATTGACTCTGGTTCTTCAGCCTTTACCACATTCAGCTTGCGATCGTACAAGCAAAAAATCAGGTGAATCCGATCGCTATCCCCCTCATTAGCACCACCATGAATAGTGCGATTGTTGACTTCGTAAGCCTGTCCTACCTCTAAGTGATAAGTTAGATTGTCGATGAAAAATTTGACACCGGGATTAGTCGAAATCGGAATGTGGATCTTGTGGGGATATGCAGACGATATGGGGGTATCTTCATGCAAGCCAATCTTGGCACCACGTCTAAGTTTGGCTAGCATAACTTTGCCAAAGGTACTCTCTGAGTATCCGTATTGTTCCGTAACCGCTTTCATGATTGGTTCTAGCTTATTCTTCCAGTCTGACCAAATTGGATACTCAATAATGTCAGGAAAAGGGTGGTCGTAATCGCTAATAAACTTGAAAACAATGTGCTTGGTTGTCCCATTAAAGACCTCGAAAGAATTGGGTTTAATCGGATCGTATATATCCCAGTATTCTTCGCTCAGATTCAGGATATCGTCTTTAATAGACGAAATATCTACTGGACCGAGTTCTTTGTATCTCTTAGTTTTGTTGGGATTATCTACAATCATCTGAGTCATTGTTTTTCTCCTTGATTGAACCATTAATTAACTCCCTACTCCTGACTCCTGACTCCTGACTCCTGACTCCTGACTCTAGTGGTTAATGACTATTAATCCGGACTGCAAGAGTTAGAGCTTGCGGTAAAATGCGATGCTCCTGAACTTGAATCCGGGCGTGCAAAGTTTCAGGCGTATCACTGGGTAACACAGGTACAGCCGCCTGGATTAAAATCGGACCGCTGTCAACATCCAATGCGACTAGATGAACCGTACAGCCAGTAATTTTCACACCAGCTTCTAGCGCTTGCTCTACCGCACCCACACCGCGAAAACTGGGTAACAAACTGGGGTGAATATTAATCAGCTTATTGGGAAAGGCATCGATTAGCACCTGTGTCACCACGCGCATCCAGCCTGCCATTACCACCAACTCTACATCATACTGCTTTAACTTCTGGGCAATTTGTCGGTCCAAATCTTCTCGATTCTTAAATTCCCGGTGATTCAAAAGAACAGATGGAACACCCCAGCGTTCGGCTCGTGCTGCCGCCTTAGCACCTGGGTTATTATAAATCAAAACTTGTATTTGGGCGTTCAGTTGCTGGTCTTTTATCGCCTGAGCTAGAGCTTCAAAGTTACTACCATTTCCCGAAGCCATAATCCCCAATTTCACAGGAGAATCTGTAGCTATTAGGTTTGGCGATACCGTTGGTGAAACCAGCGTCGGGGTAGAGTCAGAAATTGCTGAATTAAGATTCATCACAGAGCTAGCCATTTCTTAATCTGGGCGGGCACGGGAGCCCGCCACTACATCCGCCACTTTGTTTGATAGGTTAAATTAGATGGGAACCACTGGGACATCGAATTTGCCCCGAAGCATTTTTGGGAGCAGTCGGCATGACAGGGGGTTTGGTTGAGGGGGGATTGGTTTCACAAGTACCCGCAACGAATACGGGTTTATTGTTACTGCTGAAGACAAACACGGCTGAGGTATAGCTTCTGGTGTCAAATCGCTTGGCTTGGGCTGTCATCATCACCCTAGGGATTCCTTTGCCTTTGGGCAAAGCAACTCGGTAGTGATAATTTTGTGTATCTGGCTGAATGCCTAGTTGAGCAATGCTGGCTGTGAATTTGCCCTTTCCGGCGTAGTAAGCCTTTTCGGCTTCTCTCATGTTACTCATATTGGTTTTGGCTTCAGCTTGTCGCGCTTTATTAGCAAAGCTACCGAAGTCAACTTGAGCAAATAACGGTGATATAGAGGCTCCAGCGAGAGCAACTGTGCCAAGGACACCCAGTAGCCCTAGAGCGCCCTTAGCTTTAGGGAGTTGGCGAAGTTTTAAGAAAATGTTATCCATAAAATTCTTATTCACCAGAAATAACAGCAATGAGTCCGCGTAAAATATGCCTACGCCGCTAGACTGCAAGCACACACCTCTATGATAACTAAGCCCTATTCCAATCGGCAGATGTTCGATAATGACGCTATCGCTGCCTGGATATTTTTGGCCCCAGCCCTCATCCTGCTGGGCATCTTTCTCCTGTGGCCTCTAGCCTACCTATTTTACCTCAGCTTTACCACGGGCAGTTTCACCTTAGCAGGCGTCCATTGGGCAGGGTTGAGGAACTACTGGCGTTTACTGCTCAACCCAGACTTTTTTCAGGTTCTGGGTAACACAGCTTATTTTACGATCGCCACAGTTATTCCCAGTTTAGTAATTCCGTTGGGGCTGGCAGTGCTATTGAATCGTTCCTTTGCCCTGCGGGGACTGCTGCGAACTGCCTATTTTATTCCCTCAATTACCAGTCTAGTCGCTGCTGGCTTAGGATTTCGCTGGCTGTTTCAAACAGAAGGCCCAGTTAACGCTCTGCTAAATTATTTTGGTATCCAACCAATTCCTTGGCTAGGCAGCACTACTTGGGCGATGCCAGTGCTGATTGTATTAAGTATTTGGAAGCAGCTAGGTTTTAACATGGTGGTATTTTTAGCTGGGCTGCAAGCAATTCCTACCAGTCATTATGAAGCGGCTGAGTTAGATGGAGCCAATTCTTGGCAACAGTTTTGGTATATTACTCTGCCAGGATTGCGATATACCCTAGTTTTTGCTGCTGTTACCACTGCTATTTTTACCTTGCGAAGTTTCGAGCAAGTTTATGTGATTACTGGCGGGGGACCGTTAAACTCTACTAATTTA
>CASBRB010000452.1 GCA_949127975.1 Oscillatoriales cyanobacterium PMM_0019 | reverse complement strand
TGTAGGTTGGGTTGAGGAACGAAACCCAACATGTTAGCTTGGAAACCTTGGATTTCGCTATATTCACGCTTTCAGCAGATTGATTAGTAAAACTTATCACGCCTTTGTACGGGAGAGCCAAGAAAATGACGCCAAAAATTGATATTATTCCTAGCAGTGGTAATGTGTTCGCCGACTTGGGGCTAGCTAACTCAGATGAAATGATGGTTAAAGCAGAACTTTTACGCCAGATTGCTGAAATTATTACCCAACAACAAATGACTGATTTAGAAGCTGCAAAATTGCTGGCGATCGATCTCCCACAGTTTTCTGATTTGATAAAAGGCAAACTTACAGCTTTTTCAACAGAACTACTATTTCAGTGTTTAAATACTCTTGGTTGTGATGTAGAAATTGTGATAAAGCCCAAACCTCAATCTCGCATTGTTATCTATCACGATCCTCTCTGATTAATGCGGTACTATCAGGCCATTCAATATCAGTGCGACGCTGTTCTCGACGCTGGCGAATTTCTGCAATGATTTCTTGTACAGGCTTAGTTGTTTCTCTGTTCTGTGCGAGTGTCTGCTCGGCTACTGCACTTTCTAACAGTGCGATTGCTTGTGCGTCGATTGGGCAGTTGCGATCGCTCGCTAACTGTTCTAGTTTTTTGTACAGCGAGTCAGGAACGTTTTTTAGATGAATAGTAGCCATTGTTTTACCTATAGGAGTTTCACCTTCTTAGAAACCTAACATACTCTGACAAAAGTGTTAGGGGTGGAGCATCGGCGACTCTCCAAAAAACGTAACCCCATTATAGCCGATATAACCCAGATCGCCCATACAGATGAATAAGTCCTAGCTATAATACCTTTCACTGAGCCCTTGTCGCCATCTTTTTTCTAAGAAAAACTAACAAGGGTTTTTCAATGTAAGAATAAAATCCACAGCCGCATACTATAGTTATGGCTACGATAACTAGCATTGTTAAAGAAGTACCGAGAAGGGAATTGATTTTTAAAGCTAAGGTAAACCTAGCGAGTACAGCTACAATATTACCGTGTGTTAAATAAATCGAATAGGAAGCGTCACCTAGATAACACAGTAAAGGATAGATAGCGATCGCTCTTAAATCCTCTAATAAAGCAAAGCTAAAAATAATAATGGTGGAACCTATATTATAATTACCGCGAATATATAAACCTACTCCTATTATTATCAATAATAATATATACGATATTTTTATGCGATCGTCCCTTAGTCGCAAAACCAGATAAGCAGCTAAACAACCGAAAATAAAATTTAAATTAATGGGGCTTAACAAAAAATAAAAAATTATAAAGTTAGGAGTTTCTAAAGAGTGAGCGATCGCATAATAATTACCAACAATTATCCCCAAGACCCAAACAACCACAATTCTCAGAGATATTTTGGGTTTTAACAAAATTAAGCAACTAAATATTAGATAAAAAAACACCTCATAGCTTAATGTCCAGGCAGCAGCAATAATGGGAACAGATAATTGAGGATTTTGAGGATATAGGATTAAGGATTGTAGAATTACATCTAACCTTCGGTGAAAGCTTTCTCCAAATGAAGGGAAAATAAAATATACTGGTAACACGGTTAAGCTGACAATCCAGTAGATGGGATAAAGTCGGATAAATCGTTTGATAATAAATGATTTAAATTTGCGTGGCTTGCCAAGATCGTCAGCATGGACGTAATAAATTATAAAACCACTTAATACAAAGAAAAAAATTACACCTGAATTACCAAATTTAAAAAAGCTTCCTAAAAACTCCTGATGGTAAATTCTAGTCGATACTGTAGTAGCATGATACAGCAAGACTAATAGAGCTGCGAAACCTCGAAACATTTGCAGCGATCGTAATCGGGACTTATTAGTTTTTAATTGTTCTATGGTAGGAAGTGTCATTTAGATCTGGATATAAGTACACGCCACGACAAAATCAGGGTTTCAGCGTTTTGGATGAGTTTTTCTTATGATAGCACTGATAACAGGTATAATAGGCTACCCTTGAATTAGCAGTGATAGCAGGGTTAAGGCGGATGGCAGAGTCACCGATGGTTGGGGCTAGAGTACCCCTCGAATCGCACAAGAAAATTCAAGGTATCGCCTCGGCTTCTGGGAAAAAAGAGTCTGAGGTGGTGCGGGAAGCGATCGCTTATTATCTAGGTGTGGTCACTCCAGGTAGGATCTAGGGCAGTATTGCAGAATTACAGGAACGGGTATCGCTTTTAGAGCAGAAGTTAGCTTCTATTTAGGTAGGTTACTTACTGGCAACAGAATGAACTATGATCAATCCTGATACTGAATTTGATAGTCCTTGGAAAGATATTATCGAGACTTATTTTGAAGACTTTATCCGCTTCTTCCTCCCAGAAGCTTATGAAAAAATTGACTGGGCGCACCCACCTGAGTTTTTAGACAAGGAACTAAATCAAGTGGTGCGCGATGCCGAACTGGGAAAACGGTTTGCCGATAAGCTGGTGAAGGTTTGGTTTAAAGATGGTGCAGAAAAGTGGATAATAATTCACGTTGAAGTTCAGAGTCAAGACGAAACAGATTTTGCCGAAAGAATGTTTGTCTACCACTCCCGGATTTATAACCGATTCAGGTGTAGAGTGGTAAGTCTAGCCATTCTAGGAGATGAGCGAAAAAACTGGAAACCAGATCGATTTGGGTATGAAGAGTGTGGAACGAGCATTGATTTTAGATTTTCAGTAGTGAAGTTGCTAGAATATAAACAATCGTGGTCGGAGTTAGAAGCCAACCGGAACCCTTTCGCCATTGTCGTCATAGCTCATCTTCAAGCACAAGAGACGCAGGACAATCGCCCCGAACGGAAAAGGTTTAAAATGGCTCTCATCAGACGGTTGTATGAGGAGGGTTATTCCAAGCAAGATATCATCAACCTCTTCGGGTTCATCGATTGGGTCATGAGTCTCCCAAAGGATCTAGAGCAGGAATTTTGGCAGGAATTACAACAACTAGAGGAGTCAATGCGTATGCGGTACATTACCAGTGTAGAAAGAATTGGAATTGAAAAAGGAATAACAGAAGGATTATTAGAAGCTATTGAGCTAGGTTTAGAACTAAAATTTGGCTCTGTTGGGTTACAATTGCTGCCAGAAATTTCTAAAATCAAAGATGTGGAGCAATTAAGGGCGATCAAAAACGGAATTAAAACGGTGAATACAATTGAAGAACTACGGCAGATATATCAACCTGCGGGATAAGGCAGTTAGACAACCTACTTAATTAACAGCATATTCTGTATAAGGTCGCACTTCATCAGGTTGGAAGCCTAAGACTATATCTTGTTTAGGAATACCAGCCGTTACAAATTCTTCAGCTTCCTAAGTTATAAAATTGTGCTAGGTACTGACACTTTTGACTAAACTCATGAAATAACCTCTCTCCAGCGTCTACATTTACAGTCAAGAAGTAGTCAGCAATAACATCCAAATCTCGACTCGCAGAAGGTGAATAAAATAATGGCTCATTCTCGTTTTTGACGTGCTTGTTTAAATCTCTCTAGAATTAAAAAAAAATCTATGAATACGTTGGATAGCATAAATTCTTCATCATTATTCTCTAGGAATAAATATCTAGTTATAAGATCTCTATTACCTTCCTGTTTAATCAGCTTCGCCCATAAGTATATACTTAAACAATTAAGCTTAGATAAATTAAGGTCAGGAGATAATCAACTGACGAATACACCCCGTGCTTACGGCGATCCAATAATGGAAATGATCTTGGAAGATCTTAGTCCCCAAATAGAGGATGCGATCAGGGTATCTTTGTTTCCTACTTATGCCTATTTCCGAGTTTACAAAAATGGAGATATTCTTGAAAAGCACAAAGATCGCCCAGCCTGTGAGGTCAGCGTAACTATAAATTTATGGTCAGAAGATTCTACAGATTGGTCTATTTATCTAGAGACACATTTAGAAACTATAAATATTCAGCTAAATCCTGGCGATGCTCTCATATATCGAGGCTGTGACGTTTCTCATTGGAGAGAAGCCTTTACAGGAGTTCGTCAAATCCAAGCGTTTTTTCATTATGTAGATCGTCATGGAAAATTTTCTGAATGGAAGTTTGACAAGCGATCGAGCTTAAATTACCAGGGACAAAATATTGCTAAACTTCTTCTAAAAAACGCTAAATTGAATTGAGGACACGATATGGCTTTACACTCACAAGTTGACATATTTATCTTAGGCATCCGTCGATCGGGTAACCATGCCATATCTAATTGGTTAATTCCTCATTATCCAGGTGTAGTACGTTACTTAAATAACTACTCTAGCCGTTAATTTATTCTATATATCAAAAAAACCAGCTTACAATGCTAAATCTTTCGCCCTGGGTAACTGGGGTGACTTCATGGGAAACATCAGAACTAAAAGCCACCAATAACCCCGT
>CASBRB010000451.1 GCA_949127975.1 Oscillatoriales cyanobacterium PMM_0019 | reverse complement strand
ATTTCTAGCAGATCTCCAATCTTTTAGCCATTCTTCATGACTAGAATAACCATTGGCTTCTAGGTTAAACTGTGCTTTCCATAACTTCTTAGAGCCAAATATCAATGATGGCTTTTTGACTTTTAGAGATGATAATCTACCTGTTAACATCGCTAATCGGCGTTGTTTATGGTGGATTTCTCTTCTGATTTTATCGGATAGCGATCTATTTTTATCTAAGCCACAATGAGGATTAGTCTGGTTTAGTTGCTGCTTTTTCTTGTCAATGGATTTCGATAAACCTTTAATTTGGTCTTGTAACTGTTCTATTTGATGAGGATAACACTCTTGCCGACTAGCTATCTTCCCTTTGATGCTGGTGTGTATGGAATTAAACTGTCTAGCATTTATCCCATATATTTTTTGGTAGTTCCGTTTTAGGTCGTTAAGCTGCTCTCCCCTAGATAATGCCTTGTACAAGTCTCGCTCTACTTTGCCAAATAATACCCCCATCAACTCACAAAATTCTGTTAGTGATTCCGGGCATTTGGTTTGGTATGTTACTTGACTCATTATGAAATTACTTGTGCTACGTCCCCAAACTTTTCTATCAACTTTTTCTGATGGTGACTTCTACTACTATATAGTCTAGCAGAAAATCCGGCTTAATGGTACTTGTTATGCTAGTGAACAGGTTTAATCTTGCCCTGCTCAGACCACCTGAGTAGGGTTCTAGTCGTGTACCCCATAGCGGGAGGTGCCTTAGGGTGCTGTAATTCCTGACATAATACCTATAATATAACTCATATGTCAGGAATTGTCAAGGTTTGGCAGGAATTTTTGGTACTGTAGCGTAGCCCAATAGTTTACTGATCGTTATCTGGGGGATAATAAATATTTACTGGAAATTATCCAAAAATCTGTGCAGCGATCGCATCAATCGCGTCCTATCAGCGCATGGTTCTGGCGGTGACCCCGGTTAATTGTCTAAAATCCCGAAAAAGTGGCTTAAGCGATGCTCCTGCGGAGCCGCTGCGCTAACGCACTCACAATTTTATCGGCACAAAAATCTCTCAAAAGATTGACTCTTTTTTGGGCAGATTTTAAACTTATACGCAATTAGCATTATCAACTAATTTGATCTACCGTCTTTAGTAGACGTTAATCTTACCATATGTTACCTATGCCTATAGACAGAAATTTGAAAAGAAAAAAAAAGAAAAAAGATAGAGTATGTTAAACTTAAGACTGAAGCCGAACTTAGAGGGGTATCGATGGCTACAATTTTAAGGGAGTGTTTACAATTCCTGCCATCACCTAAAAACTAATCTATATCGTCAGCATTCATCCCCACCTATGAGTACATAGATGGGGTATTCTGCTGGTTTGTGATAAATCAGGCGTCTTTTTGTTTAGCTAAATCCCCAAGTTTTATGGTTAATAATGAATTCCGCTAGTAAAACAATTCACCTGCCGAGTAATGAGAGCGCTCTAGCTTTAGCAGGCGTTCGGGAAGAAAACCTAAAAATCCTGTCGCAACAAACTGGTGCCCAGTTGGTGCTACGAGGGCAAGAACTGTTGATTTCTGGAACGCCCTTTCAAGTTGATAGCACCTGTGAACTGGTGCTCTCGCTTAAACCATTCTGGCAAGGAGGTAAGCGCATCTCCAAGGTAGATATTCGTACAGCTAGCAATGCTCTCGATAGTGGACGCTTTGAAGAATTGCAAGCGTTACACGAGCAGGTTCTAGCCCGAACTCGTCGTGGCGAAGAAATCCACGCTAAAACTATCCCCCAGTGGCAGTATATTCAGGCAATACGCACCCACGATCTTACATTCTGTATTGGTCCTGCGGGGACAGGAAAAACTTTCCTAGCAGCAGTTATGGCGGTTCAGGCGTTACTCAATGAGGAGTACGAACGGCTGATTTTGACGCGCCCAGCGGTAGAAGCTGGTGAAAAGCTTGGTTTTTTGCCTGGTGACTTGCAGCAAAAAGTCGATCCATTCCTGCGCCCTCTCTACGACGCTCTCTATGAATTCATCGACGCGGAAAAAATACCTAATCTGATGGAACGCGGTGTTATTGAAGTTGCTCCCCTAGCTTATATGCGCGGGCGCACCCTCAGCAGGGCATTTGTGATTGTGGATGAGGCTCAGAATACTACCCCGGCGCAGATGAAAATGCTATTAACTCGCCTAGGTTTTCGCTCTCGAATGGTGGTTACAGGAGATATCACCCAAACTGACTTGCCTGGGAATCAACCATCTGGATTAGTAGTTGCTCAGAAAATCCTGCAATCGGTTCCAGGCATTGCTTTCTGCTACCTTTCAAAAACTGATGTGGTCCGCCATCCTCTAATAGAGCGGATTGTAGCGGCTTACGAAAATTATGAAACCCATTGAGAGGCACGGTGGCTGCTGAAGGCAGTAATCTAAGAATTGCCCGCATTTTCAGATTTATGACAGTTTTCTGTGTCACAGTAATCTGAAATGGGTTATTGGGCACACTAAAGAGTGAATTAAATTTGTAAGATACATTCAGTGCGCAAAAAGTTCTCTCTCTTCGACCCTCTGTCAGCACCCCACTCTCTCATAGACTGGGCTTCATGCCTCTAACTTTAGGTAGTTGACCAGCTATCGCCCAGTAATGGGGAAAACTACGTTATCGGCAAGAGTTCCAGACCTACCGAGGACAATGCGTTGCCAGTTCCATGCTCTAGAACCGAGTGGTTAAACCCACCCCTAACCCCTCCCAGGAGGGGAAT
>CASBRB010000450.1 GCA_949127975.1 Oscillatoriales cyanobacterium PMM_0019 | reverse complement strand
CTCTATATATAGCGGGTTCGTAGGGGCAAACCCAAGTGGGTTGCTATATTTGTAGGTTGGGTTGAGGAACGAAACCCAACATCACCCCTGTGAGTTTATGTTGGGTTTCGCTTACGCTCAACCCAACCTACAACTCTATATATAGCGGGTTCGTAGGGGCAAACCCAAGTGGGTTGCTATATTTGTAGGTTGGGTTGAGGAACGAAACCCAACATCACCCCTGTGGGTTTATGTTGGGTTTCTACAACTCTATATATAGCGGGTTCGTAGGGGCAATCCCCCTGTGGTTGCCCCTATATATGCTTAATAAGTTAACTTAAATTTATCTGGCGTACCCAGTGAGTAGTCTTCAATTTTAAAATCACCAAATGGTTTAGATGATAACCGATCGGATAGAGCTTCATCAAGAATTACCCCTGGTGTTTTTTTAGTAACCCCAACAATTATTATACTCCTTTGGTAAGAAGTTAATGAAGGATTAGAGTTGCTACTACAGTTTTTAAATTTACCCAAATTTAATAAATGATAATCTTTGATAGCAGGAGTATTACCAAATAAAGTCTTTGCTAAAATTTGGATACTCTTTGCTCTTTCAAGAGCCCTAATTTCTTCTGTTTGAAGGTCGCCTTCACAAGAAGCTGTTCCCACCGAAATAATATCAGTTGAATTCCCCAGCCTATTTTGTATCCCTTCTTGTTGCAGTCTAGTAATTAAATCGTTCACATTAATAATTTGACCAGCACTTTGTATTTCATAGGAGCTGCCAAGTTTCCATTCATATTCTCTCGACAAAACAGCTACTTCAAACTCAGCAGTCCTACCTTTGCTATCTGTGCCTGTCTCCGGTGGGAAGTAATCAATATCAGCTATTTGTTTTGGAGCTTGAGGGCATGATGGAGAGGTGATGTGCATGGCACACATCGCTTTTGGAGTCAAAGCCGCTAAGATAGCCGGAATCAGCACGATCAAAAATATTGCTAGTACAACCCGTAATGCACTTGTAGTGATAGAATCGAGCCAAGCTAAGGGTCGAAAGCTAGTTAACCCCTCCCATAATTCCGACACCAACTCAGCTATAACCCAGAAAGGAAGCAACAGCAAAGGTACATTGTTGAGTGAGCGATCGATTTCCTCTAACCGCTGCAAAATCACCAAAGTATCGCGGGGACGCTCATCTGGTAAACGTGCCATGAGCCAATCAATAAAATCCGCCAGTAAGGGAGAGATGCCAGGGGCAGCGCTGCGCCAGTTTAATACATCATTATGGGCATCGTAAAAGTTTAAGGGTTGCTGTCCAGTGAGCAAAAATACAAAAGTGCGTCCCAAAGCAAAGAAATCCGATTGTGGTACAGGCTGCCCATTAGCTTGTTCTGGTGAAGTATAACCCGGTGTCACCACCGCCCTTATTTGGTTTTCGGCACCAAGCTGCCAGAGGTAGATATAAGTCAACTCTCTAGCCGTGCCAAAGTCAATCAATACCAGATCCTGGTGCGGCTGCTCCGTCGTGGCATCTTGTTGGTAGGAGGTACTCAGGATAATATTAGACGGCTTAATATTCCAGTGATAATACTGCTGAGTGTGAAGCAGATGCAAAGTCTCAGCTAGCTGTTTCAACCAAGAGAGCGCTACCTCTTGAGAAATAGGTCGATTTTCTTGCCAGTTTAGTAGCCACGTCTCTAAATTATTACCCGAGATCTGTTCGATCGCCATGCAGTGCAACAGCAGCCCATTTCTCGTCTGAATCGTAAAGTAGCCATCCACATTGGGAATGCCAGGATGATTCAGTTGCCCTAACACAGCCGCCTCTTGCTTAAATTGTTCTCCTGCTGCGGAGTAGGCGTTGAGATTCGCCTTGAGTACCTTGAGAATTTTGGGCGTCTCGGATTCATAAGCTTCATAAACTTTGCTAAAGCCAGTGTTGTCACTCAGTAGGCGCGTCACCTGGTAGCGGTTTAACAGCAGCAAGTCTGAGCCACAACTTTGGCAGAAGCGGTTGTGAGTATTCTCCGGGTTATCTGGTCTAGGGCAGCTAGGATTGATACACAGGCTCATAATTTTTTCCTTGCTTGTGCGTAAGTCCTTGTATTGTCTGACTTGTTCCCAGGCTCAACCTTTGGGGCTGATTTTTGCGAACGCAGATGAACGCAGATGAACGCAGATAAATTTGGATGTATCTGCGTGTATCTGCGTTCGCAACTTTGGTTTTTTGTTTCAACGAGTACCAGCTAGTATATGATAAACCACCATAACTCCAGTCCAATCAATGCTATGCCACCTACTGTAACACCGATTTTTACTCCGTCATTTTGTTCAATTTGGCGAAATTGATTTGTATGTACGGATGTATGGGCTGCGGTTACTGCTTTTGATCCTGATGCCATACCTAGCAGCATTCCCAAACCAGCAAGGCTACCCCAAATTTGGCTATTGCTTAACATTGATTATACTCCGACTATATTATATGACGGTCTTGGGCTTAAAGTTACGCAAGCGCAGAGCGTTCGTAACCACTGAGACTGAACTGAAAGCCATCGCTGCTCCTGCAATAATTGGATTGAGTAACCAGCCGAAAAACGGGAAGAAAATACCAGCGGCAATGGGAATGCCGACTATGTTGTAAATAAAGGCAAAAAAGAGATTTTGACGAATATTAGCAATGGTGGCGCGACTAAGTTGAATTGCTGTGACTATTCCTTGCAAGTCTCCAGAAATTAAGGTAATATCACTAGCAGCGATCGCTACATCTGTCCCTGTACCAATGGCAATACCTACATCTGCCTGGGCTAGGGCTGGGGCATCGTTGATGCCATCACCTACCATCCCTACCATCTTACCTTCCCCTTGGAGGGATTGCACCAGGGCTGCTTTTTGCTCGGGGCGGACTTCTGCAAAAACACGGGTGATACCAACGAGTGTAGCGATCGATAAAGCAGTTTGGCGATTATCCCCAGTCAGCATTACCACCTCTAAGCCTAACTGACTTAGCCCTCTCACTGCTGCAATGGAGGTGGGTTTGAGAGCATCAGCAATCCCAAATAGCCCTTGAATTTCTCCATCCACAGCCATCCAAACGGCAGTTTTACCAGCAGCTTCCCAGGCGGCTTTGTGCTTATGGAGTCTACTGGTATTTATGTTTAATTCTTCCATCCAGCGCTGAGTGCCAATTTGTACCAGTCTGTCGGAAACTAACCCTTGCACACCACTACCAGCGATGGCTTCAAATTTATGGGATTCTACTAAATTAACCTCCTGTTTTTTGGCATAATTGACAATCGCTTCAGCTAGGGGATGTTCAGAATTACGTTCTAGAGCAGCCGCCAGCCTTAAAAGTCTGATTTCATTACTATGGGCTGTTCCCTGTACGGTAATAAAGTCAGTAACAGTAGGTTTACCCTCAGTAAGGGTACCTGTTTTATCTAAGACAATAATTTGAATTTTATGGGCGAGTTCTAAACTTTCAGCCCCCTTAATTAAAATGCCGTTTTCTGCCCCTTTGCCTGTTCCTACCATCACAGAAGTAGGCGTGGCTAAACCCAAAGCACAGGGACAAGCAATTACCAGCACTCCCACCATATTAATTGTTGCGATTGTGGGATTGCCCATAATATCGAACCATATCACAAAGGTAGCGATCGCAATAGCAATTACCGCTGGTACAAACCATCCTGCCACCTTATCTGCCAATCGCTGGATAGGTGCTTTAGAACCTTGGGCTTGTTGCACCAGTTGAACAATTTGCGCCAATGTGGTATCTTTTCCTACTCTGGTTGCCCGGAATGTAAAACTACCTGTTTTATTAATTGTAGCTCCAATTACCTCATCTCCCGGCTGCTTTTTAACCGACAAACTCTCACCAGTCACCATCGCTTCATCGACTGTAGAAGCGCCTGTAATTACTTCCCCATCCACAGGAATTTTTTCACCAGGGCGCACCAAAATCACATCGTCAATCTGAACTTCTTGAATAGGAACATCAACTTCCTGCCCGTCACGTATCACTCTGGCATCTCTGGCTTGCAAACCAATAAGTTGACGAATTGCTTCTGAAGTTTGTCCCTTAGCGCGATTTTCCAATAGACGCCCCAGCAAAATTAAGGTGATGACTATAGCTGAAGTTTCATAGTAAGTGTGAGCTTCCAGGTGTTGAGCTTTAAAAAAGCCAGGTAAAATAGTAGTGAAGACAGAATAAAAGTAAGCTGCACTGGTTCCCAAAGCAATCAGGGTATCCATCGTAGCAGTGTGACGTTTTAGAGATTTCCAGCCATTTTGATAAAAAGACTTACCGCACCAAAACTGGACAGGAGTAGCCAATCCTAGCTGCACCCAAGGATTCCCCAACCATGACAGAAATAATGGTATATTTACTCCTGCCATAGCTGGCAGAGTCCCTAGCACTAGGAGTACACCAATTACTCCTCCTACCAAAAGCTTAATATTCAGTTCGCGTTGTTCTGCTAAACGTCCTGCTTTTTCAGCATCGTTTTCTCCTGTTACCATTTCCTGTTCTTGGAGCGAGTAGGCAGAGTAACCCGCATCAGTTACAGCCTGCTGAATTTTCTCCAGATTGGTTTGCTGGGGATTGTATGTAACTGTTGCTTGTTCGGTAGCAAAGTTAACGCCACAATCAGTCACGCCAGGAGCAGATTTAATCGCCCGCTCAATGTTGGAAGCACAGGAGGCACAACTCATGCCTTGGAGTTTGAGTGTTATAGTTTCCATATTCAAAAGTCGAAATCTTCATCATCGATAATTTCATCTAAATCCTCATCTTCTGGCTCTAAAATCACCTCTGGAGAGAAATCGCTATGACGCTGAAACTCAAAACAACTGGCGCGAGGATCGACAGAGCGGGAGAATAAAGGACTTTCAGGGCACTGACAAGCTTTCTTATCAAAAAACTGGCACACAGCACAGCAATCTTCACCGCTAGCTCTAGCGGATTCTATTACTATCGTCCGTTCGGATATTGGGGTTAAATATAGCCCCAAGCCAGTCCACTTAGCCTTTAAAATACCTGTACCACCAAAATTTTGCCAGCGAGGATCTTCTAATATTGCCTCTGGGATGCGCAGCCATGCCCCTTGTACTTCCGCTTCAATGCTAACCTCAAATTCCTGGGGCTTCTCAAGTTTTGCCAACTGGCGACTACTGATACGTTCTGGCACACTATCGTAGTCGATCGCTTCACCCACCGCTGGGATGTGTATAATGTACTTATCTTGGAGATCGCCAGTCCGGGCAAGTTCGTGCAAGGCATCCATTGAGCCATGAATTAGAATTAGATGCTTGGGATTGACGTGATGAATTACTTGGGTAAGTCCAATTTTATCTGCATGAGCTGAGAGGTTAAAGCGTTTGACAGTGGCGGCGACAGTTAATTCCTTGCCTTCAATTACAACAGTATCTCCCTTTTTCAATCCCTGAAGGAAACGACCTGGAGATTCTTCGTCGGTATAGCCGGAAATAAATATCGCTGCATTATCCCGCTCTAGTAATGCTTGACCATAATAAACACTAGCTCCCCCACTCAGCATACCAGAACTGGCAATAACTACACTAGGCTTGGCGATCGCTAACGGACGTTCTCGCGGGTGACTAATCGGGATAATCGGCGGGTTGCCTGTGGGCGAAAAAAACGGTTCTTGAGTCTTGGCGAAGTTTTGCACACCTAAAGGTAAAAATTCCAGGTGATCCCGAAACACATCTGTAATTGCCCTGACTAAACCATCAACATAGACAGGAATTTTCAGTTTGTGAAACAGTTCCGAAGTCTTAATTGCCAGCAAAATTTCTTGTGCTCTTCCCAGGGCAAAGGCGGGAATCAAAACATTACCGCCAGTTTGGATAACTTCTGCTACGGCTTTGAGTAACTCTGTTTCTTGGGCTTTGCGAGAGGGGTGAGTATCTGCCCCATAAGTAGACTCGGTAATTAGAATATCCGCTTGGGGCAAATCTGCCAGTCTTAACCCATCGGTGGTGCGCGACGAGGTGGTGTTGTAGTCTCCGGTATAGAACAAACTGCGATTGCCATACTGGATGTAGATACAGGCAGCACCAACAATATGCCCCGCATGGATAAACCGCACTTTCAAACCTGGCAATGGCTCAAAGTCTTTACCTACAGGTTGAGTTTCCAGGCGGAATAATGTTTGCTCCAAGTCATTCTCATCAAACAGTTGTTCAAAATCTTCGTTAGACTGCTGTACTTTTAAGCAGTCAGTCAGCATGACGTGGGCAATTTCCCTAGTGCCGGATGTACAAATCATCGGGGTGAGGGGGAAGCGTTTATGAAATACGGGCAGCGCCCCGATATGATCTTGGTGGGCGTGGGTGATGAGAATTAAATTAGGGTTGTGTAGATGCTCAAACGCTGGTAAAGGGTTACTGCCTTTAGGTCGCGTCCCAGCGTCGAGTACAATTTCATAAGGACCAATTTCTACACGGAAGCAAGAAGCGCCGATGCTTCTAGCCGCGCCCAATGGTGTAACTCTTAAGCCATCTGTTTTGCTGATGCTATCAAGTTCATCCCCATTGTCAGCTTCCAAGTTCGCAGTATCAAACTGGTAAACTTGAGCTGTTTCAGTGTCCAGGTTAACGTGAACTCTAGCTAAAAGTGGCAGTTTTTCCGCAGATTTCGCTAAAATAGCTTCCCACTCCCAACCTTGCTTACGCTTCACAGGTCCTGACAAAATCCATCCAGTATGCATAGTAGTCTCAGCTAAGGCTTGTTGGGCGATAGCTAGCAACCGAGCTGTTGTGGCGTACAAGGTTTCTTGGCTTTGTTTGTAGACACGGCTACCGTCGTCATTACTAACTTGGACAATGCGCTTGATTGTTTCCGGCTCAGGGGTGAGGGTAGAATTAACTGGTGGGGGAGGGAGAGCTTCTACTGAGTCGGCGTCTTGAATGTAGAGGAAATTTCCCTGACGGATAGCGTATACTCGCCACAGTTGACTGGCTTTCATCTCCGGCAGCCGCTGCATGAGGGTTATTTTCAGGTCTTTTTGTCCGGAGAGTGCTACTTTGAACAAAACTACAGAGTTGCGTTTGCCTAACTGGATTACTCTGCCTGTAAGCCAGCAGCTATCTGGTTCATCAGACGCGGATTGATAACTCAGGAGACGCACTCCTGTTATTTCCCCTGTAGAATCAGTAGATGGCATAACTTTCCAGCGCAGCATACCTGTAGGCACAACTTGGCTAGGATTGGGGTTAACGCGCAAGGAAGTGCCATCTGGGCTCACCAGATAGATAGCACCCGGCTCCGACTCAGCCGAGACGATTTCCCCAGTTACCGTCATCTGGAAGATTTCCTCTACTTGCTTTTCAGGCGACACCATTAAATTTGCTGCCTCGTTCACACTCACCATTTGCCCCACCTCTGACTAATCGGCAAAACCTGAAATTTCTCACGGCATTTGCTCTATTGTATCGATTAAGAGCGGTTTCAGTCGGCGATCGGCTAAAATCGAAACATTGCCTGACTAGGTAAGCTGTCATCATGCCCAGATGGCATATTGTTCATAGCGATCCTGAAATAATAGCAGGAAGCTGATGATTCGCTTTCTGGAGTTCCTAGCATTAACGATCGCATATAATATAGACATACAGCAATAACCCAACCAAACCAATGCCAGGAACAATTATAGGTGCTTCTTTAGTCTTTTTCCTCTATCTGATCCTTGCCGGAACGAAGTTAGACCGGGAATACGAACGGGGAGTGATCTTCCGACTAGGCAGAGTCAGTGGTGTAAAGGGACCAGGTATGTATTGGATTATACCTTTAATAGACCAAAAAGCCCAACTCGATATCCGTACCAAAACCATAAATATTGAACCGCAAGAAACGGTTACGGCTGACAGCGTGACGATTAAAGTCAACGCGGTTCTTTACTACCGGATTATCGATCCTTCTAAAGCTATCAACAAAGTAGAAAATTACAACTTGGCAGTTTACCAAGCTGCTTTAACCACTTTACGGAATGTCGTCGGGCAAAATATCCTGGATGACGTGCTGCAAAATCGGGACAAGATTAACACCAAAGTTCAAGAAATTGTCGATGAGATGACCGAACCTTGGGGCGTTGTAATTGAACGGGTGGAAATGAAAGATGTGGAAATTCCACCCAATATGCAACGGGCGATGGCAAAGGAAGCAGAAGCTATTCGGGAAAAACGCGCTCGTCTGATTAAAGCTGCCGCCGAACAGGAAGCCTCGATTAAGTTAACACAAGCCGCGCAATATATGACAGGTAATCCAATAGCGTTAGAATTGCGGCGTCTGCAAATGTTGACAGAGATTGGGGTAGAAAATAACACCACAACGATCATCATGTTGCCGTCTGATCTTATCCAAGCAGCGAATAAATTGTCTACAGTGATACCGAATGTCAATCAAACACAGGCGCAACCTTTCCAGCCCGAAATATTGTTTAATGAGAAGCTAGCTGAGGAGGATGTTCTCTTAGACCAGTCATCAACTGCAAAGCGCACTTTTTGACAGGAGGAACCCTGACTAGCAGCCATAAACATAAGCGGCGAATCACTACTAACGGCAACCAGTTATTACTCCCTTCCCGCTCTAAGATTATATATTAAGCGAACTGATTTAGAGCGGGAGTTTTGGCAAGGTTTGTAGTAAGGGCTTTAGCCCTGGATTGGGGACGAGCCGTGCCGACGAACCACAACTATATAAAAGGTTTGTAGTAAGGGCTTTAGCCCTGGATTGGGGACGAGCCGTGCCGACGAACCACAAATCTATATTAAGATTCAGACTTTTAAAATCCTGCCTCTACAATGTTGGGTTTCGTTCCTCAACCCAACCTAAAACTCAAAGCGATCGATAGTTTAAACTCCAGCTAGTAAGCGATCGCCCCAAACTTTATTGTTAACAGGACTTACCCACACTGGATATAGGAGCAATCAAGAGCCGATCATTGACCCTATACATGCCCAATCTGCTATAGTGTTGTAGCTATTAGGGCTTTTCTGGAAATTATTTATATCAGACTATGAGCAACCCTGACACGGAATTTGACAGTCCTTGGAAAGATATTATCGAGAGTTATTTTGAAGACTTTATCCGCTTCTTTATCCCAGAAGCATATGCACAAATTGACTGGACGCGCCCCGCTGAATTTTTGGATAAAGAACTGAATCAAGTAGTGCGAGATGCCGAACTGGGGAAACGGTTTGCCGATAAGCTGGTGAAAATTTGGCTGTTAAATGGTGAAGAAACCTGGATACTAATTCACATAGAAGTCCAGAGCCAAGACGAAACTGGATTTGCCGAGAGGATGTTTGTTTATCACTACCGCATCTATGACAGATACAGGCGTACAGTGGTAAGTATAGCAGTTCTAGCAGATGAGCGAAAAAACTGGAAACCCAATCAATTTGGGTATCAAAAATGGGGGACGAGAATTGATTTCGGCTTTTCAGTAGTGAAGTTGCTAGACTATAAACAAGACTGGTCAGCATTAGAAGCCAGCCTTAACCCCTTTGCTATTGTCGTCATGGCTCATTTGAAAGCCCAAGATACACAGGATAACCGCTCTGAGCGTAAAGAGTCGAAACTGACTCTAATTAGACGGCTGTACGAGCAGGGCTATTCAAGGCGCGATGTGATTAACTTGTTCGGGTTTATCGATTGGGTAATGAGTCTCCCAGATGATTTAGAGCGGGAGTTTTGGCAAGAGATACAAAAACTAGAGGAGTCAAGACGTATGCCATACATCACGAGCGTTCAAAGAATTGGTCGTCAGGAAGGTCGTCAGGAGGGTCGTCAGGAAGGTCGTCAGGAGGGTCGTCAGGAGGGTCGTCAGGAAGGGCTTCAGGAGGGTATTGAGCAGAGCCAACAGCTTCTAAAACAGGTACTACTGGAAAGCATTGAACTAGGTTTAGATCTGAAATTTGGCAGTGGTGGACTAGCCTTATTACCAGAAATTTCCGAGATAAATGTGGAAAAATTAAGGGCGATTCAGACTGGACTGAAAACGGTGAATACCCTGGAGGAACTACGGCAGATATATCAACCTGCT
>CASBRB010000449.1 GCA_949127975.1 Oscillatoriales cyanobacterium PMM_0019 | reverse complement strand
TTTGGCGGTGCGAAAGAGGTTATTGCTGCGGTGAGTGATTTGACTCCGGGCATTAGCTCGCCTAAGCGAACGAAAGTAGTGATTAAGCGCTTTGATGTTTCTCAAAGCATTGCAGGCTACCGCCTTCAAAGAGACGGGAAACGACTGTCTATCGTTAGTACCTCTTCGGTTGATGTTAGAGTTGCACAAACTCGTTAGAGTTGTGAGGCTTAAAGGTAGCACGATAAATCTATAGTTATTGTAGGTTGGCTAGAGATCCGCTAAACCCAACATTACCATCGCCAGAGAGTTGGGTTTTCTCACCTAACTCAACCTATTCGACTAATATGTTGGGTTTCGTTCCTCAACCCAACCTACAACTACTAGGACTTTGATGAAAGTGCTAAATCTACCTCAACCGCAAGGCGCTTGCCATCATTGAGTAGATAGTCGAGAAAAGTGCGAGCGACAACGGACAACTGCTTACCGGAGGGGTAAAGGATGTACCAATGCAGTTGCAGCGGAAATCCCTCCACATCCAGAATCGTGAGTGGACCATTTATCCCTTCGAGAGCCAAAGCATAGCGCGACAAGATTGATACCCCTAAGCCGCCCACAATTACCTGCTTAATCGCCTCATTACTACCAATTTCCATTTCAACGTTGATCGAAATCCTGTTCTCAGCAAAGAAACGCTCCACTGCCATCCTAGTTCCAGAGCCAGGTTCGCGCATAATAAACGGCTCTTGGGCCAGACGCTGTAGGGGGATATTTTTCTCTTGCGCTAGAGGATGATTGTTTGGTGCTACGACAACTAAGGGATTATCTAGAAACGGACGCAGGGTGATATCAAGATTTGCTGGCGGTTGCCCCAGAACGTAGAGGTCGTCAAGATTTTCACTTAGGCGCTCCAGCAATCGCTGGCGGTTCGTGACTTTGAGGGAGATCTTGATTCCTGGATAAAGTTGCCGAAATGGTCCTAACAAACGCGGGACAAAGTATTTGGCAGTTGTCGTCACTGCCAGCCGCAGATTTCCCTGCTTTAAACCTTTAAGCTCTGCCAGTGTCATGTCCAATCGGGACAACCGCTCGGAAATATCTCGGCATACCATTAGGACTTCCTTACCAGCGTCTGTTATATATATACGCTTACCTATCTGCTCGAACAACGGCAAACCAACTACTTTCGTAAGTTGCTTCATTTGTTGGGACACTGTGGGCTGGGTCAGAAATAGTTCTTCGGCAGCGCGGGTGAAGCTCCCGGAGCGGGCGATCGCTTCAAAGACTTGTAGCTGATGAAGAGTGAAGTGCTTCATTTTCCATGCTCCTTAGAAGAACAAGAACTATAGATTAATTCTATAGTTTTTATTAAAAATAAATGTTTTTTACTATGTATCTTTGGAAGTACTATCAGTTTAATAGGCAAGATAGATAGAAAGTAATGGCTCATTTCCTAGTCCAAACTATTTGGTTGGTTCCCTGCTATGCCCTGATTGGTGCGATCTTGAGCATCGCTTGGGTTCCTGGAATTATTCGTCGCACGGGACCGCGACCGTCTGCTTACTTAAGCTCGTTAATGACCTTGTTGGCTTTCCTTCACGGCTTGGTGGCGCTGTGGGCCAGTTGGAACCAGCCTCCGCAACAGTTGCTGTTTCATTGGCTCTCGGTTGCCAATCTAGAGCTTTCTTTCCCCGTAGAAATTTCTTCAGTTACCATCGGTGCCACAGTTCTGGTAACAGGGATCAATCTGCTAGCGCAGATCTATGCGATCGGTTATATGGAGATGGACTGGGGCTGGGCACGCTTTTATGCTTTATTGGCACTATTTGAAGCTGGGATGTGTGCATTGGTCCTCTGCAACTCGTTGTTTTTCAGCTATGTCATTCTAGAAATCCTGACTTTAGGCACTTATCTACTGGTGGGACTGTGGTTTAGTCAGTCATTGGTAGTAACAGGTGCCAGAGATGCTTTCTTAACCAAACGAGTAGGAGACTTGCTGCTGCTGATGGGGGTACTCGCCCTGTATCCGATCGCAGGAACCTGGAATTTTACTGAGCTAGCGCAGTGGGCAAGTAGTGCTAACGTAGACCCGACACTCATGGCTCTAGTAGGTTTAGCTTTATTAGCTGGACCGATGGGCAAGTGCGCCCAGTTTCCTTTGCATCTATGGCTGGATGAGGCAATGGAAGGTCCAATCCCCAGCACCATCCTGCGGAACTCAGTAGTGGTGGCGACTGGAGCTTGGGTACTAATTAAGCTGCAGCCGATTCTAGCGCTTTCACCTGTGGTTATGGCCATGATAGTGTTTGTCGGAGCTGTAACAGCGGTTGGTGCAAGTTTGATAGCGATCGCTCAAATTGACGTAAAACGCGCCTTATCCTATTCAGTCAGCGCTTACATGGGATTGGTGTTTATTGCAGTAGGAACTGGGCATAGCGATAGCGCGTTGTTATTAGTCTTAACTCATGCTGTGGCAATCAGCCTTCTCGTGATGAGCATTGGTGCGATCGTTTGGAACAATATCACTCAGGATGTAACCCAGATGGGAGGGTTGTGGTCCCGCCGCCCTATATCAGGGTTAGCGTTTTTAGTTGGTGCGGCTGGGTTGCTGGCTTTTCCACCCCTGGGTAGCTTTTGGGCATTGCTAAAACTAGCTGATGGTTTGTGGGAAAGCAGATCTTGGCTAGTCGGAGTCTTGGTGTTGGTTAATGCTTTGACAGCTTTTAGTTTAAGCAGAGTGTTCTGTTTAATTTTTGGTAACCAAACCAAACAGATGACAGTGCGATCGCCCGAAGTTCACTGGCCGATGATTTTGCCAATGATGGTGTCGTTGGGCTTCACTCTCCATCTCCCCTTAGTACTAAAAAGCTTATCACTGCTACCAGAGTGGACTGCGGGGAATAAGGGTGTTGGTATAGTACTAATTTGTTCCACGATCGTTGGTTGCAGCACCGCCAGTATTATCTATCTGGGTGGGATGGTACACAAACCAGTCCAACTTGTCTGGAAACCCCTGCAAGACTTTTTCGCCTATGACTTGTACACACCCGAACTTTACCGCCTAACTATTGTTTTTGGAGTTGGTTTGGTTTCCGGCATCATCGCATTTGTTGACCGCTACCTAGTAGATGGTTTGGTTAAACTTGTCGGCAATACATTCATTGTTGGCGGACAGAGGTTGAGGTACAGTAATTCTGGGCAATCCCAGTTTTATGCCTTAACTATCCTGTGTGGGATAGGTGTGTTGGGAATGATGTTAGGGTGGCCATTCTTGTCTCATCTTTCCCTCAGTTATGCTCCCTGAATCGATACTTGTAAGCGTTGCTAATAAATCTCTATGCTCAGTGTATTAATTTGGGTGCCTGTTTTAGGTGCCGTTATCATAGGATTCTGGCCTGATCTGATGTCTGCTAGTCGGGCGCGTTTCCTAGCCCTAGCTTTTGCCAGTAGCCTCATAGTATTGACAGTCGTACTGCTAAGTCAGTTTGACCTTAACCATGCAGGGATGCAGTTTTCTGAACTTATCCCCTGGATAGACACCCTTGGCTTAAGCTATTCTCTTGGTGTTGATGGTCTATCTTTGCCCCTGCTAGCTTTAACTGCGATACTAACATGGATTGCCATATATAGCAGTGGTGAATCTGTGGCACGTCCCCGGCTTTACTATGCTTTGATATTGCTAGTAAACGCTGGGGTTATCGGTGGATTTGTGGCTCAAAACTTGCTGCTGTTTCTCATGTTCTATGAGGTAGAGCTGATTCCCTTCTATCTGTTGATTGCCATCTGGGGTGGAACTTCTAAGCGTGGCGATGCAGCGATGAAGTTTCTCATATATACGGCAGTTTCGGGGATTCTAATCCTAGCAGCATTCTTGGGCTTAACCTGGCTTAGTGGTTCCTCTACATTTGAGTACAAGTCAATAATCACTGCCGGATTACCTCTAATAACACAGCTAATTCTGCTAACAATGTTGCTGGTGGGTTTCGGCATCAAAATTCCCTTAGTTCCTTTGCATACTTGGTTACCCGATGCCTATGTTGAGGCTTCTCCACCAGTAGCAATTCTCTTAGGTGGGATACTAGCAAAGTTAGGAACTTATGGCTTGATACGATTCGGGTTAGGGCTGTTTCCCGAAACCTGGGCGCTTGTGGCTCCGGGCTTGGCAATCTTAGGAGCAATTAGTGCTGTTTATGGGGCACTGGCAGCGATCGCGCAAAAAGATATCAAACGGATGGTTGCCTATAGCTCCATAGGACACATGGGCTATGTGTTGTTGGGGGCTGCCGCCGCTACAGAGATCAGCTTGATTGGGGCAGTCGCCCAAATGGTTGCTCACGGGCTGATCCTGGCAATCCTCTTTCATCTGGTGGGCGTCATTGAAACCAAAGTTGGCACCCGTGAATTGGATGTTCTTAATGGTTTAATGAGTCCCATTCGAGGTTTGCCGCTGACAAGTGCCCTCCTAGTTTTAGGGGGAATGGCTAGTGCTGGGATACCCGGTATGGCAGGTTTTGTCGCTGAAATTTTAGTGCTTCAAGGCTCTTACTCTGTTTTTCCATTGCCGACACTTGTTTGTGTAGTTTGTACTGGCTTAACGGCAGTTTACTTCATCATTTTGCTCAATCGCACTTGTTTTGGCAAACTAGACAACAGCAAAGCGTATTATACCAGAGTTAAGTGGTCAGAGCAAGTTCCAGCTTTAGTCTTGGCTGCCGTCATCTTCTTTTTAGGAATACAACCCACTTGGCTGGTGCGTTGGAGTGAAACTACGGTTGCGGCAATAGTTGCCACTGTGCAAGTCAATAGCCAACAGTTTTTCACCCTCATCCCCCAACCCCTTCTCCCATCAAGGGAGAAGGGGAGAAAGAGAAAAAAATCCGACTCTTACTCCCCTCTCCCAATTTGGGAGAGGGGCTGGGGGTGAGGGCTTTTTAGAGTTGGTAGGGCTCACTCACATGCGTACTTGCTCAAAAATGTGGTTAAGGACAAGGGCAGAGCCACCGGAACTCCTGACTCCTGACTCCTGACTCCTGACTCCTGTCTCCTGTCTCCATGATTACCCAGAGGAAACTCAAATGGTACAAGCTCTAATTAATCCTGCAACTAAGTTACCCCCTTCAAAACATGAATTTGCTGAAATCATTCATCGCCTGGAAGCAGGTGGGGCAATGCTGCCAGATACTCCAGAAAATTTGATGCAAATCATCGGTCTTTATAAAGCATATGCTGTGCCGATGGATTTCTACTGGCGCGACCTTCTCTACATCGCAGAGCAAGTCTTTTTAAACCCGTTTCCCTTCTTTAAATATTTTTTGCCTAAAGAGTATTTAGACCTGCATAACCATTACGCAGGAGAAGATGCCGATTTGCGGATCTGGCGTGGGCAAGCGACTGCCCATCCTGAACTTTTAGAGTTTATGGAGAAGGGTGAAACCTTCAAAATGCCCAAATTGCTACATCACTTGTGGCACGATCGAGTCAATATGGAGTTTGCGGAATCCTGCATGCAAGCGATGCTGTGGCACCGAGGTATGGGCGGAAAATTTGACCCATATCTGGACACTCCTGAATATATTGCAGCGGCAGATAAGGCAATTAAGGCTTACTTCAAATGGAATCCAGCCATGCTCGGACTCTACACACTGTTCCCAGAGATGTTTATTGAACAGGTGCGACAACTATCTTACTATAGTAATTTAGGCTTGTTCTGGGAGGTAATGGCTCCAGTTTTCTTTGAAATGAGCGATCGCTATGACGAAGGGGATATCAAAACCGTTCCAGAAGCAATGAACTTTCTGGTCAATGGTATCTTTGCAATAGCGGGTCGTCCTATTTACCATCACCTTCATATCCGAGGCAAAGTCTACGAAATCATCCCAAAATCGAAGGGTTTTATGTGGCTGTACGAAGCGGCGCTACCTTATGTGGAAGCCGTTTTTTATCGCACAGCTCCGTTCCGAGGTACGAAATCCTATAATGCACAAGCGAAACAAGTTCCTGATGACCAGAAGGATTTCCACTACGGGATTCTTTATGCTGACGTGTTCCCAGTAGGTACGGCAGGCATTCCACCAACACTACTGATGCAAGATATGATCCACTTCCTGCCACCATATCTTGTGGATTACTACCACAAGCATTGCCGGGGCGAAGATGATATGCTGATCCAACTAGGAGTCAGCTTCCAACGATCGATGTACGTTGTCACTTCTGCTGTAATTCAAGCATTGCGGACAGCACTACTCTACCCGTTAGATGACACTAACCCACAGCATCTC
>CASBRB010000448.1 GCA_949127975.1 Oscillatoriales cyanobacterium PMM_0019 | reverse complement strand
TGTGAAACTACTTGTCTATTAAGCAGTCTGCAATGCCGCCTTGGGGCGGTAATCCTCGCTTGCGCTAGGGATTGGACAGTTGAGACTAATAAATTAGCATACTATGTACGAAAGAGCCGGAATTTCGGGTACCTTAATTTCTAGGATCAACAGGGTGATCACAATTGCAAACACACCATCACTAAATGCCTCAATCCGGGTGGTACTCAGACCGTTGTTTGTGGATTCATCGTCTAACATACTCATCTTCGTTATTTCTTCGATGGCTCAGGCGGGATTTGAACCTGCGACCTTGGGCTTATGAGTCCCCTGCTCCAACCACTGAGCTACTGAGCCAATTTTTTTCATCCTTTCCAATCATAGCACAAAAAAAAGGAGTGTCAGGTGACTCTCCCTTGAATATTTCTACCACTCACTGGTCGATCGCTAATAATTTTAGTGCTGCGGCAGGTAAGCGATCGGGTTGACGGCTCCTTTTCCAGGTGGATGCACCTCAAAGTGACAGTGGGGACCGGTACTGTGTCCGGTGCTGCCCATTTCAGAAATTTCTTGACCCTGCTGAACCCCTTGACCGACTTGCACTAAAACTCGGCTGTTGTGGGCATAGCGAGTGAGACTGCCATCAGGATGCTGAATATCCACCAAATTGCCATAGCCACCGGAATTCCAACCCGCGTAAACAACTACACCAGGTGCTGACGCGAAAATGGGTGTGCCGATGGGCGCTGCAATGTCAATACCCTTGTGCATCCGTCCCCAGCGCATCCCAAAGCCAGAGGTAACCACGCCTTTAGCTGGCCACATATAGCCCTGAATTTCTAGCTGAGGGTAAGTATTAGGCCCTTGAGAGCCTGGTAACTGTGGAGTTACCGTTTCTCCGGTAGGCGTCTGCATATTGGGGTTATAGTAACCCGGTTCGGTTGGTGCGGTTGCTACCTTTGGTGGAGGCACCTGGATGGGAATTGGTTCAAAGTTAGCAGGCAATGCTGAATCAGGTTGAGCATCTCCGCCAGTAGGTACATTCTCCACCTGTGGTTTGGGCATATTCAATGGCGTTGGTACCGGGTTGGCGATCGCACCATGCGTCGATGACACCGTTGAAGAAGATTGACTACCCCCCACGGCAGGCTGATTCTGCTCCTGTGGCTTGGTGTGGAGTAATGGCTTCGGCACAGGAATCGGAATCACACCAATTTTTGTAGGAGCATCAGCTAGATTATCCCCCCTAGCAGGCTGATTCCGATCTGGTGTTTTAACGTTGTTAAATGGCGGCCATACTGGGATTTTGGGAGCATTAGACGCCGCAGGTGCTGAAGCTTGATTAGTTCTGTTATTCTGAGCTGGTGTCTTAGCAGAGTTTAATGGCGGCCATACCGGGATTTTAGAAGCATTAGATGCCGCAGGTGCGTTATTCTGAGCTGGTGTCTTAGCAGAGTTTAATGGCAGCAATACCGGAATTTTGGTGGCATTAGACGGCGCAGGTGCTGAGGCTTGATTAGCGCTGCGGGTTTTAGCTGGTGCCTTGGTGTTGGTTGATGGCGATATTACTGGAATTAGGATCGCATCAGAGTTGGCAGGTGCTGAAGCTTGATTAATAGTGCTATTGGGATCTGGTGCCTTAGTGTTGTTTGATGGCGGCACTATCGGGCTGGCGGCAGTAGGCTTAGTTTCTTCTGGTGTAGGATGAGCTTGAGTTTCTTGGCTCTGCTGGCCTACCTTGACTGCTTCTCGCTGTTTCTCTGTGGAAGAGTTATTTTGTGAGTCGGGTGTGTCGGAAGCAGGTTGACTTGGCTCACTCGCTACCAAAAGCATCGTTTTGGGCATTTCTGTGGCTACCAGGGTAGTAGCAACGGCAGGAGTGGCAGTAGCCGATTGGGTATCATACAGCGGTTGCTTCAATACTGCAGGTATGACGCTTGTTGACACCTTAGAAACAGCTTGACTGGGTACAGTAACGGGATACTGCGATGTCGAGATCCCAGTATCACTAGATGTGGGATTGAAATGAGAAATAATGGTAGTTGTATTGGTTGGCGGGATTCTGAGTGCTTGATTTACTTGAATCAGGTTTGGATTCTCTAGATGATTCCTGCGAAGTATTTCTGTGGGAGAAACGCCGTAAGTTTGGGCTAGAGCTTCTATAGTATCGCCAGGCTTAACCTGATACAGCCTTTCCGGTACTGCCGTGGCTTGGGGTTCAACCACAACTGGCTTCGGCACTGCTAGCGTTGCTGAAGTCGCAGATGTTTTAACAGGATCGATGACTAGATTTGTCATCGTTGTTTCTTGTTGTGCTGCCACAGGTATCGTTGCCATTGTTTGTGGCAACCGCATTACCACTGGGCTGGCGACTGTCATTGGTTTTTCTTGGGATTGGGTGGAGGTAATTACCGGATTCGGCATAGCCACTGGTTCTGGTAAAGCCACCACCGGCTGTTTGGCTTCAAAATCCAGATTTGTAAAAGCTAATAGCAGTAAGGGTGGGTTAAATTCACCCGTCTCTAGCTTAGTTGATGCCGATGTATTGCTATACTCCTCGGACTTCCACTCCACCAGACTGTTCTGCACGCGGTTCGGCTGCTGCTTTAAGCGTTTAAGCGCTTCGTCTTGGCTTGCTTTTAAAATGTCATTGAGCTGGGTAGGGCTAACCACAGATTGCCCTACTGGCAGGTGCCCGGATAATGTTACTGTAGGTAACAATTCTCCCTTATTTTCCCTAAGTCCTGTTTGTTCTCCTTGCAGAGCAGGGATGGTAGAGGATGTAGCTGGTTGAGCAACGTAGGAGGCAACAACCGAGGGAAGCACAGACTGCTGTAACTGGGTTGACTGAACTTTATCAGACTGCTGAACGGCAGTATTGGCTGGTTTGATTTCCGCCGCGAAGCGAGTCGCTGTAGAAATTCTCAGTACCTGTGTCTCAGTACCCACTAAGCTTGACTTGAACCCGTTGGCAGTCGCCATTGGAGCCGCATCTAGCTTATAAGTTGTTGACTCCTGTCCAAGTTTTTGCCCAAACGGCACCTTATTGTCTGGCGCAATGGGAAGCTGTAGCGATGCTGTTGTTGCTTGTGGCTCTGCAATTGGTTGTTTAGATGGGGCGTTTTGCTGTTCTACCTTGACTGAGGGGGAGACAACAGCCGCTTCCGATGCTGTGGGTGTGCTGACAATTGGCTCAGCGCCTGTCGGCTCAGCTGCTATTGCTTCATCACCTTGTCCAGGTAGCAAAAGAGGGACAGCACCCATTGATATTGCCAATCCAATCATGGCTGCAGAGGTGCGAACCCGACGGTTACCCTCTGGAGCAGGTGGTTTCAAGGTGTTTACCACTTCTCCAGGAAGCTTTCCTTCGGATAGCTTCGCCAACGCATCTTTGTCGGCTCCACAGCTAGGAACTGATTCAACCTTATGCGTAAATGCGCGTTTCAAAAACGACCTCCTACTTAATGAGAGTGCTTAACTATCAGGGGTTTACCAGTCTATGAGTAAAATCAACGAAAGCCAGTGTCCGAGATCACTTTTAATTCGGTAAGCTTAGGCAACTTTACCTTGCTTTGTTGATTTAGACAAGTTTACCTGAAGGGGAACAAATTTCGTTAGTGGCTTCCTCACTTCCACCTAGCCTAAGAGAATCTTGACTATTTGCCTCCATTTCGGTGTCAAAAGGCATCTTCTGCGGTTTCAAACACCCCAAGATATGTCGAACCAGCAGTAAATTGATTACAACCACTGACTTTAAGCTGATTTTGGGTAAAGAAACAACCGTATAATCCCACAGGCGATCGACTGTAACAGTGTGCTTACTTAGGTAGCGAAAACACCTCATGTCGCTAAAAGCATTGATTTTATTGGCTTACAGGTCGTTTCGCTACTGTCATGAAAGAAAAATTAGCATGAATAAATTCTATCAATCAAACCCCGTAGTTCAACCCTTATGCTATAGGAATTTCTTATGTTACAAACCCAATTTTTGTAATCTAGATAGCTGAAATTCTGAAAGATGTCTTGAAGCTTCAGCTCACGAGCCCATTGAGAGGGATCAGAGCTTTTAGTGGTGCTGCACTGGCGATCCGAGCATAGTCTCAAAAATTTCACCATATATATATGTATCAGAACTTACCCACAAGTAACGTATTTACGTCATTGCAACGACAACAGAGCAATCTCAAATCCGGGTTTTTCGGTTCCTGTGGGTAAGGCCTATGTCAATACAGTATTAAGAACTATTATGGAAAATATAAATAGGACTGATGTGCTACTTACTCCCTACACTAGATGGCCTAGCTGACGCCTCGCTTCAAACAGCCCCACTGCAACACTTACGGAAAGATTCAAGCTGCGGACTCCTGGTTGGCTCATGGGTATATATACAGTGGCATCGCAGTCGTTGACAACCGCCCCTGGCAACCCTGTAGTTTCGCTGCCAAATAACAGCCAGTCCTCGGGCTGAAACTGTAACTGCACATAACTCAAGCTGCCAGTTACGCTGAAGCCTATCCAGCGTCCTCCGCACTTTTGGTGATATGCTTGAAAGTCTTCCACAGTGCTGTGGTAGTGCAAGTTGACGTAAGGCCAGTAGTCTAACCCGGCTCGTTTCAGGTAGCGATCGCTAATTTCAAAACCCAATGGCCCCACTAAATGCAATTCTGTCTTGGTAGCGGCGCAAGTACGGGCTATATTGCCCGTATTCGGCGGAATCTGCGGATTAACTAAGACCACCCTAACCATTAAACTTCAACTAAACCTGCTCCCAAGCGAGACTAATCCTTTTCGATAATAAATCTATCTAGAGGCAGAGGACATATAGGTTTTTTAAATACGTCCGCAGCGCTCCCCATTGATTAGAAATTTTGATGACTCCACCGCCTTAATTTTAGGCGACCAACTGCTGGCACAACTTGTCTTCCAGTTCGCGTTCTTGTTCAGCCATTGCTTGAATGGCTTGAACGATGATAGTGCGAGTATCTAAATTTTGATTAATTTTTTTTAACCACTGTTGCGCTGTGTTACCTTCAGAGAGAATTTTTTGCACAGGTGACAGGAAGCAACTGAAGCCTCGCTGTTTAGCTAGAGGTCTCACTTCGTCATAGAGTTGAGCCACCCAGTCTCGTGCTAAAATCGGTTTACCATCCTGCCAGTGTCGCAATTCAGCATCCAGACTTTGACGGGCAGCAGCTTTTTCGTTAGCGTCTGCTAAAGCCACCAAGTCTTCTGCTCGTGTGCTTGCTGGTAAGGTACTCTTTTCTAGAGGGTCTAAGCTGGGATCGGCCATCAGTTGCCACAGTCTCGCCTCTAACAACGCTGTTACCGCCAGTAGCCCTAGAGGATCGACAATCAAATCGCAGATTCTCATCTCCAAGCGGTTAAGGTCGTAAGGACGTCGATTACCATTAGGTCTAACCGACGACCACAGATGGCGTACATTTTTCATAGTCCCTGCGGCTAGTTGTGCTTCCGTCCAGCGGATAAAGTGAGTGTGACTTTCAAACAGGGGGACATGGGCTGGAGTTTTGGGAAAGAGTCCCCAGCGAGTGGAGTGATAGCCAGTAGTGTGACCATCTAGAAATGGGGAAGAGGCACTTAATGCCAGGTAGAGGGGTGCTTCTACACGAACTAGACGACAGGCACGCATCAATAGTTCCGGGTCACTGATGCCAATATTGATATGAATGCTGGCGGTGACAACTTTGGTGCCGTAAGTTTCTTGGATGTAAGCGTGGTAAGGATTTTTGGGGTCGGAACGGTAGAATCGATCGCTCCCACCCAAAGACAATGTACTCCCTGGAATTATTGTGTAATTCCCCAACCGCTCCAAGTAAGCTCGTAGCTTAACCCGAGGACTTACCAAGGCACATAATAAACGATCGTAGGAGAAAAAGGGTGCAGTAGTATATTCTACATTGCGGCTATCTGGCTCTGTTACAAATCCGTCCAAGTCCGCCACAATCTTGTCTGCCAGCCCGACACTATCCCCAAGGGGAGTGCCAGTGTACATCTCGACTTCAAAGCCTTTTGATAGCAACACAGTTTATCCTCAGTTAAATAGTTACTGCAACCCCGACGCTTCCCCACCTCCTCACAAGGGTACGTTTTTAATATTTGGGTCTTTCTAAGACAAGGAAGACTTCTTTGAGGGGGTAGATGGGGAAGATTTGTCAACGAGAGAATAGGCTTTTCACCTCCTTGTCTACTTGTCTTCCTTGTCATCCTTGTCTCGTTACTACCCATTTGTAAAAAACCTACCCTTGTG
>CASBRB010000447.1 GCA_949127975.1 Oscillatoriales cyanobacterium PMM_0019 | reverse complement strand
GTAGGAGAGGGGTTGGGGGTGAGGGTATTTTTATAAATGATTTAGACTTGCTATATAATGGGAATACTTAGAAAAGTGCCTGCTCAAGCATACCATTATGACTCAAATGTTACCCCAGTGCATCAACCTACAAGAACAAGTTGATGGTTTGTTAAATCTGTTACATCAAGAGCCGTCTTTACGCGCCCAAGACGTTACACCTGTCCGAGCATCCCTGAGAAAAGCAATTTCACCGACTTTTGAAATTGTCTTTGCTGGTGCCTTCAGTGCTGGTAAGTCCATGTTAATCAATGCCCTGTTAGAACGGGAACTACTTTACAGTGCAGAAGGACACGCTACTGGTACTGAATGTTATATTGCTCATGCTGAACCAGATAAAGAACGAGTTGTCCTTACTTTCTTGAGTGAAGCTGAAATTCAGGAGCAAGTAATTGCCCTGTGGAAACGCTTAGGATTCACGGGGGCAGGCAATATTAATCAACCGGGAATGATTGAAGTACTGCGTGAGGGAGCCGAAACAATCATCCAGAAGGAAGGCGGAGAGAGTAAGTCAGAATTGGCGAAACAGGCAAAGGCGCTGATATTGTTGTTGGAGGGGTTGGTGGCAAATCGCGATCGCATTGATAAAATTAACTCTGCTACCTACTCGATGGAGCAGTTTAACTTTTCTAATCTCCAGCAAGCTGCTAGTTATGCCCGACGCGGCAACAATAGTGCTGTTCTCAAACGCCTTGAATATTATTGTCATCATCCCCTGTTACAGGATGGCAACATACTGATTGATATGCCGGGAATTGATGCGCCCGTGAAGAAGGATGCCGAACTTACTTATCGTAAAATTGAAGATCCTGAGACATCAGCAGTTATCTGTGTGCTAAAACCTGCTTCTGCTGGCGACATGACAACGGAAGAAACGGAATTGCTGGAAAAAATGCGGAGTAATCTGGGAATACGCGATCGCGTATTCTACATTTTCAACCGCATTGATGAAACCTGGTACAATACCCAATTGAGGCAACGACTAGATAATTTGATTAACTCTCAGTTTCGAGATACCCCAAAAGTATATAAAACTAGCGGATTATTGGGATTTTATGGTAGTCAGATTAAGTCTACCACTGGGCGCGATCGCTTTGGGTTAGATTCCATTTTTGCTGAGAGCGTCAAGGGCAGCATAGAGGAAACGCCGCAATTTGTCAATGAGTTTAACCGTTACTGTGGCTCAGGTAAGTTACTTCGCAGTCAGTTTCGGATTTCTGTCAATAGCTTTGAGACACCCAATGAGAACTATGTGCGGATTCTCAGCGAGTGGGGCACACCCCTGATTAACCAGCTAATTGAAGATAGTGGCATTGAGGAATTTCGCACTGCCATTACCCGCTATCTTACTGAAGAAAAACGGCCTGAGCTATTTGCCAATCTGGCTGATGACTTGCAACCATTGTGCATTACTCTGCGTAACCATTTGATGGCTGTGGAGCGAGAGTTATACAGTCAACCTCGCGAAATTGAGTCCATGAAAGCGCGGGAACTGGAACGCCTCAACCAGCAATTACAGCAAGTTGGGCAGGATTTTCACCAGGACATGACAAAAGAAGTTAACCAACTGGTGACAAATGGCTGCAATGCTTTTGAGGCAGATTTTCGTCAGTTACAAGCACGAATGATTCGCCGTCTGGATGAATTGCTGGATACGTTTTCTGTTGAAGATGCTTACAGTCGTGCCACGCGCTCCCATCATCGCAATGCCACAGCTCCTTTAATTGCTGTTTTGGTGGAAGCACTTTATTACTTGGCTAATCAGCTAGAGGATATTTTGGTGGAGTCTACTCAACAAGTGATTGCCAGACTATTCCAACGTTTAATTGAACGAATTCGTAAGTCAGAATACTATCGCCAACTGTATCGGTTGCTAGGTAATGATGGCGGGATTGAGCAACAGCTACAGCAGTTAGAGAAACTGGTTACTCAAGCTTTAGTAAATGCGGCGCGGACGGAGTGCGATCGATTTGTGCGCGAAAGCCCACGTTTTTATGATGAAGGCACATTTTCTATATATCAATTCCGTCAAACTTTGCAGCAAACATCCCAAGGTTACGACTGTGAAAGCATGGTGGAAGCAGAACCTGCAATCAAGCAACTGCTGAAGTTAGATTTTGAGCCAAAAGTTTCTGAAACCATCCGGCGTAATTTCCGCCAAACCATCAATCAAACTATCAAAACTCAACTTTTACCCTTGACAGCACAACAAGCAGATGAAATTTTGCAGCAATACAATCAGGCGCGTGCGTATTTAGAGCAAACCCTGGAGCAAGAAGCGCAGGAAAAAATTAGTCGCAATCAAAAATTGCTGAGTGAAGTTGAGCAAAAAATTCAGGCTTATAATCAATCTGTTGCGAGTATCAATAGCTGTTTACAGGCTATGCACTTAGGATACGAGCGTCAACTGCCTCTAATTCCTGAATCTAATTCTGTTCCAGTTTCTCCAGCATCTACCATTGTTCTTGACTCAGGCATAGCGTAAAATACAGCGGCTTGCAGCCGCTGTATTCTCCTGATTTTAATCCCATAGAAAAAGCCGTTTTTCAAGAGATACTATAGTATGGAAAAGCAAATTATCGATGTCACGGGTTTAAATCCACAACAGATAGCCATGCTGCAAAAAATTGTAGCAGCCATGAGGGACAGGGAGAGGGAGGGATTGGGATTAAGGGAGAAGGAATTAATCTCTCTTCTTTCAACCCTATTTACTCCTTCTGAGGCAACTAAATCTGTTGATGAAAGGGAAGAATTAAATCTGTTGCATTCACAATTTGATTGGTGGGTAGCAGACGTGGGAGTAAAAGCTCCTTTGAAGCGGAGTAGTATTTATGGCATCGAGTAAGTTAACCAAGCGATTTTTAGATACAAATATTTTGGTTTACTCCTTGGATTTAAGCGTCGAAAATCGCCAAAAACATCGAGCATCTTTAGAGATATTAAGACCGAGTAGCACCGAAATATTATGTATTTCGTCTCAAATAGTTGGAGAATTCTACGCTGTTGTTACTCGGACGTTGTTTCTAGCCAATCCTTTAACTCCTCAAGAGACTATCAACCGAATTGAGAGGCTGCTGCAAATGCCCCATATCGAACTACTCTCGATGTCGGATGCGGTTTTTCAGCAATGGTTGAAACTAATAAAAACCAATCCTGTAACTGGAGCTAAAGTGTTTGATGTCATGCACGTAGCTACTATGATAGAACATGGAATTACCAGTATTTATACTTTTAATGTAGATGATTTTAATTGGTGTGCTGAAATTGAAATAATCTCTCCTAGTTAGATATCTACTCGAACCGATGGCATGAGCAAGTTGGGCTCTAAGCCACCTGAAACTAATCGGTAATGGTAGCCTGAAATTTCTATACTGCGCCTCTGCGCCCCATCTCAAAACCATACACATATATATCCGCAAATTTATAGCGTTTTTCTTTTTCACGCCACTCAATAATGCCTATTTCGCCTATAAAAGAAACAAATTCTTCAAAATTTGCTACAATGTCATGTGCTGATTTCTGCCAAATTACTTGCAATTCTTCTTTCGATAAAAAGGCTGATTCTCCCTTAAGAAAATCAAAAAATTTAGTCAAATGAGGATATTCCTCTTTAATTTCTTCACAACGTTTTTCTGATGCTTTCTTCAATCCAAATTCTAGAGATTTTCCTTGAAATAGGCGGTCTGTACGCAATTTGCTTGATTGTCCTTTATAAGTTAGTTCTTGTTCTTTTGCTCCTTTGAGTAATATACTTAAACTCCGAGGAAAAGTAGTATCGCTTGAGTCTGTTAATCGTTCATAAACCCATCTAGATACATTTTTAGCTCTATTTCCGCCTCGGCGACGACTTCCCCAAAGTATTTCTAAGGCTTTATCAATCGCATTTTCACTAGCTTGATCGATACTTTCAACAGCAACAGGAGAAACTCGGTCAACCAAATTTTTAAAATTTTCAGATTGTATTGCTTGACGAAGTGCTAACCGTAAAAAGTCAATCTTAGTCCATTGTAAAAGAAGATCGCGTCCAGTAAAATGACTTTTATTATCAAAACTTAAACGATTCCAGATATCTTCTCTTAAGAATATTTTAAACCTAATTTCTGTTAATCTGTTGGCATCACAAGACTGAACTAATTGAAATAATCCAGTTAGTGATTGCTGCCTTACTTCCCCCTTTTCTGGAAAATCTTCATCTAAATCATCGTAAAAAAACCACAGTTTTTGAGACTTATTTTTGGCTTCTTCATTAAGAAGAATATTTATGGAATCTTTGACTATAAGCCGTAATTCAGAGTTAGTAGATAATTGTAACAAAGCTTGAGTGCATTCAGATTCCCATCTCACCCTAGGTAAAATACTAATGGTTTTTTTCAATTCGCTAAATTTTTCGCCTTTCTTACCTCGGGGAAACTTAAATATGTCTTCCTGATAACATCTAAACAATAAATAAGCTCTCCAAAAAGCTTCCCATGTACCATTATTTTGCTTCAATTTTTCATGGATGATTTGAAATTCATCACGGGATGGGCGATTTTCTTGAAATTTACCATGTGCTGACAAAAATATAGTATTATCTAACCGTCCATGTGCTAATTTTTGAGCAACACTTTTGTGTTTTAGAAAAAGCCAATAGAGCGCAGTTTTACCCGTTCCTTTTCGTCCTCTAATTAAGCAAGTTGAATCGTCTAAAAAATTTTCAAAATCAGTTGTACGCTGAAATAATAGACTCAAATCTTGCCGCTGATCGGCAGCATTTACTTCAGGAAATTGCAGACTCTCAATAATTTTCCATCGCCGATCTATATCTATATTATTTAAAACAGTGCTTCGTTTCAGTTCATCGGTTTTTTCATCAATCAAATTAGCAATTTTTGTGTAATAATCTTGTGTTACTTGCACAGGATAGCTGTCAGCCAAAGCAATTGGTACAAGGTAAGGAACTACTAAAAGTTCTGTACTTTGCTCATTATTTAAATCAGACTCATCTTCATCTGCTTCATTATTTTCATTTGTTGCCATATTTATATTTTTGAGCAATGATTTCCAAATATCTTTTACTTTAGATAGACCAGCTTTACTAATATCAGGTACGGGAGAAAAAACAAAATTAATTGATAGATTTTTGAGACTTTGAAGTGATTGTAAAAGTAATTCTATTCCCTGTTTATTCTGTTCATTAGGAAAAAGAAAAATAATTGCTTCATCAGCCGCTTCAATTAATGATAAAGCTCCCCATTGATTAATCCCAGTTCTTGAATCAATTAAAATAATATCGGGATTTAACTGTTCTGTAATTTCTAGTTTAAAAATAGACCAAAGACTTTTATCTCCATCAATAACGGTAGTAGCCTTAAGATCGTCAACCTTAGAGACATAATCAAGGTTTAGAGAACCAGCAGGAACAACAAATAATCTCCCTGTGGCATTAGTAATTTTTACTTCACTAAAGATTTCTGCAATTGAAATCTGAGGTTCTATTCCTTCTGGTAAGTAGGAACGCTCATAAAAATAGTCAACAATTCCATACTTTGGTTGTGGTTTGAGGTTGAATGCTGTACTCAACCCAGGTGCTTCTAAATCTAAATCAACAGCTACAACTTTAAGACCCCGCATTGCTAAAATTGCGGCAACATGGGTTAATGCAGTAGTTCGACCTACTCCCCCTTTAAAGGAATAAAATGTTACGGTTCTGGGTAGACGGGGTTCGTGCTGAGGTAGTTGAGATTGGTTTTGCGGGTTTGCTGCTTGGATAGCTAAATCTTGCCAAGTGTTTACTGATGCTGCATTAAAAACCTGTGGTGGTGAAAAATTAAGTGATTCGGCTTCTTGAAGTGTATACAGAGAGAGAAACCCTGGAGATAAATGAGGAACATGAGATTGGAGTAAGCTTAAAATTTGCTCCTTGCGCTGGGGCATAGATAAACCGACAAAGCGATTGCTCACAATTGTCAGATTCAACAAGCCTGATGTAGAAATATTAAGGTTAACCCACTCTTGCGAATTCTGCACATATTGGGTTATAATATGCTGCTTTAGCGACGCTTGCCAGGTTTCCTGCATTTTCAACCTCCTTAAAGTTGAGTAGCTTGCTTCTGTAACCACCCGTTGAGACTCTGATATGCGCGTAGCCAGCGTTTGTAACTTGTATCATCCGGCTCAATAGCAGAATAGCGCATATCTATGAAATGTTGGCTGATTGGATTTTCAACCTCATCTAGCCATTTTCGCACTTCAGGGAAATTATCAATTCTAGATCTAAGTCGATTATGCCGTTTTAATGCCTCTGTGTAGCTATGTCCTGGATTAGTAATAGTATGTCCCGGATTATTGGAATCGGTCATCCATTCCTGAGTTGCACCCTTTGGTAAGGATGCAAAAATCATTGCTTTTAGTAGACACTCGATGGTTATACCACCGAAATGTATAGCCGCCATTTTCCTTCCAGATTGGCATAGTGTTTCGGTATCAATATGGCGTTGCATAAAAGCGGCTTGGTAATCTTCCATACTTAAAAAACTTAGAGTTCAAGCTTGATAAGTATATTACAGGGGCTTACAGCCGCGTGAGGTAGAATATCAAAATAATGAAGTTGTCGATCGCGTAAATAAAAGCCTACTCTATAGACGGCGCAAAAAATAGCAAAAATGGGTAACTGGACCAAATACCTTAGTATAAATACTTATTAATCCTGAATTATTTTAGTATTTATACTTAAGAATCTGATAGCACTTAACCTCAAGCTTAGCATGAACGCTTGCGATCGCGCGATCGGGGGACAGGTAGTCACCAGGCTCCACCGAGCCAGCCGTGGGGGGGGTGCGGAATGTGGGTTCGGACACCTTGACAGAGCTAGGGTAGTGCCCATCGGTGAAAGAACCTTCTCCCTTTGGCACCCTAGGCGAGCAAGTTGATTACTGAATCGTTACTCTAGAGTGGCTGCAAATCAGTTATAATAATTAAAGAAACTTTACACTTATTCTGCGACGATCGCAGAAAATTGGTTACAGAAACCTGCAACTGCCCCCTGACTTATGACGCTTCCCATTCGCAACGTAGCTATAATTGCCCACGTAGACCACGGTAAAACCACTCTCGTTGATGCTCTGCTCAAACAATCTGGCATTTTCCGCGAAGGGGAAGACGTTCCAGATTGCGTCATGGACTCCAACGACATTGAGCGGGAGCGGGGAATTACTATTTTATCCAAAAATACGGCGGTAAAATACCAAGGTACCCTGATTAATATTGTAGATACACCCGGACACGCTGACTTTGGCGGCGAAGTCGAACGGGTACTAGGGATGGTAGATGGCTGTCTGCTAATAGTAGATGCCAACGAGGGGCCGATGCCACAGACGCGGTTTGTGCTGAAAAAAGCCCTGGAAAAGGGACTGCGCCCTATCGTTATAGTCAATAAAATCGATCGACCTCAGGCAGAACCTTACAAGAGTATTGATAAAGTATTAGATCTGTTCCTAGAATTAGGTGCAGATGATGACCAGTGCGAATTCCCCTATCTATTTGCCTCCGGTTTAGCAGGCTACGCTAAAGAAGACCTGGATGCCGAAAGCCAGGATTTGAAGGTTTTGTTTGAAGCGATTCTGCGCCACGTACCACCACCTGTAGGCGATCCTAAAAAGCCGCTGCAACTGCAAGTCACCACCCTCGACTACTCCGAGTATCTAGGTAGGATTGTAATTGGCAAAATCCATAATGGCACCATCCGCATGGGGCAACAAGCCGCTCTAGTTACAGAAACAGGGGCGATTGTTAAAGGCAAAGTTACCAAATTAATGGGCTTTGAAGGACTCAAGCGCATCGACATGCCAGAAGCATCAGCAGGTAATATTGTTGCCGTTGCTGGCTTTGCTGATGCTAATATTGGAGAGACGATTACTTGCCCAGATGAACCGCAAGCCCTGCCACTAATTAAAGTGGATGAGCCAACCTTGCAAATGACTTTCTCAGTGAATGATTCGCCATTTGCTGGACAGGAAGGAAGTTTGGTAACATCAAGGCAAGTGCGCGATCGCTTATTCCGAGAACTAGAAACCAACGTCGCCCTGCGCGTAGAAGAAACCGACTCCCCCGATAAATTCCTAGTTTCTGGACGCGGTGAGTTACACCTGGGCATTTTAATTGAAACCATGCGCCGAGAAGGATACGAGTTTCAAGTATCCCAGCCACAAGTAATATACCGCGAAGTTAAAGGTCACCCATGCGAACCTTTTGAATGCTTAGTGCTGGATGTACCAGAAGAAGGCGTAGGCGGCTGCATTGAGCGCTTGGGGCAACGCAAAGGCGAAATGCAAGATATGCAGATGAGTAGTAATGGGCGCACCCAGTTAGAGTTTGTGATCCCTGCCCGAGGATTAATTGGTTTCCGGGGTGAATTCATGCGCCTAACTCGCGGTGAGGGGATTATGAATCACAGCTTCCTCGACTATCGTCCCCTCAGCGGAGACATTTCAGCACGTCGTAACGGGGTACTGATTTCCTTTGAAGAAGGAGTAGCTACCTATTACGCGCTGCAAAATGCTGAAGACAGAGGCGTATTCTTTATTACCCCAGGCACCAAAGTTTACAAAGGCATGGTTGTAGGGGAAAACAACCGCCCCCAAGACTTAGAACTCAACATCTGCAAGACAAAGCAACTCACCAACCACCGGGCATCCGGCGGAGAGGAATTGGTACAATTGCAAGCGCCAGTAGATATGAGTTTAGAGCGTGCTTTAGAGTATATCGGTCCCGATGAATTAGTAGAAGTAACACCCAAATCAATTCGTCTACGGAAGATGGCGAAAAAATTAGCCAAACGATAACTCTGAAATAACTTATCGAAGGGTGGCGCAAGAGCCACCTTTTTTATTAGTTCGTAGTGAGGGCTTTAGCCCTCAGAAGATATTAGCTGCGGATAATAGGTAAAATGCGTACTCTAGAACGAGACTCGTCTATTTTTACAATTCCACTCAACTTAAAATTAATTCTTACTCCTGGGTTCACATCGGTTCCGGTTCATTCTCTATCGCCGCACCCGCGCAATGCGCTAATATACGGGGAAGATGAGGCAGTCGAAGACCTCCAGGTGCCATTCGTGTATAAAGTATTTAACGGGATATGCCAGCCAAAGACATTTACCATGACTGTGCAAAAAATGCTCTCATTAAAGATGGTTGGACAATTACCCACGACCCACTCAGTTTAAAATGGGGTAAGAAAGATATGTACGTTGACTTGGGAGCAGAGCAACTACTAGCAGCCCAGAGAGCTGAACGCAAAATTGCCGTTGAAATTAAGAGTTTTACGGGTTTATCTGAAATGAACGATCTAGAGAAAGCTCTCGGTCAGTATATTGTATATCATGACGTTCTAGCCCAAGTTGAACCAGACCGAGAGCTTTATTTGGCAGTATCGGAAGAAATTGCTACCGGACTATTTGAAGAACCTATTGGTGAGCTTTTATTAAGAAATAATCGGGTTCGTCTTTTGGTTTTCGATCCTGAAGCGGAGGCTATTGTTAAATGGATACCTTAGAGCAAGATCGGCAGATTGTTCAAAAAATTATATCTGAGTACGCGGAAATTACTTATGCTAATCGAGAGATTGAACGACATATCGTGTTCGATCGCGACCGCGATCGCTACCTATTGATAATAGTTGGATGGGAGGGAGTGCGTCAAGTTCACGGCTGTATCATTCATGTGGAGATTATCGACGGGAAAATCTGGATTCATCGAGATGGTACGGAAGATGGCATTGCTAGCGAACTGAATCAGGCAGGTATCCCAAAAGAGCGCATTGTTTTAGGTTTCAAATCACCCCGAATGAGGAAGCATACAGGGTTTGCAGTCGCATAAATTATAATATAGTGGTTCGTAGGGGCAATCCCCCTGTGGTTGCCCCTATATATGCCCAGTCTGCGTAAGGAACAGGTTATTAAACCATGTCTCTTGCTGATAAAATATTAACAACTGAACCAGAGGTTATCTAAGTATGCAAGTACAAACCCCAAAACGTCATTATACCCCGGAAGAATATTTAGCACTAGAGGAGACGGCAGAATATAAAAACGAATACCGCGATGGAGAAATTGTACCTATGACTGGTGGAACCACAAATCACAACCAAATTGCGCTGAATATCGCTGCCAACTTTAAATTTGCTTTAAGAGGGCAAAACTACAAAATCTACATTGGTGATGTGCGCGTATGGATACCTCGTTATCGCCAGTACACCTATCCCGATGTGATGGTAATAGAGGGTACACCTGTCTATACAGGAAAAAATAAAACTACGGTAACTAATCCGTCGCTAGTTATTGAGGTATTATCCAAATCTACCAAAAACTACGACCAAGGAGAGAAGTTTACATATTATCGATCGATTCCTGGATTTCAAGAATATATTTTGGTTGATCAGACTAAATATCATATTATGCAATATAGTAAGACCAGCGATAAAAGATGGTTATTAAGTGAGTATGAAGCTGAGGAGGCAGTTTTGGCATTAAGCTCGCTCGATGTTCAGATTAGTTTGAAGGATATTTACGAACAAGTCGATTTGGCCGATGATGATGAAAATGGGAATGAATAAACACCAAATATTATAGGATTTTAGCAAAACCCGTGTCTGTTCCGTTGCTAAGATGCTATGGAGGCGCTAATTCGGCGTCTCCTCGGCTTTCTGTACTGATCTACAACCCGATCGCGGTTATTGTCCAAAAAATCTTGTAAGTCATCTATACTAACTTGCGCTGTTTCCCCAGTGTTTAGTTTCACGTCCACGTAAAAAACGTCATCAAACATACCTTTCCCCAGATCGTACTTGGTCTAGCATTATTGTAATACCGATTGGTAAAAGCAGTGCGATCGCTGTCTTCAGACGAGCGCCTGGAGGCATCAAGGTAAACATCCTCAACCCGGAGTTGGACGATCGCGCCTATCCGTTCACCCTTGACACTCCCCGGTCGTCATACACGGGGATTCTTGGAACGCCTATCGCGAACTTGCCCATACAGGATTTCTCCTATATGAGTAGTGGTTCCCTCTCCCCAAGCGTACTTCCCGTGTGCCCCACGGTAGTTAAGCCTCCTTAAAGGAACAGCAATTCAATGGTTCTGCTTGACCACTTTCGTCCTCCGCTCAATGCTCGTCGTCACTGGCATTCGTTTCATAACGCCTGGGCAACCTATATCGCTGCTGATTTGAACCAATCGCTGCCAGAAGGATATTTCGCTGAACCCAACGTGCAGTTTGGTATCGAAATTGATGTGGCTACGTTCAATGAAACGACTCAAACGGTGATGACCAAGTCTTTCGGCAATCGTCGAGATTGGTCTGTGCCTGCACCCTCGCACACGATCCCCTTCCAACCAGCATCAGAAAGCGTAGAAATCAGCATTTTTAGCAATGAGTCCGGTCCCACCCTTGCTGGAGCCATCGAACTGGTTAGTCCTGCCAATAAGGATCGACCCCATCATCGCCAAGCCTTTATTGCCAAGTGTGAGATGTACCTACGTCAAGGATTGGGATTAGTCGTGGTGGATGTGGTGACGGGACGCAAGGCAAATTTGCATGATGAGCTATTGACGCGCATTACCTCGTCTGGAGTGCTGCGATCGGGTGCAGACCTTTATGCCAGTGCTTATCATGTGCTCCAACTCCAGGAGCAACCGAGCCTGGATATTTGGCTAGAACCATTAGCCGTAGGCAATGAGTTACCGACGTTACCCCTATGGTTACCAGGAGGACTTTGTTTGCCGATCGCGCTCAACGTGACGTATGCACGCACATGCCTTGAACAACGAATCAGCATGAGTAGTCAGTAAATCGGAGTAAATACAAAAGTTGATAATAGTATCAAAGAAATGGAAAATATTAATCAGGATTTGGTTTTAAAAAAACTTGATAATTTTATGCCCTGTCTGTAGGGGCAATCCCCCTGTGGTTGCCCTGTTGGGTTTCGTTCCTCTTGCCTTTACAAAAGTAGATAAGAGAATCAAAATATGGAGAAAATTAATCAGGATTTGGTTTTAAAAAAACTTGATAATTTTAAGATTTTTGCGAATAGAATTGTTGGTTTTCAAGCTAGCTTACACTCTTATATAGTTAGCTTCAGTTGGCTAGACATAGCTCTTAGCAGGAATAGTAAATATTTTATTTTAACCTTTATGGAAGTTGATTATGTTAAAACTCACATAGAGTGGAAATTTGGAGGGCTTGAGGTAGAAATGCTAACTGACGATCGATACAGATTTTACGATGGTGACTATTTTGAAGTAATCTGCTATAAATTTCATATATCTGAAGAGGTATTAACCGATCGCAGTAATTTTAATTCGAGCATATGTTTGAAAAAAAGCTCACAGAGGAATTTCCATTAATAGCTGGAAAGCTAGCTACTGTTTTTCGGTACGATCGATGGTACAGGTTATTGATTTTGAAAATTATGGAGGCTCCTGACTTAGAAGAAAAGTATCTAGTATTCCATAATTGCGAATATATTCAGTTTGGCAGAGGAGTAGATTTAGATGAAGTCCGTATAATACATCAATCAGAAAAGTTGCACATGTATGATAAAACTGATGGATTTATGTTGAAGTGTGCTTCAGTAGATTTATGGGATGAAAACAAATATGATTCATATAATGATGAGTTAGATGACTCTGTAGGCACTGAAAGATATAATATTACTAGGCGTGAGGTTTCTCTTGAAACTTTAGAGTAGGTAAGTTGGGGATTTCTGCAAGCCTTTGAGATGCGTTAATGGCATCTAAGATTGGAAAACTAACAAGTTGGGTTTCGTGCCTCAACCCAACCTACACAGTACTGTAGCACTGCCTCTACATAGCGGTGAGTAGGGGCAATCCCCCTGTGGTTGCCCCTATATATGCCCAGTCTGCGTAAGTCCTGCTACAATTACAACAAACAAGTTGGGTTTCGTGCCTCAACCCAACCTACAACTGAAAATCTGATCGAGTAGTGAGACATCATGAGTTGGCAAGAGCGAATAGTTATCGATCCAGAAATTTTGCTAGGAAAGCCTGTAATCAAAGGCACTCGCTTGTCAGTCGAGTTGATTGTCAGCCTTTTGGCACAGGATTGGTCAGAAGCTGATATAGTGAGAAATTATCCCGGACTGACATCAGCGGATATTAAAGCGTGCATAAGCTATGCCACTTTACCGTAATCGAGTCGGATAGAATTCGGATGAAGCAGTTACTTGGTAGCTGATAAATTAGATTCAGGACTAAAGGGCGGGGCGTGGCGGAACGCGCCCTCCGCGAACCTAGAGGGAAAAGGGGTGCAGAAAGGAAGTATGGGGATCGTCAACCGAATTAATGATTGGCTAGAAACTCGCTGGGTAGCACCCGCATACGCGGGTTGGGTACTAGCGGCAGTTTCTGTAAGTTTTTTGGCTGCCGCTATCAACACAATGGTGGGGTGGCTGTATGTGATGAGCGGTGTGATTTTTGCCCTGCTGGGGTGTGCTGCGGTGCTACCAGTGCTATCGCTCCGACATCTCTCTATTCGCAGAAGCCCTATCCATCCAGTAACGGCAGGGGATCAACTGAGCATTGAAATCGAAATCTTGAATCAAACTAACCAGCCCAAGACGCTGCTGCAAGTTCAAGACGTTATCCCCTATGTTTTGGGTAAACCCGTGCAAACTGCGGTGGAAACTATACCCCCTCACGACTTTTACCACTGGATATACTACCAACCCACGACTCGGCGTGGCGTTTATCGCTGGCACACAGTGCAACTGAGAACGGCAACCCCCCTAGGACTATTCTGGTGTCGCCGAACCCAGAAAGTACCAACTTCAGCCTTTGTTTATCCCACCGTTTTACCACTAAAAACCTGCCCTTTGATAGATGACATTGGACGAGAAGAAAAAAATTTATATTATAGCCGCGATCGCCGTGCTTCCTCTGCTACCGAAGGCATCACTAGGGCGCTGCGCCCATACCGAACAGGCGATCCCATCCGTTTAATCCACTGGCGCACCAGCGCTCGTTACGGTGATTTAAAAGTACGAGAATTAGAAGTAATTACCGGAGGTCAAGATGTTATCATCTCCCTGGATAGCTCTGGGACTTGGCATCCAGAGGATTTTGAACAAGCTGTAATTGCAGCGGCATCTCTGTACTTTTATGCCAGCCGGAGCCAACTAAATGTCAAACTATGGACAGCAGGTACAGGGCTGTTATGGGGCAACCAAGTAGTTTTAGAAACTTTGGCAGCAGTAGTTGCTGGTGAAGATGCCACTGGTGATGCTCCACCACCACTGCCTCTGATTTGGTTGACTCAAAATCCTGTGACTCTTAGCGAACTACCCTCGGGTAGTAGGTGGGTACTATGGCAACCAAAATCATCAACTGAGCAAGCCTCACCCGTAAACCACAAATTTCCTGGCATAGCTATCGATACTGAGAAAGCACTACAGAGCCAGCTTCAGCAACAGCTCCAGAGGACTTAGGTTACAATGCAACAAATAAGTTAAAATAATCTAATCATGAAATCAACAGATAAGCAAACTACAGCCAGCGAACATAACCTGGAAGCGATGCGGCATTTTTCTGAAACCTATGCCAAACGCACAGGCACTTACTTTTGCGTCGATCCTTCAGTGACAGCCGTCGTGATTGAGGGACTCGCCAAGAATAAAGATGATCTTGGCTCCCCCTTATGCCCTTGTCGTCATTATGAAGACAAAGAAGCTGAGGTGAAGGCAGCCTTCTGGAATTGTCCCTGCGTTCCCATGCGCGAACGCAAAGACTGTCACTGTATGCTGTTCTTGACGCCAGACAATGATTTTGCAGGTGACAAGCAGGAAATTACTCTGGAAGAAGTTCTGGTTGTGCGAGAAACCATGCATTGATGGGGATTCTACCACCTGAAGAGTTCTGGCAGGCTCTAGAGCAGTTTAATCACCAGGAGTTTTACGCCTGTCACGATACCCTAGAAGCTTTGTGGATGGAGGCAACAGAACCGGAAAAAAGGTTTTATCAGGGCATTCTACAAATTGCTGTTGCCTGTTACCACTTGAGCAATTATAACTGGCGTGGTGCTGTGATTTTACTGGGGGAGGGAATTTTACGCATCAGAGACTATCAACCCAGCTATTACGGCATCGATGTCACCCAACTATTGACACAGAGCGCTGAACTGTTGAAGGTACTGCAACAGGCGGGAGCAGAGAAGATAGTTGAGCAACTGGAGGGTAAAGGCTATCGGTTGCCTAGAATCAGGCGAGTTCATGCGGACGCTTGAACAGGGGGCAGGTAGCTGAAAATATCCCAAAAAACCAGTTGGGTTGAGGAACGAAACCCAACCTACAATCTTACCTTTGCGAACGCAGATACACGCAGATACACGCAGATATATCCACATTCATCGGCGGCAAGCAAAAGTTTTAGGTGTAAGAAACTTCCTGTAACTGGAATTCGTCAAGATGACTGTCAGCAATGCTTGGCTTGCGCTAAAGCGCAGGGCGGGCACAGCGTCACCGATGCTACTACAAACTTCAAATTAGCGAATTGGCTAAACTATCGATAGCAGTGTATCTTCAAAGAGGTCAAGCAGCCAATATGATTCCCTCCTATAACTTGATTGATTCTCTCAGGCGTCGCTTAGGCTTAGCGTTGATAATTCCAGTTGCACTGGCAGGAGCTATAGCCCTGCCAGTTAACCAATATGCTAGAGCGCAAGCCCCTACAAGCGATCGCACTATCACCCTCCGCTCGGACGTGCAAGAAGCCGATTCTAAAACCGGGGTGATTACAGCTCGCGGCAACGTGCAAATCTACTACCCAGCCCAGGAGATTCAAGCCACAGCCGCCCAAGCTCAATATTTCAGCCGCGAACGTCGCATCGTTCTCAGTGGTAATGTCTACGTTCTCCAACACGGCAATAGTCTGCGAGGCGAGACGATTACTTACCTGATTGATGAAAAACGATTTGTTGCCTTGCCTCAGTCTCACAAGCAGGTAGAATCCATTTATATAGTTCCCGAGAGTGCCCCTGTAGCCAATTCTGAAAAACCGTAACACCCCAGCCCAAGCTTGGTGGGAAAAAAGTGAGAATAATCCTGGAAAACATCCACAAATCCTACGGCAAGAGGACGATAGTTAATCGCGTCAACCTCTCGGTGTCCCAGGGGGAAATCGTCGGGCTACTTGGTCCCAACGGAGCTGGTAAAACGACTACGTTTTACATTGCTACTGGCTTAGAAAAACCCAATCAGGGCAAGGTTTGGCTCGATGAGCTTGACATCACCATGCTGCCGATAAATCGCCGCTCGCGACTGGGGATTGGATACCTAGCTCAGGAAGCCAGCATTTTTCGTCAACTCAGTGTGCTGGATAATATTTTACTGGTACTAGAAGAAACTGGTGTGCCTCGCCGAGAGTGGGAGTGGCGGTTGGATAACTTAATTAAAGAATTTCGTTTGGAAAAGGTGGTTCACACCCTGGGAAATCAAGTTTCTGGGGGAGAGCGACGGCGGACAGAGATAGCCAGAGCCCTAGCCGTCGGTAGAGATGGACCAAAATTTTTGCTATTGGATGAGCCGTTTGCTGGGGTAGATCCGATCGCCGTTTCCGAGATCCAGAAAATTATTGCCAAATTGCGCGATCGCAACATGGGGGTCTTAATTACCGATCACAACGTCCGCGAAACCCTAGCCATCACCGACAGAGGCTACATTATGCGCGATGGACAAATCCTTGCTGCGGGCAGTGAAGAAGAACTATACAATAATCCGTTAGTACGTCAATACTACTTAGGCGATAATTTCCAAAGATAGTTGTTAGTTGTTAGTTGTTAGTTGTGAGTTATTTGTCAACATTCAACAGTCAGGAGTTCAGAGTGCGAATTCAAAAAACACCAACCACCAACAACCAACCACCAACGACCAACAATCGACAATCAAAACTAGAATCAAACAGATTGAAGTCTTTCAAATTTCGATACTCCTTAATTCCGCGCTTTTCGGTAATGGATCTATACATTGCCAGCGAATTATTGATGCCATTTCTGTTTGGTGTCGGAGCTTTTTCTTCCTTGGGCGTGGCGATCGGCAGTGTATTTGACTTGGTGCGGCAAGTCGCTGAATCCGGACTGATGATAGGGATTGTCATCAAAGTGCTGCTATTGAAAATGCCACAGTTTATTTTCTATTCTTTCCCTATGTCTACGCTTCTTGCCGCTTTGATGGCCTACAGTCGTTTTTCTAGCGACAGCGAACTAATTGCCCTCCGCAGTTCCGGCATCAGTATCTATCGAATCGTAGCACCTGCTGTTGTTCTCAGTTTGCTCGTCACGGGGATGAGCTTTGTATTTAACGAAGTGGTAGTACCCGCTGCTAATTACGAAGCATCTACTACCTTGGCAAAAGCTTTGAATAAGGACAATTTAGACTTAAAAGAGCAAAATATTTTTTATCCAGAATATACGGACGAAAAGCAACCTAATGGGGACACAACAAAAGTTCTCAGGCGGTTATTTTACGCTGAACAGTTTGATGGACAGCGCATGAAGAAATTGACTATTTTAGACTGGTCGCGGCAAGGGCTAAACCAAATAATTACCGCTGAATCAGCTACTTGGAACCGCCAACAAAACATCTGGGATTTTTTCAATGGTACTATTTATTTAACCTCTTCCGACGCTGCCTACCGCGACATAGTGCGGTTTGAACACCAACAACTTAAACTTCCTAGGGCACCCCTAGACTTAGCTGGTAAAGGTCGAAACTACGATGAAATGAATATTGCCCAGTCCCTAGATTATCTAAAAATAGTGCGCATGAGTGGGGATGACAAAAAAATTCTTAAGCTCAAAGTTCGCATTCAGCAAAGAATATCCATGCCCTTCGTTTGCGTCGTCTTTGGCTTGGTGGGTTCCGCTTTAGGAATCAGACCCCAACGCACTGGCAAAGCAACCAGCTTTGGGATTAGTGTCTTGGTAATTTTTAGTTACTATTTACTGTTAACTATCTGTGGTGTCCTAGGTCAGATGGCAATCCTCACTCCGTTTATGGCTGCCTGGATGCCAAATTTCTTTGGTTTGGGGGCAGGAGGATTTTTGGTCGTGCGAGCGGAGCGATAGAAATAAAGGCTACAATTAAATTAAAGCCAAGTATTGTTTAACTAGCTATGTTACCTCAAAAACAACTCCCTGCCTCGCTCCGCTATTTCAGAGCCCAGTTACGGACGCTGGCGCGACCAAGTGTTTTGGCATCAGGGATCGTGCTTTGTCTGGTGGTGGTAGGTATCTGGGAATACTGGACTCACCCAGAATGGCTTAGTGCTGCTGGAAATAACCCACAAATCAGCAACGATCGAGTTGCGGATTCAGATAATACGGGGACCGATAATATACTTTTTGGGCCAAATATCCCCCCTAGTATTGCTGATATTGAAAATTCCCAGGTGCTAAAAAAAGAATTAAACACCCCAATTATTCCACCTGTTGACACGCCATTTTTACAAAACTCTGATAATTCCCAGTCACAGGGATTGTACGATCGACTCACTCATCAGCAATCCCCTACTGGGACACAAACAAATCATTCAGGGGTGAGTGAGACTTCCACAGATAAGACATACGCCAGCACTCCTATTGCCCCCTCAATACCAAATTTATTACCTAACAGCTCGACGAGTGGCAGTTTCTTAGGCGTCCCTATTAGTCAGCCTTCCTTCCCATCAACTACAACTGCATCCCCTAGCTCAGTTACAGGCTCTAATTTGTTCAACCCCATTAATATCAACCCCAGCATAGCACCAGTCAGCCCTCTGCAAACTGCTCTGAGCCAGATTTCACCAAACAATTCTACCCTTCCCTCTGTTGTAGCTCAGACGCCCCCTCTAGTACCCAGCCCATCCCTGCCGACTACCCTTAATCAAGGGCAGATTGCTCCTCCCCCAACCCAACCATACCCCAGCACCTACAATCTACCCTCAACCCAACCATACCCCAGCACCTACAATCTACCCTCAACGCAGAACTTTGCTTCTCCTGCAGCCCAACCATCCGCCAACGGCTACGGTACTTCCCCAACCACCAGTACCACAGCCTATCCAAATGCCTATTCTATTAACCCGTACAACTATAGCAATCGGCCCCAGTCGCTGCCAACTAACCCACCCGTTGCACCTACAACCGCAACGACGCTGCAAACTCCCAATAATTTAAGCCAGCCTTCTTACCAAAACCCCAATCCAGCGACTAGGTTTAACAATCCCCCAGTAAATTACGCTCCGGGATATCCAGGAATATTTCCCAGTCAGCGAAAGTAATCTAGAGGGGAATGGGGTTCGTAGGGGCAATCCCCCTGTGGTTGCCCCTAATAGTTCCTTTTCTAATCTTCTCGTTCCCAGGCAGAGCCTGGGAACGAACATTTGAGGCTCTGCCTCAAGGAAGGCAACCACGGGGGTAGGGGGTGCCCCTACACTCGGCACCGAGGCGGGCTCTCGCGTGGAAAACGCTTAAAATGACAACCAGCGCCACAATCAACCTTAACTGGCACCTTCACAATTGAGAATCTATTTATTTCAGGAAAGTTTGAAAGAGGATGCTCTGCCACTGGCGATCTCACCTAGCACCTCAACATCACCCTAAAGAGTCCGGGAGGCTGGTAGCCCCGTCACTTTATTGCGGGGGGTCAAGCCGACTCGCCTGGTTTATGAGGCGTCAGAATTATTAAATTTTGTAACGAACATCTTGCCTACATTCTAGCTTTTTAGTAAACTTGAGCTTCACTAGAGGGAAAATCAAGGCTTTCAAACTAATGTGTTGGGTTTCGTACCTCAACCCAACCTACAACGCTATAGTAAGCTGAATCAGAGATGCGATCGCTATGAAGTCCAAAGCCGCTCTAATTCGTCAATTGAAGTTCGCTTTTAGTAGTTGTTCTACTACAAATGGATTTGCCATACCCATTGCCGTAGGACTGGGGTTAGTTATGATTCTTGTTGGCATCACGATGCTCGCGCGATCGCAAGGAGATAACATTAATGCCATTCAACAGCAAGGCACAGATGACAGCCTTTATGTAACAGAAGCAGGAGTTACTCAAGTTCTCGCTTTTATCAAAAATAATACCCCGATCGCTGCTTATAACTTGACTAATTGGCAAAGCTCAGCTACCACATATAAGGGGATATGTAGTAACAATATTTCAAATATAGTAACCGGGGCTAATGCATTAGCTAGTTGGTCGAATATTAATGGTAATTCTACAAAACAATTTCAACTTCAAAACTACACTTATCAACCAGATAACCCTGCTAATGGCAGCCATAGTATTCCTGGAACTGGAACATTAGAAGTTCTAGGTCGAACTGGTGTAACTACGGCAAATCCTTCAGGGGCGTCTAGGCAGCATTTAAAAGTTACTATCAGAGTTAAACCACCACTGCCGCCTACTTTTCCTGTCCCAGGTTTATGGGTTGGACAAAGTGCAAGTTCAGGTACTAACAATGAAGCTAACATTTTAGGCGCTTGCGGAGTTAGTTTGGCTAATATGAGTACACCAACTCCTCCGTGGCAAATACTAACAGGTGTCACTATGGATTTCCCAAGTTTACCACCTTACCCCGCCGTTGATACTACGCTTACTTCTGCACAAACCCCTCCTCCCGGTCACATCCCTTCTTCACAAAATCTAACCTCAACAGTTACTGGGACTTATCCGCGTACCACAGGCACCCCAGATAGAGCAAACTCTAACGGGATCTATGAGTATATAGTAGCTTCAGGAGTAACATTCAGTAGCCCCACGATTACATCTGGGCAAAAAGTAGTTTTCTACATAGATTTAGGATCAAATCAAGTTAGTGGCACTTATCCACGTTCTGGAGATGTCCCAGATTATAATGGGGTGTATAATTACTTAGTTAATTCAATTAATAGCGTTACGATTACGGCTCCTCAAAAAGTAAATTTCTACTTAACAGGAAATGGTGGTGAAGTTAACCATGATTGTATTCCTTCCACTATATTTACCTGCTCTCTTGATTTTAAAATTTATGGCTATGGCACAACCTCCTCTATTCCTCAGTTCGCCCTAAACGGAAACAAGTGCGTACACAATGCATTTATCCTAGCTCCTACCTACAGCTTAGATCACCAAGGAGGAGGTAACTGCGGATACACGGTTTTGGGAGATTATATTGGTGTGGCTTGGGTGGGCACTTGGACTGGTACTGGTGGTAGTAATCACACTGGAATGCGGCAAGATCCCTCCCTAACTTGGGCAAATATAATGGGTGCAGGTGTTACTTTAGACACTTTACCTCCTACAATTACCCCGGCAACCAGTTGGCAGCAAGTAGCATATTAAATTTCAAGCAAGCATGACACTGATGTTCAAAATAGAGTTACCAAACAAAGACCAAGGCTTTACTCTTATTGAAGTGCTAGTCGCCATTATAATAGTCACAGTATTCGTAACAGTTACTATGCAGGCAATGACTATAGCCCTTTACTTTAAAGTACGTGCTAGAGAATATTCGGAGGCTATGTTTTGGATTCAGCAAGACTTAGAAACCCAGAAGCAGACAGCAGCAACTTATCAATATGGTAAGTTGATTAGTCAAACAGTCAATACCATTACTATCACCACAACCCCTAACGTTAACATTGGCGATACCATAATGATTGGTTCAGAAAATGTTGGATCACTTGGTACAAGCTATACAGTCATCGGTGCGATTAATAGTAGTTCTGGTACAGTATTGACTCTTGACCAGAACGTTGCTACAACCCATATAGCCGGTGAAATAGTAGCTTTTACTACAAAATGTGGTACGGTAACTACTCCAGCGACTATCACTACTGGTTTTGGTATCGCTCTTGAAGGACAGATTACGGGTACTACTCCAGCAAACTCTAATCCTATATCTCAGAATTTTACAAAAACCAGTAGTTTTTCAGGAAAAAACTTTACGATGAACAGAATTACCACTATAGTTAACAGTGTTCCTTACAATCAGCTAATATTACAATATCAAGTGATACCACAATATAACTCAACTACTATTGGTTCTGCTTTAGCCACAGTGCAGACACAGATAATCCCCAATGCGACTCTTGTATGTCCAGCATATTGAGGTCTACAACAGGACTTACGCACTACCTCTATATATAGCAAGTCTAAATCATTTATAAAAATACCCTCACCCCCAACCCCTCTCC
>CASBRB010000446.1 GCA_949127975.1 Oscillatoriales cyanobacterium PMM_0019 | reverse complement strand
TTTATAAATGATTTAGACTTGCTATATAATACAATTGATGGGAATATGGGGTCTGGGCAGGCGGCCTCTAGCGGTGCCGATTCTATTTTAGCACCGGATGCGATCGCACAAACTTACTACCAACTCCACCTTACAGCAGCGTAGCGTTTGAACACCAGAACTAGACATCCGTCCGTGGGTAGAGAATGTAATTAGGAGGAAACCATGAAATTTCAAAGGCTTTGTTCGGTTGCCATTGCAGCAACCACCGTAGCCATTGCCCTGAATGCTACTCCGACTTATAGCCAATCAGAGCCAAACAAGGTAACATTCTTATGCCGTAACGTGAAAGATAGTGCTAGCGGTGAAAAGATACCAACAACAGTAGCGTGGATTCCGGAGCGTCAAGCATATGTCCAGATCGTCGGCTGGAAGTCTGACTATTTTAAGGAGTCTGGTTGGGATGGTGCCAGACGGTGCCAAACAGTTACCCCCAAATTCCAGAAATTTTACGATGAGGGAAATTTAAAGTACCTAACAGCAGGCGACGTGAAGGATGAGGAACAAGCGATTTGCGCTATCCGCAATCCAGGAGAGCAATGTAATGAGACAAATCAACTGTTTACCATTAAACCCCATGAGTATTCCGATGTGGTTCTGGAAAGATTAATGGGAGTTTTAAAAGGAAAATATAACCAACCGTTTTATCAAAGTTCCGGAGATCAAACGTATGTTTCTGTCAATGATTATTTCCGGAAAACCGTCGCGATCGATAGCGCAATGATGCCTAATTAATTCAAAGCAGGTTTGTAGTGAGGACTTTAGTCCTCGCGACGATGCTGGAGCAACAGGAATAGAATTAAACGTAGGGTGGGCATCAGATAGATTGCGGTGTCATCCACATCTAGATGCACGATCGCCTACCCGCTACTGTTAAGAAATGTAACAAAATATTGGCTATTAGGAATCAGAGGTTACCATAGACTGAAGGAATAGATGTCATACATAGAAGGTGCCCAGAAAGGTGTTCATACAACGTTTAATCAGCCGTCATAAGGATTTAGCACCATGACAGCAGTTAATACCATGCAGCAAAAGATCTTGATATTGGCAGCAATTCCACACGGGCTACGCTTAGATAAGGAAATCCGGGAAATTGAGAGTGCGATCGCACGAGCGACAAAGCGGGAATTGTTTCAGATTAAATTCCGAACTGCTGTACGACCTCAAGATATTCGGAGAGTAATTGCTGAAGAACGTCCCCATATCGTCCATTTCTGCGGTCATGGGATAGAAGGTGGTTTGGTATTAGAAGATGATGGAGGGAACAATAAACTCGTATCTCCACAGGGATTAGCAGCACTGTTTGAGTTACACGCCGATTATGTCAAGTGCGTGTTGCTAAATGCTTGCTATTCTGTCACAACTGCTGACGCGATCGTTCAACATATTGATTATGCGATCGGTATGAATAATGAGATAGGTGATCAAGCAGCAATTGCATTCTCGACAGGTTTTTATGATGCTATTGGATATGATTTTGTAGATCAAGATATGTTTTATAGGGCTTACAAGGAAGGTATAGCTGCGATTAAATTAGAGAATTTTAACGAGGGAGAAACACCTGTTTTTAAGAAAAACGAAAACCTTACTACGTCAAGATTAGAAATACCATTATTGTCTAAAGAACCAGTCCCCAAGGAAGCAGCGTCTGAGTCAGATCGGGAACTAAACGACTCTGATATAGAAATACTCACAGACCTCTTAATACGTAGTGGACGTGCCGAATATTCGGCACGGAGAGGGCTGTGTATAAAAATTGGAATTGCACCAAATTACCTTGGATTTTTAAGAGAATCTACTGACACTGACTTTTCCTTACAGCTGATTAATCATTTGCATACTATAGATGAAAAACCAGCTCTTTGTAAAATCTGCAAGGAACTTGAGGTTATTTTTAGAAAAGGTAAGTACTCGGCTGATTTGGAAAAAATTAAATCAAAACTAAATTGTAAGTAACGGGGCTTCACTATCAATGGAGCAGGAACTAGACGACTCTGATATAGCAAGACTTAAAGACCTCTTAATACGTAGTGAACATGCCGAATCTTCGGCACGAAAAGCACTTTGTATAAAAATTGGAATTGAACCAAATTCCCTTAGTTTTTTGACGCAATCGGCTGACGATGTTTTTGCCTTACTGTTAATTAGCTATTTGCACGATATAGATAACAAACCAGCTCTTTGTAGAATCTGCAAGGAACTTGAAGTTGTCTTTAAAGGAGGAAAGTACTTTAACGATCTATCAAAGATAAAATCCAAACTCAATTGTGAACAGAGTGAGGGAGGTTTCTTCGTTGCTGGCAATGTCATATTTCAACACAGTAAGTCAGACAGCAACAGTGCCTACAAATTTGAACCGGAGCCACCCTCTCACCTGCCCTATCTAGCAAACCGCAGCGATCAATAATTTGAATTTAACACAGCAGTTCAACAGTTTCTGAAGTTAATTCCTCCTCGTCCTTTAGTTTGTGTAATTCATGGAGATGAATTACAATGTCATGACACGTTTTTAGAACGTTTGCAAAAGCTCTCTCTTCCTAGCCTTCTAAACTTAAACAACAATGTGGGAGTTAGAAAATATCTACTAGAGGGGCCTTCTAGGTTAATGAATCTGGAAGAGCTGCCAGCTCGGTTGCGCACAAAACTAGCAGATAGAGTCTTAGGTCACAGTTATGCCTCTTTAGATACCATTAATGAATTTTTCTGTAAAGAAATTCATCCAGTTATCATTCATATACCTCTACTTACAGAAGATTTGCACCAAATACCTGAGATGTTGAATAAGTTGCTGGAATTTTGGCAAAACTAGCCCGAACTTGCTCCAGAGCAGAAGCTAATTATCTGTCTTTCTATTAAATATCAACTCAAGCGGCCAAATTCCTCTTATAAACTTAGTTTTAGTTATTTAAGCATGTTTTGTAAAAGTTTTTTTTATCCGACGTAAAAATAAAAAAAATTCGAGAACAATTGAAAATCATTGCCGCATCTAAAGTAAATCAATTATCTCGTTTATTACTTATAGTTTTACCAGAGCTAACAAATATTAACAGAACTCATGTTGAAAACTGGGTACGCGATCAAATAACCAAAGAGTTTGTGGGTGAAGAAATGGTTGAAAAGTTGCTTTCTGAAGTTAGGAAAATATTCGATGCTTGGGAACTTGGTTTTGATCCACCGCTTAAATTTGAAGCCAAGTCCAATAGTACCGATCGGGATCTGTTCTATACCTATGATACTTTAAAACGTTTCCAAGATGCTCAAAGTGGTGTAGGGTCAGCCAATGCGTTAGATTACATTACTTATCAGGCTCTAGGATTGGCAATTCTACCGAAAAATGGGGGAGTATGAGGGGGTAATCTGAGATCCGCTGTCATTTATGCATGGGGATGAAAGATTACCCCTTCATCATAACATATCCTAAGTTTCTTTAATATCAGGCAGAGTATCGATTAAATCTTCAACCACATTTGTCATTGTTTTGTCACGACTAGCAGCCATCGATAGCACAACTTATTTAACCTTTTCTCTTGAATCCTGACTTAAAGACTTAGTTTTCATTTACCTTGTCACACTGTTATTACATCTGTTATAGTAGATTTAGAAAGGAGGTGGTGTCAACTGTATAGAACAATTCCAATCAGAGCCAAGTTTAATGATGAGGAGTCAGCGTTTTGGCAGTATCAGTGTTCACAGGCAAACAACCTGATTAATTGTGCCATTTACCATGCTCGTCAAACTCATTACAGTAGGTTGTCAGAGATGGATAACTCAACAGTAACCTATTGGGAAGGAGATGATTATAGATGTGGGTGGAAAACCTATCGATGTCAGATGAGTTATGTTGAGTTATGTGCTGTATTCAAAGATAACCATCACTACAAGGTAATGGCAGCACAGTCAGCACAACAAAGTTTAAAGTCTGTTGCCGAATCTATCACCAGTTACAATGGATTGGTTGACTTGATGTGCATAAAACCATCGATGCATCTCTTCGCCAAGGAGGATGGCTAACCCCAGTATATGCTTCTCGCCAAGTTATTCCCGAATATCTTTTTCTTGTTGACCACGCTAGCCATCGCGATCATCAATTCAAGCTTATTGAAAAAATAATCACTCATCTTAAGCACAACGGAGTCTTAATTACAAGCTATTACTTCGATGGCGATCCACGAATTTGCTTTGTAAATGATAGCGATATCTTCCCACAAAAGCTCAAAGAACTTGCTGCCAAATATCCTCAGTATTGCCTTGTTATTGTCTTGGATGCAGAGAAGCTATTCAGTACTTATACTGGTGAGTTAGAATCCTGGATAAGTCAACTAGAAAACTGGGATAAACGGGCTATCTTAACCCCTAAGCCAGTGGAGAATTGGGGCTATCAGGAGTTAGAGCTAGCACAGAATTTTATTGTTTTACCTATTGGTTTACCCTCAATGCTTAAAGGAATACAGTTGCTAACTCAAGTCCTACATCAGGGGACATCAACCTATCTTCTCCCTGAAAGAGTCCAAATTCCTTTACCAGAACCATTACGCATTCGACCGCATCATTGGCTTGATCGCAATCCACCAATATCTGAGCAGATCGATGCACTACTCGTCTCACTACAGGAGTATCTTGGTAAGAATAACTTTTACTGGCTTTGTGCTTGTGCTGTTTTTCCAGAGTTGCACTGGAACATTACTATCTACCTGGGTAATGTTCTTAAGACAGAGGAAGGACATTCTCTTTTAGAGGTATATTCACTGGCTAGTTTGGCTCGTCTACCCTGGTTTCGCTATGGTTATATCCCAAATTGGTTACGTGTTCGCCTGATTTCTTCACTTACACGCCAAGAAAGGCAAACAATTCGCACTGTACTGCAAGATTTACTTGTTGTAGCCATTCAGGGATCTGTAGACAAACTGCATTTAGAGGTTGCCAAACAGCATCACAGTTGGCTTCCTAACCTTGCTAACGCAATGCTCCTTCTTTTATTAAAAAAAGTATCCTCAGACAGTGCATTGCGGGACTATTTGTTCTTAAGTTTTATGACTAGACAGCCTAAACTGGCTTTTGAGGTACCAGATAACTTCCGCTTTTTTTTACATAGGCATAAAAGAATTCATTGGTTAATTAAAATTGGAATTATTCTTAGTACGGGATTTTTTTTGAGTACGGGATTGTTTGTGATGCGGCAGGCGGAATTAAATCAAGCTGAATCTCTTGGTCGCTATTCCCAGTCCCTATTTAGTGAAGGAAAAGAGTTAGATGCTTTGGTGGTAGCGGTTAAGGCAGGAAAAATTCTGCAAAACCAACACACAACCAACCTAGAGGTGATGAATGCCTTGCAGGAAGTTATCGATCGAGGAAGCGAACGCAATAGACTGGAGGGGCATACTAACTATGTCCGTAGCGTCAGTTTTAGCCCCGACGGCAAGACTTTGGCTTCTGGTAGTGCTGACAACACGATCGAACTCACAGGATTGGGATTAGACAATTTAATGGTGCTTAGTTGTGATTGGGTACGCAATTATTTAACCTATAATCCTCATGTCAGCGAAAGCGATCGGCATCTCTGCGATGGTATTGGCACGAAAAAGTAGCCCACATCATACCAAATCCGGGTTAAATACCCCCTTATCTGGTGAGCAGGGGGCAGGGGGAGTAAAGTACTCATAATTAAAAAGGGGGTAACCAATCCGGATTTGGTATCAGCTATGGTATTACAGCGGCTTGCAGCCGCGTGAGGTACGGTGGGATTGTAGCGTCGGCGACGCTGTGTTCGCCCCTTCCATAGCTGTGTATTACACCCGACTGCAACGCGCTATAACGATCGCACTTATGATTACTTCAACTAGATACAAAACACAATCAGTAGACACCAGCATTGACGCTGAGTTAGTCCAGTTTAACCTGTGGCGATCGCTCTCACTGTGCAAAAAAGCAGAGATAGTCAGTGGCTGGACTAAGGGCTGCTGGGAGATGTGCCTTTTGGCAATTCGGCATCGCTACCCAGGTGCAGATAACGCTTTTATTCGATGGGAATTCGCACTGCTTTCACTGGGAGAAGATGCCAATAAAATTCCTCAGCAAGATTCAGGACAACTATTAATGTTAACTGACCCAATCTCTCTGGCACTGGTTGTAGCTAATATTTTAGATACGCTGGCAATACCATACCTTGTTGGCGGCTCAGTAGCTAGTTCCCTGTTGGGTGAGCCGCGCAGCACTCAAGACATCGACGTAGTAGCAGACTTGCACCCAGAAAAAGTCAGCCCCCTAATCCAGGCACTTCGACCAAGATTTTATGTTTCAGAGGAAGCGATACAGGAAGCAATTCGCTATCAGTCATTTTTCAACCTGATTGACAATGAATCTCTGGGGAAGATTGACATCTTTATCCTTAAAGATGAACCATTTAATCAAATAGAATTCCAGCGCCGACAACCTAGGGTAGTTCGCCAAGAACCTGAACAATCCATAGTTTTGCCTACACCGGAAGACATTATCTTACAAAAACTAATGTGGTATCGAATGGGGCATGGTTCAGAAAAGCAATGGCGAGACATTTTAGGCGTGATGAAGCTACAAGGCTCTCAGCTCAACTTTGACTACCTCAACCACTGGGCTGAAACCTTAAGACTAACAGACTTGTTAGCACAAGCACTAGAACAAAGTGGTCTGAACTAATTATAGCAACCGCCAAGGCGCTCTCTCTTTATCACCCGCACTTCGTGCCGCTAGCGCTGACGCGCCGCTACCGCTAACGCTAACATCCCCCAACCCCTTCTCCCATCAAGGGAGAAGGGGGGAAAGAGCAGAAAATCCGACTCTTACTCCCCTCTCCCAGTTTGGGAGAGTAGCTTTGATTTAGGAACGCTAGGTTAACTAAGTTCTACTTCGCTGAGTGCTTCATGTATCACCTCTTCACTGACACCACGACGTTTTAAACTCGCAATCAGTGCCGAAACCGTATCGCTTTCAAATCGCTCTAAATCTACTCTCAGACCTTGACCAATATAAGCACGAATCAACGGTTCATACCCAGAAAATCCTAGCATTATAGCTACTCTTTTAAGATCTTCAACCACATCTTCAGGAATCCGAATTGTTACAGAAGTTATGGTACGATTTTTATCTAATCGTTTTTTCAAAGTTTCAATTTTCATAGTATTCTCTTTCTTGACGCTTCGCTTTACGAGCCGAAATAATCCGAATCATCTCTGAATCGCGCTCAATGTGAACCACATAGAGGAGATTCCATTGCTTATCCATGCCGATAACAGCATCTCGTGCTTCATTATTGCGGCTAGCATCAACAACAACCAAAAATGGATCGAAGAAAGCTTCAGCCGCTTGTTTAAATGTTACACCATCATGCTGGTTCGGATTTTTCCGGGCTTTCTCCTCATTCCAAACAAAAGTGATTCCATGTAGCACGAAATACACATCCATAAGTGGGATTATAACTCAAATGCCTCAAATCATGTAAGATTAAAACCCTAGCTTTAGATAGGGTACCCTTCGCCTCTCTCTCTTTGACAGGAGGCAGAGCCTCCTGGAGGTGGCGTTCCCGAGGGGTGGAGGCAGAGCCTCTTCTTCAGCGTTCCCAGGCAAAGTCCTATATAGGGCAACCACAGGGGAGTGCCCCTACGAACCGCTATATGTAGAGACAGTGCGTAAGTCCTGCCTATATTTGTGAAGATCGATCGCACACCAAAATTTCAAGAATTACCTAGCGTTGTGCAATGGGAGTGTAGGGCATATCGTGGTCACCCGTGTAAATTTGGGTGGGGCGTAAGATGCGGTTTTCTGCCAGTTGTTCTTTCCAATGAGCTAGCCAACCCGCAACCCGCGCGATCGCAAACACTGGTGTAAACAAATCCGAAGGAATCCCCAGTTTCCGGTAAACCAAACCAGAGTAAAAATCTACATTGGCATGGATACCTTTATCCCCCAGTTTTTCTTTAATCACCCGTTCCAACTCCACAGCAATGTCATAATGCATATCATGACCATACTTGTCAAACATCTGGTGTGCCAGCTTTTGGAGAATTGTTGCTCGCGGATCTTTCACTTTATATACACGGTGCCCAAAACCCATGATTTTGGCTTTAGGTGGCAAATTCTCTACATAAGAACGCACATTTTCCACCGAGCCAATTTCTTCTAACATGGTAATCACTTCTTCATTGGCTCCCCCATGTAGCGGTCCTGCTAAAGTGCCCACAGCCGAGGCAACTACGGCGTAGGGGTCGGTGAGTGTAGAAGCTGTTACTCTGGCGGAAAAAGTAGAAGCATTCATCGTCTGCTCAGCATGGAGAATCAAGCAGACATCGAAAATTCGTGCTGCTAGGGGATCTGGTTCCCGCTCATTCAGCATATATAAAAAGTTGGCAGCGTAGTCCAAATCATCACGAGGCCGCACGGGGTCGTTGCCTTTACGCATTAGTTGGAATGCTGCCACCATTGTGGGAATTTTCGCCAACAGTCGCACTACTGCCTTGCGAATGTACGCAGGATTGTCGAGAGCGCGGCGGGCATAAAACAAGCCCAAGGCGGCAGCAGAGGTTTGTAGGGCGTCCATCGGATGACCGGTTTCCGGAAAACATTTCATCATGTCCCGGATGCGATATTTAATCCGCCGATGGTAGCGAATATCTTTCTCAAATTCTTCGAGTTCTTCTTTTGTGGGCAGTTGACCCCAGATCAATAAATACGCAGTTTCCAGAAAGGTACTTTTTTCTGCGAGTTCTTCAATATGTATACCTCGATACTCCAAAATACCTTTCTGTCCATCTACGTGGCTAATACTGGATTGAGCCGCTGGAATGCCTTCTAAACCTGGTTTGTACTCGCAGACAGTCATCTTAACTACCCTTTACGTGAGGGAAACTTTCTGAGGTTAACTTACATTGAATCGCCTATCTGCATCAAATTATCCACTTTGGCGAATTCAGCAAAAATAGCTGGCTGTTGCCCACTGGCGTTGAGCAATCCTCTAAGCTCAACCCGATGATGCCAGCTTTTTTTAGAACCAGTTTGTCTTTGGATTCGCCCCAAACCAAGATTTCTGCCCAGTTGCCTAAGTCGGGTTGATGACCTACCAGTGCAAAAGTGCTGCCACCCCTGCCTTGACAGCACTGCTGTAACCAGTTTAGCCAGGAATTGATGTCGCCATCCGGCGCGAGGTAGGCAGACTCTTCCATATGAGAGCTTAGTCCGCAGGCAGTGAGAATTTCCGCAGTTTGACGCGCTCGCACCAGGGGACTGGTTAAAATCACATCAAACCGCTGCCCCAACTCATACAGCCAATCAGCCACTTTTTTAGTTTGGCGACGCCCCTTGTCGGTGAGCGGACGCTCCGAATCGGCAGCGTAGTTGGCTCCTTCCGCTGCGATTCCGTGCCTGATTAAGTACAGTTCAATGAGTTCAGACATATTGAAGGTGCTAACGCTTATTATCCTGGTGCAGGAGGTTGTCTTTCGGGCTGATTAACCTTAGCAGCTTTTGCTTAATCTGGTTATCGAAAAGCTCCCATTTTTTTTTAGCAAACTCTGAGTTTTCGTTAAAGCCGCACAAAAACCCGATCGGGATTTCAAAGCCGCCAGCCATCATCCTCCCACCGCCAAAAAAGCGTCCCTGACTATCCTGCCCAAAGGCTTCTTTGATAAACTCGTCGGGGTCGAGAGTAATTTTAGTAGTTCTCAAAGAGCCAATCACAACTTCAACGTCTTCGCCTTCGTCGTGGACAATCCCGTAGACAACAGCAGTGTGGACGTTTTCTTCTGTAACGAGAAAATCAGCCGCTTGGGGGATGGCATCGCGATCGTCATAGCGTAAAAAGCCAACACCAGCAATGGAGAAGTTATTTTGTACTAGGCGATTGGTGAGCGATCGCTCGATGACATCCATCACTCGCTTAGATCTATATGCCTGTAGCACTGCATTCAGCAACTGGGCATCGTAAAAGCGGCTGAGATACCCAGCGGCTAAAAAATCCTCTTCCTGTGCCTGCATCAGTCGGTTAGTATCAGAACGCAAACCATGCATTAATGCTGTGGCACACTTGACATGTTCCCCGACACCACTATCTAGCTTCAGTAATCCCGCTTGCAGGTACTGAGTTAAAATTGTAGCGGTTGCTCGCGCCGAAGGTCGAATATCAGCAAATTCCGGTTTAAGATCTGTCTGGGTACTGTGATGGTCAATCACAACCGTAACCGGTATTTTAGCTTGTTGCACCAAGGGCATCAGTCTGCAGGTGGTGCCTTGGCTATCAATCAGAACACAGCCAGAGTAGTTAGATAAGTCTTTGTCCTTCAGTGTCTGGCTACCCCAGCGTTTTGCGGGTAAATTAGTCAGTTTCACCAGGGCGATATTTTCCTGGTGGCTAAGGGTGCCTCCGTAGACAATTTCACATTGGATTTTATATTGCTTGGCAATCAGTTGATAAGCCCAAGCGCTGGCTAGGGCATCGGGATCTGGGAAGTCTTGCAAAAGCACCAACTGGCATTCGCCTCGGTGACGCTCTAAAGTTTGCTGTAAGGCTTCCACTTTCGACTTCAGAGACGATTCAGGCTCAGGTGGAGTTTGAGAGTTACCCCCATCGCCCTTGGGCTTAGTTGTGGGTGCCCCCATTTCTGGAACTTCTTCTGCTCGAGAATCTGAGTTATCCTCAGAGACTAAAATTGAACCATTAAAAGCTTGGAGGGATTTTGATGTCATTTTAAATGATGTTTGTGAGATATTGATTAGCTTCCATAGCTCTATGAGAGTGCATTCTGCTCTGGAAGGCTGTTAGTATTGTTACCTAGCAGTTTCTTTATAAACGCTATTGATGCACACAATACTATTTTGGCAACTCCAAAGGCAAGTGGCACAATTATCCTAGGTTGGGTTTTCCGCCATCAACCACCAGTCAAAATCCCCTGGGTTAACTTAACCGCAGGGGATTTAAACTCCAATCACATATTTCCGCCACTCCTGATGCAAGCCACTGTTAAGCTGCTTGGCTATTTCAAAGTGGAGGCTACTGTAAGGCTTGCGGGGTTGACGATGCAATATCATATCGGCTTCTTTGGGTGTACGGTTTCCTTTGTTAACGTTGCAGCGCACACAAGCCGTAACAATGTTTTCCCAGCTATCACCGCCACCACGAGAACGGGGTATGACATGATCTAGGGTTAAATCGTCACCGCTGTAACCGCAGTATTGACAACGGTGACCATCACGGTATAGAATGTTACGTCTGGTCAACGGAATCTCTTTGTAAGGAACGCGGACATAATGCCGCAGTCGGATGACTGTGGGTAGGGGCAACTCTGGGTACAGATATTTGCCGTTGTGTTCTACTTGCTCGGCTTTGCCTTTGAGCAACAAAACAACCGCTCGCCGCCAGTTAGTGATGTTAAGCGGTTCATAGGAGGCGTTTAACACCAGAACCTTGCTCATTGGTGTTGGAAGTAATAGAATATTTTATAAAGATGCTAACATACCTAAGCTAGGATAGCCAGGAATTCCATCACCCATCACCCAAAAAACCAGTAAGCATATAAGTTGTCATCTCCCCCTTGCCTTTCACTGGGATGACTCCTGGCAGCTCAAAGGAATACTTGTCTCGTAACAGCTCATAAGTGGTGGCTGTTACCTGGATGCAGCCTGCTACCCCCTGGGATTCCATCCGGCTGGCTACATTCACAGTGTCGCCCCACCCGGAAAGGAGGGGCAACCACGGGGGATTGCCACTACGTTTGGGCATTCCTGGTTGCTTCGTCCGGGCTACGCCCCGCTGCTCCCGTCAGCAAGAGCCTGGGAACAATGTTTAGTCAACAATACCTACAAGCCACCGCACCAGTGGGCTGGTGCAAGATGTCAGTTAAGGGACAAGATGGGTGGCATCCTGAGGATAAATCTAACTAGCGACTGATGCAGAATAATACCTCCACCTTAAATAATAAAAATAGATAAATTTAAATTTTAAGGAGGCAAAGATGAGTATTGAAGATAGGGCGAAAGCAGTTGCCAAGAATCTGGAGGGTAAAGCCCAAGAAGTCCTAGGCGATCTGACTGGCAGCACAAAAGACCAAGTGGAAGGACAAATAAAGCAGGATCACGCTTCGGCAATGCACCTAAGAGAAGACCTGAAAGATAAGGCAAAAGACATAGTAGATAAGGCTTAGGTTTTTAGTAAAATACTTCCGTATAAATAAATCCAGTAGATAATATTCTGCTGGATTTTATAGTTTTATGGCGCAGGATTTAGATAATAAAAATTCTTGCCTTCAATATCTCCTACCAATTTATCTATCCTGAAGCAGATTTGACTAGGCTATTTTTTTGGATAAAGTGTAGCTAATACTACAAAACCCAGTAGGCAGAGAACCTAACACCTTTGTCCAAGGGAGTTATTAGTATCTTTTATAAACTTTAAATCAGGAGCGTTATGGAGACTGGAGAGAATTTGCCAGGGCAAACTCGTGGGCAAGTTGGTGATTATCGGCGGAGCTGAAGACAAGGAGGGGGATTGTAGGATTCTGCGAGAGTTTGTGCGACGTGCTGGAGGCACTAAATCTCGAATTGTCGTGATGACAGCGGCGACAGAACTGCCAAGAGAAGTGGGCGACGAGTATAGAAGAGTATTCGAGCGCCTCGGAGTCGAGGATGTTCGCATACTTGACACTGTCGAAAGACAAGATGCGGGTTCATCGACTAGCTTGGAAGCGATCGTAAAGGCAACTGGCATATTTTTTACAGGGGGGGATCAAGCTCGGATCACCGGCATTCTTAAAGACACTCCTCTCGATGAGGCTATTCACAAGCGTTTCGCTGAAGGCGCGGTAGTTGCAGGCACAAGTGCTGGATCTGCCGTAATGCCAGACGTGATGATTGTTGAAGGAGACTCGGAGACAAATCCACGGGTGGAAATTGTGGACATGGGCCCCGGTATGGGTTTCCTGCCAGGAATAGTCATCGATCAGCATTTTTCACAACGCGGACGCCTGGGACGTTTGCTGGCAGCATTGTCACAACAGCCAGCCGTTTTGGGATTAGGCATAGACGAAAATACATCTATTGTAGTGAACGGCGATCAGTTTGAAGTTGTTGGGGAAGGCGTTATTACTGTTGTCGATGTGGCAGAACTTACTCATACCAATGTGGAAGATTCGTTGAAGGATGAGCCTTTGGCGATTTGTGGAGCAAAGCTGCATATTCTGCCACACGGATATCGCTTTGACTTGAAGAAGCGCAAGCCCATCTTGGCGCAAACTGCTTCGCAACCAGAGCCAGCAATGGCAGTTTCCTAATCCATTGATATTAGTTTAGCAGTCCCTAGAGCTATGCCTGGGGGCTTTTAATTCAGTACTGTAGCAATGCCTCTACATATAGCGTTTCGTAGGGGCAATCCCCCTGTGGTTGCCCCTATATATGCTGTAGCCATGCCTCTACATATAGCGTTTCGTAGGGGCAAACCCCCTGTGGTTGCCCCTATATATGCTTACTTTCCCTGATGTCTCCACGACTGGTAAATGGGCTGATGTTGGACACTATAGTTCCGTTTTCCTGCCGTCAAATATAGGCAGACTACTTGACACGGTTTTAAGCAACTCCAGGTTGGGCATAGCCTCTCAGCTATTTATTAACTTTGCCCGTGCGTTGCACTGGATTCATCCAATATTCTAAGAAACTAAAAACACGGGATGATAGCAATGTCAGCGCTAGGTAAATTAGAGCTACAGCCGTGTAAATTTCAAAAGCGCGATAATTGTCTGCTACAATTAGCTGCCCTCGGCGAAATAGCTCCTCAAAACCAATTACTGCAACTAAACTGGTATCTTTGAGCAGAGTAATGAACTCGTTACCCAAGGGTGGCAGCATCCGCCGCAAAGCTTGGGGAAAAATGATATGGCGCATAGTTTGCACCGGATTCATCCCTAGTGATTGGGCGGCTTCGGCTTGCCCAGGTTCGATTGATTGGATGCCTGCCCGGACAATTTCCGCAAGGTAAGCGGCGCTATTGAGGCTGAGTGCTGCCACCGCCGCTACTAGCCTATTTAGGTTTAAGGTAATGCCAAAATATTGTATCAGAGCAGGTATCCCAAAGTAAACCATGAAAATCTGCACCAGCAATGGTGTGCCCCGGAAGAAATCTATATACGCTCTAGTAGCCCAACGCAAAGGCTGATTTGTTGATAAGCGAGCGATGCCAATTAAAGAACCAATTATCATTCCCAGAAAGACGGATAAAGCTGTAATTTCTAGGGTTACCAATGCCCCTCGCAGTAGGTTAGGGAGAGCATTAATAATTAGGCTGGGAGAAGCTATTATATTGGTTGCAGTTTCAGCAGGTGCGGTTTCTGGCAGTTGTGGGGGCTGGGCATTAAACCACTTCTGATAAATCTGGGCGTAGGTGCCATTTTGCAGAATGGTTGTCAAACCCTGGTTGATAAGTTTCAGGTTGGGAGACTTTTTGGGTGTGGCGATGCCAGTATAACCTTCTGTTAGTAGTTCGCTGGCGATTTTGATTCCTTTGAGGTTAGCAGTTTTGATGGCATAGAGGGTAGCTGGGGTATCGTTGATGACGGCATCGACATTGCCGTTGAGTAGTTCCTGAAGCGCTAAAGGTGCAGAATCAAAGCTGCGAATTTCGGCACCAGGGATAGTTTGAGCCTTTTTAGCGCTAGTAGTGCCAATCTGAACGGCTATTTTTTTGTTTTTGAGACTGTCGAAGTTAGTAATGTCGGTGTTGTTAGCACGGACTGCGATCGCTAATCCTGCTTTAAAATAAGGTCGGGAGAAAGAAACTGTTTTCTGGCGCTCTGGGGTAATGGTGATGGAACTAATCGCCGCATCTACAGTTTTAGCTTGCAAAGCTGGTATTATACCATCAAAGGGCAAACTCTGAAACTTTACTTTAAAATTAGCTGCCTTGCCAATAGCATTCATCACGTCAATGTCAAAACCCTCCAACTGCCCACCGCTACCTTGCGCCTCAAAGGGAGGGAAAGCAGGTTCAGTGGCAACTATTAGGGTTTTTGTGTTCGGCGTGGGTTGGCTGAAATTACAGCCAGCCAGTAGCAGTAGACAACTCAAGCAGAGAACTAGCTGACGCACCAAAGGCAAGAATCGAGCCATGTTGTTTTTCTATCCTCTTGCAGGGGAATGTTGCTAGTCTAGTATCGTTGAGGTTGGCTAGATATTTAAATGGAAAATACTGACGTGCTGAATGTAGTGGCAGGTGGGCTGGCTCTTGCTATTTTCATAGGAGGTGTGCTAATGATGTTTAGTAATATTTGGACTACCAAGAAAAAATAACTCACCAAAAAACGTTCGTAGTGAGGGCTTTAGCCCTGTTCTGAGGGCTAAAGCCCTCACTACGAACATTCCCTTTTGTAGTGAGGACTTTGGCTAATTCTTTTTAGGCGATAACACGCCCATGACCATTGGTTGATTCTTTATTTTTTGCCCTATGAAATTAAATAGGACTTACGCACTGCCCCTACATATGCCCAGTCTGCGTAAGTCCTGTTAAATTCGTTTTCCAATCTGTCAACACTTTAGGAGCAATGTGTTTGCCTCGATCGTTAATTAATATATCAGCCATGACAATGACTTCTGCGACTGTTTTATGTCCAGCTTGTACCATCTCGGTTAATAGCCGCAGTGTTCTAGTATAAGCGATACTGTATTCCTGACAAATCTCTATTACCAGCCCATCATCGCTAGCGCAAAGCAAAAGCTGGGTGCGAGCGATCGCAAGGGTAGAACGATCGCCTATACTCAGCAATGGCGCTCTCAGACGAAACTCAATGAAATTAGCAAACATTTCCTCGGTTTCTAGGGTAATAGGTGTAAGATATTGGGCAGCAGCTTGCCGAGTATCCAGTTCTAGCCGATCGGAGTCAAGGACTTCCTGTGCAATATATAAAGGGCTATATTGTGTTTGCAGCCATTCCCACTCGTTAAGCCAGCAAAAATCGATTAACGCGGTTGCATCTAGAATCGTTCCTTTATGCGATGGCATACACCTCGTTTTCCCGACGACACACCCACAGTTCCTCAACCGTCAAGTTAAGTAGTTCTGCTGCTTTCATTTCAGAAATTTTTCCCATACTCAGAGCTTGCCAAATCAGATATACATAACGTTCGTTCTCTGGAAATTCGTCCGACTCTAATGCAGGTGGTAACTCCATTGAGTTTTTGAGAGAGGAACCGTGTTTACTTTTGTAAATCGCGCAAATTTTAGATTTTTCCTCGGCATAATCAATTTCTTCCATTTCTGCTAAATGGTTGAGGATAACTTGATAGCTGACCCGAAAATGGCGTTTGAGTTTAACAATATCTTTAGTAAGTTTGTAAGTGCGCTCAAACTCCTCTTGAGGAACAAGCAAATAACCTGCGAAGTAGTCAGCTACCTTTTCACGCGCTTTTTCTTCTTCTTTGGTTCCCTCCTCTACTAAGGTGTCTTGGTACTCGTCGCGATGGAAGATCAGGTGTCCAATCTCTTGAGCTACAGTAAACAACTGGCGTTCAATGGTGATATTGTGACTGTTCACCAGTACGAAAGCGCCTTGTTCAATACTGCAAGCACTCAGCCCAAAAAAGTTTTCTAACGCGATTGGTGAGCGAATGACTTTTAAGCCAATTTCCTCTACGGCTGCAAATAAGTTCAATATTGGACTATCCCCTAATCCCAGACGGTGGCGAAATTGGGCAGCAATGGTTTGGATGCGCTTCTCATTGCCTTCTACTTGATGACAAGGGGTATTCTCTGGGGAATAGGGCGGTAAACCAACGGCTTGCTCTAGGGCAGTGTAATCTTCTAGCACCCGAAGCACTTGGGCAGCGAAATGGGGCTTCCAGTCGAAAACTGCATGGGTGCGGAAGCGGAAATTGAGTAGCCCCTCCCTTGGCTGCCGTAGCAAGTCATCCATCGTCACGCTTAAAGCACGAGCCAACGCAGACAGGCTTTTGCTATCCGGTAAGGTTTTGGCGTTTTCATAGTTGTTTATGCTCTGGCGAGTTACTCCTACCATATCTGCTAACTGCTCTTGGGAGAGCCGCAAGCCTTTACGGTAGCGGGTTAGATTGCCAGCAACGATCTCTTTCATGGCTGTTCCTCTCGATCGCTGGGTGGATTCAATGTGATTTGCTAAATGCTCCCATCCGATATTAATCATTAAAAATTGTTGCCACACCGCCAGATTTGGTGGCACGAGCCAATATGCTCTCTATGTCGGATAGCCCGACAGCACCAGAGAAAGTTTCGCCATAACCTTGGGAAGCGTCTCCGGCGTACATCGCAAAGAAGGGAGTGCCGGAAAGCTTTAATCTCTGAGCCTGCTGAATATCTTGCTCAATGGCGACACTAGCCGCATTCCCATTCCGATCGCGGTTAAACTGCTCTAGATCCAGATTCAAGTTTTGAGCAATACTAACATATAACGCCTCACCCAAATGGTCTTGCTGGGTAAACAGGGCATCTTGGTACTCCCAGAATTTGCCCTGCACAAAAGCTGCCCAAGCTGCTTTAGCGGCAGGTAAGGCTTCAGGATGAATCTGCTCGATCGGAAAATGCTTGTAAACTAATCGTACTTCAGGATGTTTTGCTATGAACTGCTTGAGCGTATTATGAGCCTCGGCACAATAAGGACATTGAAAGTCGGAGAACTCAATCAGCACAATCTTTGACGACTCTGCCCCAATAGTAGGAGAGGAGCCAATCACATCCTTGGGATCGGTTTGCAACTGCTGGAAAAATGCCTGCTGCGCCTGCTGTATTTCCTGCTGTTGTTGCTGCTGTTGTTGCTGCTGGTATGTCTTTACAGATTCCAGAATTACTTCTGGATGTTCGCGAATAATTTGCAAAACCTGCTCTTCCAGTCGGGGACTAATTCGACTGGCTGCCAGCATTGGCCCTGGAGAGCCGAACAATACGATGCATAATAGGATCAGGGCTGCTAGCCACAATATCGATCGCAACATCAACTGCTGGTTTATCATAAAAATTTCCTACAATCCCAAATCAACCGCAATTCGATGGGCACAAGCAAACCCCGAAAACGCCACTGCATTTAACCCCTGCCCTGGAAATGTACTATCACCAACGCAGTATAACCCAGGAATAGCTGTCCGATTAAACGGCATGCCCAACAATCCTAGCAGCTTGTGGCGAGGAATCGGCCCATAACTACCATCATCGCGCCCTAAAAACCGTCGATGAGAGCGAGGTGTTCCTACCTCCATATAATCTAATCCTGCATCTAAACCAGGAAAAATCTTCTCCAACCGATGGATAATCCGCCCTGCTGCCTCTTCTTTCTGTTGTTCGTACTCACTCGCCGACAGCCCCTGCCAATCTTTAATCCAGCTAGGGGTGAAAGCATGAATAATGTGAAACCCAGTTGGAGCTAAATCGGGATCTAGTAGTGTGGGAATGGATACAAAAATTGTCCCTTCGGCTGCTTCCATCTTCTCCCAGTCTGAGAGCAAAATATGGTGACACTCCGTACCAGGCGGCAACACATCTGCTGCTACTCCCAAGTGCAAACTCAGAAAGCTGGGTGACTTCTGGTAACGTTGCTGCCATTTTTTTTCTGCTGCTGGCATTTGCTCAGGTGGGAGTAACTTTTCAAAAGTATCCCAGCGGGTAGCATTGGAAACTATACGCTTAGCTCGATAAACTTTACCGTCAGCCAGTTGCACTCCCACTGCTCGACCATTTTCGGTTATAATTTTTATCACCCTAGCTTGATACTGGATTTTTCCTCCAGCTTTCTCCAGTCCTTCTACCAATTTTTGAGCGATTTGCCCGACGCCACCTCTGGGGTAGTTAATGCCGCCGTAATGTCTATCTGAAAACACCATCCCAGCATTAATCATAGGTGTCATGTCGGCTGGGACGACAGACCAGCAGTAGCATTCCATATCAATAAACTTTAGCAGCGCTTGATCGCTAATATACCGACGAGCGATATCACCAGCATTCTGGGGTAGATACTTAACCAAACCCAGACAAGCGAAGGGATGCTGGAAAAATACTCTCGTCAAGTACCCCGGTTCTTCCAGGGAAAGCAACTCCATTGCGTTTAGGCAGTTGAACACCTTCCAGCATTCATCATAAAACTTGCGGATACCCTTACTTTCCTGCGGGAAATGTGCCGTCAGTTCTTGCAAAAATTTCTCATAATCGCGGTGAACTTTTAAGTTGAGATTATCGGGCAGGTGATAGTCTATCTGCACTGAGTCGGGGATAGTTTCCAGGCTGACATTGACGGCATTTAGGGCGCGGGTAAGTAGATTAGTGGTGCCCTGAGTACCAAACCCAAAAATCATCGACGCGCCGACATCAAACCGATACCCCTGCCGCTCGAAGTATCCAGCACTCCCCCCTGGAATTAAATAGCTCTCCAACACCAGCACAGATGCGCCCTTGGCAGCTAGTTGGGTTGCCGTTACCAGCCCCCCAATACCAGAGCCAATCACTACAGCATCAAACATCGGTGGGTTAAATTGATAGGTTGGCTGGGAGGTGGTGGTAGTTGCAGGCATGGTATTAACTGTCTCGAAACATTTCTTTACTCGATCTTAAAGGGGAGCAACGCAAAAAAGTGAGATTAGGAGTCAGGAGTCAGGAGTCAGGAGTCAGGAGTCAGGAGTCAGGAGTCGTTTCTCGTTCCTAGGCTCTGCCTGGGAACGCTGTTTGAGAGGCTCTGCCTCCAATT
>CASBRB010000445.1 GCA_949127975.1 Oscillatoriales cyanobacterium PMM_0019 | reverse complement strand
TTCGAGTCAATTTATGCGCTGTGGCAGGCTCGCGCTCTCGCCTATAGTGCTAATGCCGATGAGAGTCGTTATCTGCTAGATGCAGCGCTTGCGTCTAAATATGAGCAGGATTTCTTCACTAAGGCAGCTCAACTCGCCAAAGTGCCCGACGGTCAAACTTTCGAGACAATTGCCACAGCATATAAAGCAGCATCGGCTCATGGCAAGGTGGTAAATGGTTTTACAGGGGCTCTGGCTAACGAACTGAATAACATTACCTTTCCTGGTGAGGGAGAAGCGGCGGCGACTACTCTATCCAACTTTGGCACCTACTTTGAGATCGATCGACAGATGAGAGCCTTGCAACAAAGTGGCAACCATGAAGGCGCGATCGCTCTGTGTACGGGTAATAACCCAGGTCAATCTAACTGGGCATTCGATCAGTTCGACTCCACACTTGGCAAAACCCTCAACATCAACCAGACAGCTTTTGATAATTATGTTAATCAAGGCTTTAAGGACGTGAACGGTTTTGAAATCGCTACTCCAGTGGCAACAGTGGCGATCGGATTATTTACCCTATTTGGACTGCTGCCACGCATCAAGGAGTATTCACCCTAGATCGAAATTGAGCGGTAATCCGTCCTGAAATACCAGCAGTTCTCCTGGTTGGATTTGTGTCCAAACTTCGTTATCAGTCAGAGGGGTAGTGGCAATTATAGCAACGCGATCGCTCGGAGTGGTCAACGCCTGGAAGTCTACAGTTAAGTCTTGATCGATCGAGTGGGCAGCAGCAAAGGGCGCTTCACGCACAATGTAGTGGAGTTGGGTTGAGCAGTAGGCAAAAAAGTGTTCTCCATTTGAGAGTAAATAGTTAAATACCCCCTTCTGTGCAAGGGTTTCAGTCATCTCCTTCAGCACTGCGTACAGTTCCTTCAAGGGGGGATTACCTTGAGGAAAGTGTTGTCGCAACGTTTCTAAAATTAGGCAGAATGCTTTTTCACTATCAGTCTTGCCTACAGCTTGATAAAATCCCGCGCCATCGGTGTGAAAGTCTATTAGATTTCCATTGTGAGCAAACACCCAATACCGCCCCCACAATTCCCTTTGAAAAGGATGGCAGTTCTCCAGGGCAATTTCACCTTGAGTGGCTTTGCGGATATGAGCAACCACATGGGTGGAGTGAATAGGATAGCGTCGCACCAAGTCAGCTACGGGAGAAATTACTGAAGATTTGGCATCTAAAAAAATCCTACATCCCAAACCTTCAAAGAAAGCAATGCCCCAGCCATCGTGATGGTCGTCAGTTTTTCCTCCCCGAGCCGAAAAGCCCTCAAAAGAAAAGCAAATATCCGTTGGTACATTGCAGTTCATCCCTAGCAGTTGGCACATATATAGCAATTCCATTTGAGATGTAAAATTTTCTTACTCCCCTCTCCCCCTTTGGGAGAGGGGTTGGGGGTGAGGGTATTTTTATAAATGATGTAGACTTGCTATACATTCAATGATTCATCACTAATTACATCAGGAATTACGCACTGCCTCTACATATAGCGGTTCGTAGGGGCAATCCCCAAGTGGGTTTTGGACTGATAGCTGCCCGTACCATGTTGGGTTTCGTTCCTCAACCCAACCTACAAGATAGCTGCCCGTACCATGTTGGGTTTCGTTCCTCAACCCAACCTACAAAATAGCTGCCCGTACCATGTTGGGTTTCGTTCCTCAACCCAACCTACAATTAATCACTATTCTCCGTCCTTTTTTGCCAGTCTTTGGCGACTAAGTCAACTCCATAGAAACGCTGCCAGAAGGCATCTACAGCCTTTGTTGGCAACACTTTAGTCATCAAAAACACCAGAAAATTGCCCCCTGTAGCAGCGATGTAGCGGGGGTTGGGATGTTGAGCTGTGAGCGCCCGGAAAATCACCTCAGCCACCTGTTCAGAAGTCCAGGCGCGACTACTGGTTTTGTTTTGTAAGTTTTTTAGATTTTCAAAGGCAGCCCGGTATGGTGTGGTTTGGGGATCTGGTACAATCTGCTCAACGCTTTGGGCTGCCGTGTCGAAAAAATCTGTACTAACTGGACCCGGTTCAATCACGCTAACTTTAATATTAAAAGCGTCAAGTTCCATGCGCAGCGCGTCACTGAGTCCTTCCAAGGCAAATTTCGAGCTGCTATATAAACCCCCAAAGGGAAATGCCATTCGTCCACCTATAGAGCTAATATTGATGATTCTTCCTCCGCCCTGCTCCCGCATCGTCGGGATTACAGCCTGGATTAAGGCTAATGTTCCGAGTAAGTTCACCTGAAACTGCCGAGTTGCAGCTTCAATTGGAATTAACTCCACTGGTCCCATTTGTCCATAGCCAGCATTGTTGACTAGAGAATCAACTCGACCAAAACGTTCAATAGCAGAGCCAGCCAATGCTGTCACCTGCTCGACATTAGCCATATCTGTGGGGACAACTAAAACATCGGCACCCGCTTTGCTACAATCATTGGCAACTTGTTCTAGTTTATCCTGACTGCGGGCAGCTAGCACTAACCGGATTCCCAAAGCTTTGACGGCTAACAGTCTTGCCAAAGCTGCGCCAATTCCAGTGGAGGCACCGGTAATTAGGATGACTTGTTCAGAAAGAGCAGGAGTGTAAGGCATAATGAATTAATAATTTTTAGTAGCCGCAGACTGGAGTAGCCAGCCATTTATGACAGCGGTTGGTCAAAACCAGTTTTTGGGGTAAGCACACTTTTCAACTTATATTTGCTATTATTCTAGCTAAAATAATCTGGTGCCTCTACCTACAAGGAGACTTGCCAGATAATTAAAACCAGATTGATATCAGTAACAATAAAAAACCTACTCAGACAACCATTGTGGAGCCTAAGAAAAAACCAATGCCACTCGATGATTTAGAACGTTTAGGGCGTATTCTCACTGAACGACTAGAGGCAGAATTTCTGGAGATTGTTCCCTTCGAGGCACGGTGTGTATTTAAGGAAGATACTCTGTCAATTCTAGCTGAACACGCAGAGTATAGCGAGCCCGATCGCCAAAAAGCCTTTAACCTCTTGCATGAAGCGTTGCAAGAGCAACAACCGGAATATTCTATCCCGGTAGTGGTGTATCTGCGAGTGGAGGGTAAGCGGGAGCCTTATACTTACCACTCATTTACGTTAGAGCCATTTGTTACCGCCACATCTGACGAACCTGTAGTTGAAGAAGCATCGGCAGACGAAGTGGATGAGGATAACCCATTCGACTGGGCTGAAATTACTGAAACAGAGAGCATCTGGGTAGAAGGTTTAGAAAACTCGGAAGCAAAATTTTTAGAAGACTCTAGCAGCTTGGATGAAACGGACTCAGAAGCTCTGCCAGAAATCCTCCCTGCACCTAGTTCCTGGGAGCCGCCGAATTCAGAGGAAAGCTACCCGAATGAGCAGCCTCATCGGACGCCAAATCCTCAAAGCGTTGAGGGGTGGCGTCCAGTGCTGCCGGTAATCCTGGCAGGCACTGGCATCAGCTTGGCGGTTTTCTTTGCCAGTTTCTATGCGCTGACACGTCCTTGTGTAATTAACACCTGTCAGGAAATGCCCCTAGCCCAGCAATTTAGCAACAAGTCAGTGCAAACTCTAGAAATGGCGCAATCCGGGCAAGAAATTTTGCAGTCGAAACGGCAGTTACACCAAGCTATCATCATTCTGAAAAGAATTCCTATCTGGTCTAGCGAATACAATCAAGCCCAAGAATTGTTAAAAGTTTATCAAGCACAAGAGCAGCACGTCGATCGGTTAATCGAGGGGATGAATCAGGCTGCCACTGCATCTGCTAAAAGCCAAAATCCGCCTCATTCCCTGTCAGAATGGCAAGAGATTCAGAAGCTTTGGCAGAATGCGATCGCTACCATAGTCCAAATCCCTAATAATAGCAAAATTTACCAATTGGCGCAACAAAAGCGACAAGCTTATCAAATCAAGTTAGCACTCATTAATCAGCGATTAACCACCGAACAAAAGGCTAACAAAGGCTTGCAAGAAGCTAAGGAAGACGCTGAGATAGCTTCAGCGCGTCAAGGCATCGCTCAATCTCTCTCAGACTGGCAAGAAGCCCAGACGACTTGGCAGTCATCAATCAATTGGCTATCGCAGATTTCTCCAGAAACAACAGTATATCGGGAGGCACAGCAACTGTTGAAGTCCAATAAATCTCAGTTGGAAGCAACCCGCACTCACGAATTACAAGAAGAATTTGCCGCCAACGCCTACCAACAAAGCCTCCAGATGGCACAACTTGCCAAAAATTCTCAAAACAGTAACCAATGGGCGCAGGCAATCTCCAACTGGCACAATGCTGTAACTTCCCTGAAGCAGATTCCTAATAGCAGCTTGTACTATAGCAAAGCTCAATTGCTCATTGGTTCATACACTGATGCTTTCAAGCAAGCCCAAGGAAAATTGCAGTTAGCCGTGTTGATGCAACAAGCGCATAAAGATTTGAATAAAACCTGCTCCGGTGTGCCACAGGTTTGCACTTACACAGTAACGAGTAGTCTGATTAAAGTGCAAATGACACCAGCCTATGCGCGGACAGTGAAGCAAACAGCGCTAACCGCAAAAGAAATGCGTGACTACAAAACCCAGTTAGGGGTGTTCAATCATGTTTTAACTGTAGGAAAAGCCTTGGAAGCGATTAGCGATAATGCTCACCTCCGGCTTGAAGTATACTCTCCAGATGGTACTCTCATCCAAACACATAACCGCTCCTAAAGAGGCAATTTGTAGGTTGGGTTGAGGAACGAAACCCAACATTTTCGAGACGAATTTGTATATTTTGTAGGTTGGGTTGAGGAACGAAACCCAACATTTTAGTTGAAAATCGTGGATTTTGGATATTTCCAGTAGGTACTAAATGAAGACCGCCTCTAGAATCGATCGCTCTTTCCCAAAAAATGATAGAAGAGGGAGACGAATTTGTAGGTTGGGTTGAGGAACGAAACCCAACATTTTAGTTGAAAATCGTGGATTTTGGATATTTCCAGTAGATACTATTTGAAGACCACCTCTAGAATCGATCGCTCTTTCCCAAAAAATGATAGTAAAATGGAGAATAGCTAAAAGTTTTATTATTAAATGAGTAAGGAAGTTAGTCAAAATGGCAACTGAACGAGTGGCTGACATGACGGTAGAAGAACTTAAAGCGGTAATTACCGAGGTGGTGCAAGAGCAACTGAGTCATTTGCTAAACCCAGCTAACACTGGGTATGTAAGAGCGGATGGTTATTATGTACTTCCCCAGAGGACGGAAGAAGAACAACGGCAGAGGAATCAAGCTGCGATCGAGTTGTTACGCAAGTGGGTAGACGAAGGAGACGAGGAGGAACAGCGAGAAACTTTGGAATATCTCCAACAAGCATTAGATGAGGATCGCCTCTCAAATCGACCACTGTTTTCAAAACAATGATAATATTATTAGACTCAGGTCCTTTGGGAAAATTGACTAATCCCAAGGTTTCCCCTGTCACGCTGGAGTGTCGGCTATGGGTGGAATCTTTGCTTTCAAAGCGCTACAAGGTAATTATACCTGAAATAATAGATTACGAAGTGCGACGGGAATTATTACGGGCTGATAAGCTGGCGGGTATTAGACGGCTCAATGAGTTCAAAACTACGCTCGAATACTTGCCGCTAACGACAGAAATGATGCTCACAGCAGCTCAATTTTGGGCGGAAGCACGACAGGCAGGAATACCAACAGCAGATTCCAAGGCGCTGGATGGTGATGTGATTCTGGCGGCTCAAGCTAAGTTTTGCGAGGCTGCTGGTGTAGTGGTGGTGGTTGCCACAACTAATGTGGGGCATTTGTCGCGGTTTGTTGATGCTCGTGAATGGCAAGATATTGAGTAGAAATGGAAAGCTTGAGCGCTTTCTGGTACTTAATTTGTAGGTTTGGTTGAGGAACGAAACCCAACATTTTAATTTAAAATCGTGGATTTTGGATATTTCCATTAGTATAATTTGTAGGTTTGGTTGAGGAACGAAACCAAACATTTTAATTTAAAATCGTGGATTTTGGATATTTCCAGTAGGTACTAAATGAAGACCGCCTCTAGAATCGATCGCTCTTTCCCAAAAAATGATAGTAAAATGGAGAATAGCTAAAAATTTTATTGTTAGATGAGTAAGGAAGTTAGTCAAAATGGCAACTGAACGAGTGGCGGACATGACGGTAGAAGAACTTAAAGCGGTAATTACCGAGGTGGTGCAAGAGCAACTGAGTCATTTGCTAAACCCAGCTAACACTGGCTACGCGAGAACAGATGGTTATTATGTACTTCCCAAAAGAACCGAAGCTGAACAACGTCAAAAACATCAACAACTGATTAAATTGTTCGACAAGTGGGCAGAAGAAGATGAGGAGGAGGAGGAAGGAGAAACTTTTGAATATCTCCAACAGCTACTAGATGAAGACCGCCTATCAAATCGATCGCTGTTTCCCAAACAATGATAGTATTATTAGATATATAGAGGTAGTGCGTAAGTCCTGTTCAATACTCCGACTAAAGGATCTTTTGAGGGTTTCATCCTCCATAAATGTTTCTTTTTCCAGATTATACGCTTATTTTAACCGCCCTGCACGAAATTAGGGGCACCCCCTACCCCCGTGAGGATGCCTCGTGCGGACTAATAGGTTTACCTCCAGGTATGAAAGTCGATCGATCTTCATATATCGCTGTTTGATTTTAATCACTGGCGAATTTTAACTATTGTCGCTAGAGTTTATATCTTCTGTTCCTTGGGATTCTGAATCTGAGGGGAATGCTAGTCGGATGTTAATGTCAATTGTAAGTGTATTTTGATTATCAAAATCCATATTAACTATCTTTACTAATGCATCGATCGGTAAAGAGCTACTTAACTTAGATGCCACAGACGAGCTATTTTTATAGCCTGCTTTTTCTAGCAAATCATGAATATTTCTCCAGTTTCCCACTTTTTCTTTGGGGACATCTGACAGATTTTTCAAGTATTGATACAAAGTTTTACTTACATAAACCTCAACTCCCTTAATACTCGGATGGAGTTGGCGAGCTATTTCAGCCGGACTATAACCACAAAGCAGTCCTCGTAAGTACAACTTCTCAGTTTCTGTAAGTCCCCTTCGGGAGCGAGGAGCCATTTTTCGCTTGGCTTCTGCCAGATCTTGGTAAAGTTTCTCTAAATCCCAGTTATTTGCCGCCTCGGCAAATAGCTCTTTCTGAGGTGCCATTGCAGGGAGTCTCCGTAAATTCCTAACGTCAGCCTAACCAAACTGCTAGCCTCCGTTAGTCGCTAGCTAACTATAGTTAGTTTATCATCAAATATAAATATAACCAAGTCGAGTGTTTTATGAAAACTAGATCTCAGAAGCTAGCCTTGACCGTTGTTGGTGTTGCCTTAAGTGTTAGCATAGTCCAACCTCAGTCTGCTGATGCAGCTACAATGGACTGGGGAATAACTTTCTTCGATAAGAGCGGTACTCAAGTTGGAACAGGGACATTTAGCTATGACCCTTATATCACTCAATTAGTTGACACTAGCACAGCCCCGCTAGCTCCAAAGCTGAATGTACCGACTCTACTCAGCTTGTCGCTAAACGTTTTAGGGTATGGATGGAGCAACAGTGATGCAGATGAGCTTTGGTGGGAGCCTTCTCAGGCTTTTAGTACTAAAGGGATTAGTCTATCCCGGTATGGAATCACGGTGGGCAATCAATGGTTCTTGGGAGACCCTTCTTTCGGGAACCAGTCCTTAACTATTCAAGGAGGAAAGCAGCCAAACAATGCTGGATGGGGTGGAAATTGGCAGCAGCAAATCTTCAGAAACGGTGGTCCACCAACTTCACAAAGTGGTTATGGTTCCTGGACTGCAAACCTTTTGTTTGTGGCATCTGTGCCAGAATCAAGCACTACTCTGGCAGTGACAGCATTAGGATTTGGCTACTTCCTGCTGAAAAAGTTGGCATTTCGTTAGTCAGGCGATTTGGGATTGAGGGAAACTACTTTCGGTGGAGGCAGAGCCTCCATCAGCAGTGTTCCTAGGCTCTGCCTGGGAACGAGAAAGAAATAATAGAGATAATGGTGGTTAACAATTGTAATACCACACTCTTCAAAATCAGAAACATTCCGAGTGGCAAGAGTAGCTTAATGTTGGCTCTCCCGTACTCTGATACTGAAACAGGACTACAGTACTGCAACAGTCAAGACACAGCATAATGAACTACCCCGCCCAAACTAAGAGTTTGGACGAGGTTTCTGACGCTTCATCTCCCACGCTTGCTTCCAACCGCCGCAGTTCTTTGGTTCCTTGGGGTTATCAGTAGAGGCTTGAGATCCACGTTTGACGCCACACGTTCCATGCGGCGTTGAGCCTAATGCCCAATTGAGCATCACCTGTGCAGCAACTACATCCCTATCTCCGGTGTAGTTGCATTTATGACACTGGTGAACCCGTTCCTCAAGATTTTTTGGCTTTTGATGCCCACAGTTAGGACAAGTTTGAGATGGCTTAACATAAAGGGTAGGAACCTCAATAAAGACTCCACCTGCCTCCTCAACCTTGTACTTAATGGCATTCCGCAGCATTCCCATAGCAACATCAAGTATTGAGCGGTTAAGTCCAGTTTTTTGTCTCTGACCCTTACTACCCTTCTTGGCTTTTTTGGTCATGTTCTTGAGGTTTAGTTTCTCGGTAGCTACCATGCTATTACTGCTAGAAATCTGTGCAGCTACCTTATGTGACCAATATGAACGTTGATTAGCAGCTTTACTTTGTAGCCTACTAACCTGTTTTTGTGCTTTTTTCCAACGAGTTGATGCTTTTATGCGCTTTTTATAATTTGGCGCACGTCTACGGCGTTTTTGTCTACTAACCTTTTTAATCTTGCGCTGTGTCTTAGCTAAAAATCGTGGATTCTCAATTTTAGTGCCATCTGACATCGCTACTGCTGTTAGACATCCAAAATCTAATCCAACTGCACCAATATCAGTTTCCCGCACAACTTCACTGAGTACAGTTATTGAGGCATACCATTACAGAACCAGGATAATCCAGAATAATATTTGCCTGACCACCTATACCCTGCCCACCCCTAACCTCCCCCAAATCAAGAATTTGGAGGAGGAATGCGGGGCGGAAGATGTTCAAAATACGATCGCGCAGTCCGGTAGTCGATCGCTCTGTCCCACTTCTCAAAGGGAGCCTTATAGATAATAGCACGTTCTTAGCTCCAAGTTGCTGAGTTTTTCTTTCCCTCAGTACTGTAGCACTGCCTCCACGTTGCAGCTAACCTTTGCGGCAAGAAGCTAAAATGACTTAACAGTATAATAAAATAGCGATCGCTCTTCCGCCCAAAAGCATGAATCATCAGCTAAACAATGCCTTTACCATTTTCCTCAGCTTATTAGTCGAGGCAATGCCTTTCCTGCTGCTGGGAGTTTTGCTCTCTGGGTTACTGCTGTTGTTTGTTGATGAGCGCAAACTGGTTAAGGCTATGCCCCGCAATCCGATCCTGGGGGCTTTAGTTGGCAGTCTCATGGGATTTTTGTTCCCAGTGTGTGAGTGTGGCAATGTGCCAGTAGCTCGACGGCTGCTGATGCTGGGGGTGCCAGTACCAGTAGCCATTGGTTTTTTACTGGCAGCACCAACAATTAACCCAATCGTGATTTGGGCAACCTGGACAGCATTCCGGGAGCAGTGGGAAATTGTGGTGTTGCGGATAGTCTTTTCCTTGCTAATTGCTACCATTGTTGGCTGGGTCTTCAGTACACAGCGCGATCCACGCCCCCTACTGCAAGCTACTGTGGCTCGCTCTATGCCCCGACTGGAAATCGTTGATAAACCTGTTATGGCAGACGATAAGCCGATGCTGCTGCAATCAGGTACGTTTTTATTAGGTCAGGCTGGGCAGCCACGGCGCATGGATGCTAGTGTACTCCAAGCTTCCTTATTAGCCTCCTCAACCAAAAAACCTTTGCCAGACAGGCTCAATCTGTTCCTCGAAAATACAGTGCAAGAATTGCGAGAATTAGGAGGAGTCCTGGTTTTAGGCAGTGCGATCGCTGCTATCATTCAAGCATTCGTACCCCGCGACCTGATCCTCGGTCTCGGACAAGGGCCTGTAACCTCGATCGCAGCTATGATGTTGTTGGCAACGCTGATTTCTATCTGTTCTACAGTGGATTCATTTTTCGCCCTCTCCTTTGCCTCAACCTTTACCAGTGGCTCTTTGCTGGCGTTTCTGGTGTTTGGCCCTATGATTAACTTCAAGGGCATTGGATTGCTGTTTTCTGTCTTCCGCACCAAAACGGTGATTTACTTAATTGCTCTGCCAGCCCTATTAACTTTTTTCTTGACGCTCTTGGTTAACTTGTATGTCAGCTAAATCCTCTGGTTTGAAACCCAAAGGTAACGTATGGGCGAAGTCGTTCCTGTTCTCCTTATTGGATGTATTTGCCATCACCGCCTGGGGTGCTTTGCTCCTGAAATATTGGCAGACTGGCTCCCTTAACTTACTGATTCACCCAGATTACTTTTGGTTAGCGATCGTTACTGCTGTAGTTTTGGTGCTTCTCGGTACGTTAAAGGCAATCCAACTGTTGCTAACACTGTCTCAAAGGTTATCTCCTCGTGGTAAAGCTAGAAATAGAGCTAAACTGCCCTCCCCTGTAGTGTCTGGGCACTATAGTCTGTTTCCACCAGGCTGGAGTGCTGCATTGCTATTAGCAACAGCAATCTTAGGCTTCATGGTTACTCCAAAGGTGTTCGCCAGCCAAACAGCTAATCAGCGGGGCGTCGCTGATGCTATTACTATGACTCGCTCTCAACCCCAGGCATTTCATAGTTCCCAACGGCCAGAAGATCGATCGCTAATTGATTGGGTGCGAACCCTGAATGTCTATCCTGAACCCGACGGCTACACGGGGCAGAAAGTCAAAGTGCAGGGTTTTGTTGTCTATCCAAATGAGCCGCCATTGCCGGATCAATATATATTAATCTCCCGGTTTGTGATCACCTGCTGTGCTGCCGATGCCTATCCGGTAGGACTGCCTGTAAAACTGGACCAAGACCGAAAAAATTACGCCCCTGATACTTGGTTAGAAATCGAAGGACAGATGATTACTGAAACTCTAGCTGGCAAACGCCAACTCACTATCCAAGCTTCTTCACTCAAAAATATTCCTCAACCGGAAAATCCCTATTATTATTAGTCATATAGCAGGAGTCAGGAGTCAGGAGTCAGGAGTCAGGAGTAAAGCCCTTACTGTGACTGGATTTGAGATTGAGAGAATGTCAATACCGCCTTGGCGGTTGCTATACTTTAAAAAATTGCCAAAAAAATCTTCCCCAATGAGCAATTCTAAACAAATACTTCAACCGCTCGATCGTGCTGCCCTAGGACTGATGCTAGTGCTAATTATACTGATTAGTGGAATGGTGTGGAGTGGCAACAAGGCAGCAGGAAGTGTCCGGGATTTTAGTTGGGAAAATAAACAAGTGGGGGCAGATGATGCTTCTTTTAGTATAACCTTTAGCCGCCCTATGGACCGTGACAGCGTGCAATCTTCGATAAAAATAGAGCCGCTACTAACAGGAAAAACTAGCTGGGCGGGGCGGCGCATGGTCTATACTCTGACAGCACCAGCTTATTATGGCAATGACTACAAAATACAGCTTTCTGGGGCAAAAGACCAATTTGGCGGTGAAGGGGGAGAGAAAACAGGAAAACCCATTAAGCCATTTGTTGGTCAATTCCACACTCGCGATCGCGTCTTTACATATATAGGCATTGATGGAGAAGAAAAGGGACGCTTAATTTTATATAACGTCATCAAGAACCAAAAAAACGTTCTTACGCCTGCTTCTTTGGCTGTCACAGACTATAAGCCCTACCCTGATGAAGACCGAATTTTGTTTGCTGCCTCAGAATGGACGAATCAAAAACCAGGTGTATTTGAACAACAACTTTATACTGTAACTACAGGGATAAATATCAATTCTCCAGGTAAACCAGAAACCAAACAAATTCCCTCTGGAAAAATTGAACTGGTTTTAGACAGTAAAGACTATCAAAATATGAAGTTCGATCTGTCCCCCGATGGCAAAACGATTGTCGTCCAGCGAGTGAAACGTGGCAATCCAGAACAGTTTGGCTTGTGGGTAGTGCGAGCTGGCTCCCCGCCGCTACCGCTGGAAAACCAGCCTGGAGGAGATTTTGTAGTCGCACCAGACAGTAATTCTGTAGCGGTCGCTCAAGGACAAGGTATTGCTATTCTACCACTGCAACCGCAAGCTAAACCAATAGATTTTTTGCCGCAGTTTGGCAAAGTGCTGAGTTTTTCCAAAGATGGAACGGCAGCGGCAATGATAAAATTTAATTCTGACTACACGCGATCGCTGTTTCTGGTAACAACTTCTGGTGTCAAAAAAGAACTGTTGAACACACCAGGTTCAATTATGGACGCCGAGTTCGATCCGATGGCAACTACTCTGTACTGCCTCCTGACTCAGCTCCAGAAGGGTGAAAAAGACGAGGAACAGCCTTATGTGGCAGCAATTGATATTAACACAGGTAAGCAGACGCCTATGTTGGCTTTGCCCAATCAGCGAGACATTCAGATGAGTTTGGCTCCAGACGGTTTAGCTTTGCTGTTCGATCAAGTTGTCACTGCTCAGGAGCTACCCCAGCCTGGAAGTTTGACAACTAATGAAGGGCAAGCGATATCTACTGGTGTTCTTTGGTTGTTGCCTATAACCCCCTCAAACTCTGAACCAAAAGATAAATCTGGGGATACCCCGCTCCCACAACCACAGAAACTACCTTTACCAGGCTTTCACCCTACCTGGATGCCGTGACGACTCCACTTAAATTTAGTTAAAAAAACATGATGGAGATTGATACAGTGGAACTCTCACCGAAACTTTTTAACCAAACGGCAACCGCCTACCAGCAGACAGCATTAATCAAAACAGCTCTGGAATTGGAAGTTTTTACAGCCATAGGTGAAGGCAACGATACCTTTGAATCATTGGCTACTAGATGCGGCACATCCGAGCGTGGAATGCGCATTTTATGTAACTCATTAGTAGCTATCGGCTTTCTGACTAAAGAAGAAAATCGCTATCGCCTGACTCCGGATTCAGCAATGTTTCTGAATCGGCACAGCCCTGGATATGCGGGTGATGCTATCGAGTTTTTGGCTTCGCCAACGTTTACTGAGGCTTTTCAAAATTTGACTGCGGCTGTCCGCCAAGGCAGTACAGCGATACCATCAGAAGGAAGCTTGGCACCAGACAATCCTGTGTGGGTAAAGTTTGCCAGAGGACTAGCTCCTTTGATAGCTTTACCAGCACAATTGATGGTCAAACTGGTGGCAGGGGATTCTAGCCAAAATTTGAAGATCCTCGATCTCGCCTGCGGTCATGGTTTGTTCGGAATAACGTTTGCAAAGCACTATGCGAACGCCGAAATTGTTGCTTTAGATTGGTCTAATGTTCTAGAAGTGGCGAAAGAAAACGCACAAACCGCAGGAGTGAGCGATCGCTTTAGTACCATTGCTGGCAGCGCTTTTGATGTCGATTTCGGCAGTAGCTACGACTTGGTGTTACTCACCAACTTCTTGCATCACTTCGACATTCCAAAGAGCGAAACCTTATTGAAAAAAGTTTATTCTGCTCTGGGTGAGGGAGGCAGGGCAGTCACGCTAGAATTTGTGCCCAACTCCGATCGGATATCCCCTCCAGAACCTGTCTGGTTCAGCTTGGTGATGCTAGCTACAACCCCTAGTGGTGAAGCTTATACTTTTGGAGAATACGAACAAATGTTTAGCAACGCAGGCTTTAAGCGTAGCGAACTTCACCCATTACCACCTACCGCGCAGCAGTTGATAATTTCATATAAATAGATGAACTATGCTTATGGTTAAATACTGACAATTCCTGACCACTGGACTTTTTTCAGCTTACCTCGACGGTAGGAGAAAAAATATTCTGGTTCCTGGTAGGTGCAGTGAGGGGCTAGAGCTATCTGCTCAGAAGCAATGCCCAACTGTTCCAACTGAATAGCATTCACCCGCCGCACGTCTAAACGAACCCGCCCTGGTTGAGAATCTGCTATCAGTGGCGAGTTGGGCAGTTGCCACAGATTATCTAGAATTGACTCTTCAGATAAACCAAATTTTTCTGGTATAATACTCAATCCTACTTCAGCAGCTACCTGAACCGATACCTGGTAGACTTCACCAAAAATCGCTGGTCCCATAGCAATGCGCAGATGCTGGATTTGACTACCATTGGCAACCAGGCGAGTTATAGCTTCGGGAACGATGCGGGTAGCAGTGCCTCGCCAACCAGCATGAACCGCTGCCACTTGTCCGAGCTGAGTATCGGCAATCAGCACTGGTGTACAATCGGCACTGCAAACCCATACCGCCTGAGAAGCCTGCTCTGTCAAAATACCATCAGCAAGCATTAGGTTCCCTTCTGGCTCCGTTGAACTACTGCTAGGACCTGCTATTTCTGAGGGCGTTAGCACCGTATTGCCATGTACCTGTTTGACGCGATAAACCTGGGCGTCGGGCTGTAGGATCTTTACTAATTCCCTAGGTGTCTGGGGCCAAAACTGTTGAGTAAAAAAACCGTGTAGCCAAGGTTCGAGCAGACTACAAGTTAAATAAGGCAAGCCTTCCCAACTGTGCCAGTGCCAAGAAGGAGAGGGAGAGGGAGATGTTAGGGAAGAACTATCCAAAGGCTTGTTCGTATAGCCCCAGACTTTAGCCTGTGGGCGGCAAAAATTTTATTGACCATCTGGCAACAAATATATGGTACCTTAAACAACGATCGCTCAAGCTGAAGAAGTGTCATTCGATCGGCAACGATTTCAATCTCTCCTAGGGACGCCTAACCATGCATACCTACAGCTTTCGTTTCATATATTTGAAACCCTCTCCTCCACCAACCAGAAGCTCTGGGAATTAATCGAGGAGGGTGCGGCACCGGGAACAGTAGCTCTAGCTTGCCAACAAACAGGGGGGCGCGGACAATGGGGACGTCAATGGTACTCTCCTAGGGGTGGATTGTACCTATCCTTAGCTCTGGCACCTAATATACCCGCAGCCAACAGCGCCCAGCTAACTTTGTGTACTGCTTGGGGAATAGCAACAGCATTGCGCTTGAGCGGCATCCCCATCTTGCTCAAATGGCCGAACGATCTGGTACTTTTAGGACGCAAACTCGGCGGTATTCTCACAGAAACTCGCGTCCAGCAGGGGCAAATTACCAAAGCGGTTGTCGGCGTTGGCATTAACTGGGCTAACCCAGTCCCGGAGACAGGCATCAACCTACAATCCTTTCTCCAGATTACCTGCTTGGAAATGTTAGCAGCGATCGTCCTAAACGGCATTCTCTCCGGATACCAGCGGTGTAAAGCCGAAGGAATAGACGCCCTAGTACTGTCTTACCTAGATCTGTTGCATAATCGGGATCGCACTGTCCTATGGAATGGTCGCCCGGTGGTAGTTTTAGGTGTGACACCCACTGGAGAACTTCGAGTTCAGTTAGTGGGTACCACCTCAGAAATAAGTCTTCAGCCAGGTACAATCAGTTTCGGCTATGAAAAAATTGCCATTGATTGAAATACTGGCACCGAATAAAACTCCTTTAACTTCTACTAACGCCTTATAGAGTGATTGATGACTAACGAACCGGAAACTAACCCAAAAACCTCCCGTGGTTGCACACCTTTGAGCATTTTCTACTACCGTCCCCTAGTACAGGGAATTAGTTGGATTGGCGGTATCAGCGTCCTCAGTAGCGGATTTGTTTGGGCTCATAGCGAACCCCTAGCTCCTCCAGCACCCGCGCCCACAACTCAAAAGGCTCCGCGAACCGTAATCGTAAACGCTGAACCTGTGCCAATACCTGTGCCCAAACCAGTTGCTTTTGGAGCCACTACCAGTACAATTCCACAGCGGAATCCAGAAACATTTGTAGCACACCAGCCTACAGCCCCGGAGCAAAATCCCAAGACGATCGTAGTCAACGCCATACCAGTACCGGCGAAAAAACCACAGTTAACACCAGTCAACCCCATTCCAGTACCAGCGAAAAAACCACAGTCAACAGCAGTCAAACCCATTCCAGTACCCCAGGACAATTCCGAGCCAGTTGTAGCAGACCATACTTGGGTAACACCAGAGAAACCCTTGAGACAGGAATCGCGTCAGGCTCCAACAGTTACCGCTCAACCCGCAACACAGGAAGCTATAAAAATTCCAGTTGTGCTAGACAAGCCTATGGTAATAGCACCGATAACTACGGCTTCTGTACCCAAACAACCAACAGTTGTTCCCCCCAACTTTTATGTACCCACTAGGGGGGATGTAGCGATTCCTGCTTTCACACCTAATCTGACAGCAGCCAAAAATAGTGATACTAACTCAACTAACAATAACTCCTTGGGAGTGACAAATAAGGACGACTTGTCGATTCGTTCCGAGCAAACAACAACCGACGCCGACGCTGGCATTGTCATTCCAGTGCCACCGCCAGAGAGTACTAGAGTTGCCCAGGCTCAAGACAACACCGCTGGCATTGTCATTCCAGTACCACCGCCAGAAAGTACTAAAGTTGCCCAGGCTCAAGACAACACCGCTGGTATTGTTATTCCAGTACCACAGCCAGAGACTGCAAAAATAGGGCAGGCATCGGTGCCCAAAATCCCTGCCATCAGCAGCCGTCCTAGGGGATCGAGTACCAGTGGCTTCAGTAGGAGCACAGGCAATACCACAACTGTTCCTCCTGAAGCTACAGCGTCAGGGTTTCAGCCTTATTACAATCCTCTAAATCTCGCCGCTGGGCTGTTAGCTAGTAACAACAGCAACGTTTACTACCCCCTAACGCTTCCGGCTGAGGTAACATCACCTTTCGGTTGGCGGATTCATCCGATTTCAGGCGCTAGCAGCTTCCACGCTGGTACAGACTTGGGCGCTCCAATGGGTGCGCCAGTTTTAGCTGCTGCTAGCGGGCAAGTAATCAGTGCTAATTGGATGGGTGGCTACGGTAATGCGATCGTTATTCAGCACAACCAGACGCAAGAAACTCTCTACGGCCACCTTTCAGAAATTAATGTCCAACCAGGGCAGAGGGTGGAACCAGGAATGGTAATTGGTCGCGTTGGTAGCACGGGCTACTCCACCGGTCCTCACCTGCACTTTGAAATGCGGCAGCGGACAAACGCTGGCTGGGAAGCTACAGATTCAGCCGGGCTACTACAGTTAGGTATGGCACAGCTGAGCAACGCTATGCATACGGCTCAGGCAACCGCACCAGTTAAGGGATAAGGAACTACTGAACCAGAAACCCGGTTTTTTTTAAGAAACCGGGTTTCTTAACATTAATCCTTTCCTACCGTAAAATTATCTATTCAGCAAACTAAAAAAAGCAAATTTACCTGATGAAACTTTAATAACTGTTGCTAATCTGCTCCCAGTATTGTTTAGAGTTATTAATTTAGCCACAGCAACAGAATTGGGTCTTCCGTACTTAGTATGCTAAATTAGCATTTTACAGGGTCTGCAACCAAGCTGTATGGGATTTGGGTGCGTAGGCGTAGCCCGCCGTAGGCATCGTATGCTTCCATAGGACAGATAAGCGCGAAATATTTGGTCAAACCCTTACACACCAAAGCGCGTGAAGTTGGTTTTCAGGTAAATTAGCATACTAAGTACGGAAGAGCCCTAATAGCTCTAGTCCGTTTTAACGGACTAAAATCACTTTTTAGGTCAAATCTAATCATTAACAAACTTAACTTCCTCAAAACTGGTGTTGGGTTGAGCGCTAGCGAAACCCAACCTACAACTACTACAGTACTGTAGCACTGCCTCTATATATAGCGGGTTCGTAGGGGCAAACCCCCTGTGGTTGCCCCTATATATGCCAGTGTGCGTAAGTTCTGTAATATGTTGGGTTTCGTTCCTCAACCCAACCTACAACGCTACAACGCTGTAATATGTTGGGTTTCGTTCCTCAACCCAACCTACAACTGCCTCTACATATAGCGGTTTGTAGGGGCAATCCCCCTGTGGTTGCCCCTATATATGCCCACCACTATGGTTTTTTGATGGCTGCTTCAGCCCCAGGGAATTGAGTACCCTACCCTACAGACTCATCTTTAAATTGTTGGCTCAATTCCTGCGGCTCGTAGTTGTGCTGCCAGATGTTCCGCTCGTTGTCGTTCCTGTTGGGCTAACTCCGAACCCCGCAGCAACAACTCCCCGTTTGAGTTCCACCACCTTAACCAAAAAACCAGTTATATTTTCGATCGTTCCCGACCATACTCCTATAAATAAGCTCATTTCTGGAATCCAGTATCTTTCATTCTCCTCTGGTATTCGTAACTGATAGTACCCTGTATCATCTAAACGATGAACTGCCAACACACCGTCAATTATTGAAAAAATAACGTAGTTCTGTACTTTTAATATTTGCTCGTAAAAAAATATTTTCCTGGTGGGTATTTTTTTTTGGTGGAATATTCACTTCCTTCCGTATCCGAGAGAAATTCCATCACTATCGTGGGTATTTCCCCTTGCAGTCGTGGTGTGTAACTCCGGTTTATTTCCCCACGGGACACCCGAATTGCTCTTACATATCCCCAATCTGGTGCTTTGACTACCACCCTACCATGTACTGTGGCACAAATCCCATAATTTGTAAAAGTTATCGCCTCTGGTGGTAACAAGTTAGCCACTGCTAAGCTATTTGTTAATGCTGCGGCTAGAGGTGGTTGATTGATATTATCCACTGGTTCATCTGGTAAAACAAAATCATCGGGTAATTTCTCCCAAGTAATCTCAGGTTTGGCTAGAGTAAGTACCATTTTTTCTGATTCCCGATCGAGAATTTGATAGTGATTAAGTTCTATTTTACTAGAAATTATCGCCATTCGTTCCGCTTGGGCTAACTCCGCACCTCACCTAAAAAAGTACGTCCCCTTGGAGCCACAACACTTTAGTCGGTGGAGGTGTCGCTCCACGTCTGATTTCATTGCAGAGTCATGCTATAATAAATTTGGTTCCCATAACCAGTCTTATGAAAACAGGAAATCCGGATCGTCCTCAATTAAAAAATCTGTTCAGTCTACTCAGCGTTCGCACTAAGCTGATCATTATGCTGTTGGTAGTTAGCTTCTGCTCGATAATAGTGACTAGCTACACTAGCACCATAGCAGCTGAGCAGATTATTTCGGAAAAGATATACAGCGAGTTAACTGCTGTGCGAGGAACCGTCTACGAGCAGCTAGATCAATACTTCAAGTTGGTGAGCAACCAAGTTCAGGTATTCAGTGATAGCTATATGTTTATTGACGCCATGAATGAGTTCAAGCAATCCTTCGATAAATTGGCTACAGTAAATATACCCAAGGAATACGATGACAAGATAGAGCAGTTCTACAAGAAGGAATATCTTCCCATTCTTAGCAAGAAGATAAATGCATCGCCGATAATCGAAACATTTCTACCTAAGACTAATGCCGCCCGCTACATTCAATATCACTATATTGCCAATAATCCCTATCCTCTTGGTGAAAAATACAAACTAGATTACCCCAAAGATGGTAGCGATTATACCCGCGTTATGTCGAAATACAACAGTAAGATTAGGGAAATGGCTCAACGCTTTGGATACCACGACATACTCCTAATTGATATGCGAGGAAATATCGTTTATTCCCTTGCGGACGGTGTCGATAGGGGTACTAACATCTTATTCGGTCCTGCATCTGAATCTAATCTAATGGAATTGTTTCGAGCATGTGTCAGAAATAACAGCGAAGAGTACATCAAACTCGTGGATTTTCAACCCTATATCATGTCATTTAATGAACCAGTAGCGTTTGTCGGTGCCACCCTTTCTGATGGACATAAAATAATTGGTGTGTTAGTGTTTAGACTTCCTACTGATGAAATTGACAATATTGCTAACCGCCATAATAAGTGGGAAGAAAACGGTTTAGGAAAAACTGGAGAAATATATATAATAGGAAAGGATTTGTTATTCCGCTCCGACTCTCGGTTTTTAATTCAAAACGAGGATGATTTTCTGAACAGTCTGCGCCAGCACGGAGTTGATGCGTCAACGCTCAAAAAAATCCAAGATTATCATACGACGATTCTCATCCTAAAAACTAGCAATCAAGGGGTAACAGAAGCATTTCAGGGCAAACCGTTGTTAAGACGCGGCAAAGACTTCCGAGGTATTGAAACATTAGGTGCTTATATTCCTATAAATTTTAATGATTTACAATGGGCGATCGCTGTCCAAATAGATACTTATGAAGTTTTTTCAGATATCAGTAAATTTAAAAATAATGTGATGATTTTGGCTGCTATTATCATGGTTATAATCAGCATAATAGCAATGTGGATGGCCCAGATTTTTGTAGCTCCTATTGAACGCCTGATTGCGACAGCATATAAAGTGCAAACTGGTGATGAAGATTCGATGGTAATGTCAGGAACTAGAGATGAATATCACGAGCTGGCGAGGGAATTCAACAAAACAGTATACGGCTTTCGCAGCGAAATTAGAGAATACAAGAAGAGGATTCTTAAGAGTGAAGATCTGATTAGTAAAATCATACCGCTGCACATTGCTAATCGCATTGAGGCGGGAGAGGGTGTGATTGCAGAGCCCATATCCAATGTCACAGTCTTGTTTACAGATCTCTACCGCTTTACACGACTCTCTAAAGTCATGAGTTCCGAGAAAATTGTGTATTTTTTAGATGAGTTGGTGGATATTTTTGACGATTTAATAGATAAATACGGTCTGGAGAAGATCAAAACTATTGGGGATGGATATATGGCAGTTGGTGGCTTATCTATACCTCTTTTAGATGGCGACAAGCGAGCAATTGATTGTGGAATGGAAATGATCGCCCAAGTTCGCCGTGTTAGCTATGAGCGAGGTTTTAATCTCGACCTGCGAATTGGAATCAATACAGGTGACCTAGTCGCAGGTGCAGTGGGCAAAAGTCGATTTACCTACGATATTTGGGGCGATACCGTTAATACTGCTTATCGGTTAAAGGAATCTGCTCCACCTGGAGGAATTCTAGTCTCGGCAAATATCCATGAGCGTCTGATCGATGTCTATGATTTTAGACCGTTTCGACCAATTGCCGAACCCGACAAGGAAGCACTAGAGGCTTGGCTCTTAGTTAAGGATTTTTCATAGGCAACAGGACTTACGCACAGCCTCTATATATAGGAAGTCTAAATCATTTATAAAAATACCCTCACCCCCAACCCCTCTCCCAAAGGGGG
>CASBRB010000444.1 GCA_949127975.1 Oscillatoriales cyanobacterium PMM_0019 | reverse complement strand
GTAGGTTGGGTTGAGGAACGAAACCCAACATCACCCATGTGGGTTTATGTTGGGTTTCTGGTGGGAAGGGAGTAGGAGGCAGAGCCTAGGAAGGAGAAAATTGCAAGCTATATGTTATTTAGTCCACTTTAGTGGACTTAAGCTATTAGCCAGGGAATTTATTCCCTGGCGGGCTGGTGGGCAAGTTTAAGCGATCGCCCGGACATGATATGACTCATGTTCATTGGATCGATCGCTGATATTGTTCTAACAGTTGCGGCAGGTGATCGTATCCATCCACGCCGATGATAGCAATTACTTCAGAACGCACCTTCCCTAATATTTTGTTGAAAGCTTCAACACCAATTTGCCCTTGTACAATTGTTAGTAAACCTGCGGATTGACGCCACTCTGTGGCAGCAATTTGCTCTAAAAGATACATACCCAAGCAGGCAAAGTAAACAGTTTTGTCTAAATCCTTCACTTTGTAATAAACTTCACCTAGGTACGCCCGGTTTAAAGCGTCGAGGTACAAGTCGCCAGAATTTATACAGGCTTTTATGCTTTGTTGCAGATATGCGATCGCCGCTTGTGGTTCTGCTAAAACTACTTTAGCAATCCCTAAACTACTCAAACACAAAGCTTGGCTCTGACTATCGCCCAATCTTTCTGACAACTTCAGCCCTTGTTCCAGATAATTAATAGCCGTCTCATAAAACTCTGGCTCCACTTGTTCTACTTGCTGAGCTTGGAATACCTCACTGTAGCCTAAATTTGCTAGTGCATTCGCTTCTCCCAACTTATCACCAGCTTGCCGAGCCATAATTAATGCCCGTTGGCTGTAGTTAATCGCTTCAGCATAATTTTTCTGAGCTACGCAGGTACGGCTGAGGTGATTAAAATTAGCAATTTCACAAGTTTTATCCCCCGCATTACGGGCGATTTCTAACGCTTGCTGATAAAATGAAATTGCTTGCTCATATTTACCTTGGGCGCGGAGAGAAGAACCTAATAATGTGAGAATGCGAGCTTTTTCCTGAGTACCTTCAACTCGCCGCAGTGGTTCATCTAAGTAGTTGAGGGTATCCCGTAGATAATTTCCTGCAAATGAGGCAAAAATACCGCCGTATAGGGGGAAGTATTGCCGCTGGGCAAAGGTGCGGAGAATTTGTAGCGTTACTTGAAAACTGCCATCAGCGTAGTGGCGACTTATATTACTGTGATTAAAGCCATTCGCCAACTGTGACCAAATTACGGCGAAAGTAAGAAAGGTAGAAATAGATAGCTTTGCTCCCACTTTAGAGTCATAAACCAGCTTGTCGAACCACGCAACTAACCCGCGTTGCAAGAACTGCAAAATCACGGCTAGCTCAACCCAGGCAGCTAGTTCCATGCCAGCTTGGTTCGCTGCCAGTTCAACTACGGATTGATTTAGGGCTAGGGAATGGAACAAAGCCTGAGGTAAGGGGCTATTTACCTTTTTAGCCCATAATCCCCAAGGACTCCCCTGTGCGGGATCGCCTCCAAATCCCAATTTACTTTGACCTTGGTCGTAGATCCAGCTTATCAGATCGCCTTCGAGTCGTTGCCAAGATTCTATACCATGAGTGAGTCCGGTAGCTAGTTGCTGTATTTGCCTTTTTAAATCTGGGTTAGAGCTTTCCTCTGCTTGTTGCTTGAGTGCCTTCGCCAACTGCTGTAACTGCTCTAATGTCAAAATTTGGGTTTGGTTGGGGTCTATTACCCTTAACAAGGCGGTGAGGCGATTATCCGGTTCTGCTGTGGTAATCTGTTGGATAGCGGTAGCGATCGCTCCTGATACTCGATTTTCCTTTTGCCACCGTTCCCATTCTCCCTCAATAGTCTTCAGCGCTCTCAGGCGTCTGGAAGCCGTCGCTGACTGTAACTGGTTATCTACCTCGTACTGGGTAGCACTTATCCGCTCTACCAGGCAGCGTTCAAATATTTCGCCCGTGCCGGGGCTGATGTCTTTCACTAGCATTTGATACACCTGCTCTTTAGAGCGTATCTGCCCTTTTAGGGTTATTTGGACAATTTGGTCGATTAATTCCAGGTATTTAGCGGGCAATGAAGTTGATTCTGACATGAGATCTAATATTCCTAAAATGCAACGCTCAAACTAGGGGTAGTATAATTTCAAATTCTGTGCCGATGCCTGGTTGCGATCGCAGATACATTTTACCTCCATGCTTAGCCCTGACAATCTGATAACTCACAGCCAAACTTGTTTCCTTGGCACCACGTTTATCGACCGAAAAGGACTCAAGAATTTGCTGTTGCTTTTCGGCAGACATTCCAGGGCCATTGTCTGCAATCCGAATGGAAACAGCACGGTATTCAGAGACACTTGACTCGCTGTACTTGATTGAGCAAACTTCAGTAGTGATTTCAATCCGAGGCTTCTGAGGGGAGGCTGCTTGCCTGGTGCGATTAAATTCTTGGGAAACTTTTATACTAACTGCCTGATTAATCAAAGCATCAATAGCATTATTTATAATATTCATAAACACTTGGTTTAATTGACCAGAAAAGCAGGAAACTGGCGGGAGATGCCCGTATTGTCTAACAATTTCAATCTCGCTAGTGAGACGGCTTTGCAGCAGTAAAATAATCCCATCCAGAATCGCATGTAAATCTGCTGGTTTAGGATACACATCATCAATATGACAGAAATTTTGCAAGCCGATTCCCAGTTTTTTTAAACGTTCTGCTCCGGCGCGGATACTGGCAATTACCTGGGGAAAATCTTTTTGTAAATAATCAAGTTCAATTTCTTCTTTTAATTGAGTAATCTCCACACTTGTCTGGGGCAATAACGCTTCGTAAGCAGACACCAATTCTAGAAGTTGCTGGCTATAAGTGGAAAGATAAGTTAAATTACCCCAGATAAAGCCAACCGGGTCTAAAATTTCGTGTGCTACCCCATCAACTAAACGCCCCAAGCTTGCCATTTTTTCAGTTTGAATCATCTGCGCTTGGGCACGTTCATACCGTACCTGAGTTTCTATGCCCCGAATTTGCCAGGAGGCGATGTTTAATTCTTGAACTTCTAGCAACTTATAGTCAGATGCACCTAATTGTACTATAATTGGTTCTGTTAGTAGTTCGGCCGATCGCCTGAGAGACTGCTGTGCTGCCACTAGAATTGGTGTAGTATCGGGAAGCACCAACAGCTCGCGACGGGCGTAGCTGTAGAGAACTTTTAGGGGTTTCTTCAAAAACAGCTTCACTCCCTGAGGACGAAGTAAGTACTCCAAGAGACTGCGCCGGGAAATCATGCCCACAAATTTACCCTGCTCTACAAGGATGGCTCCCGGCAGCAGGGGATATTTTTCAAAAACCTCAGCGACTTCCACCCCTAGGCAGGTGATTTCCACCTGAAACTGATAGAGCGGCAGCTCTGAGAGGGTTGACTCTAAAGATAAATCTTGATTACTCTCTTCCGATAACGACGGAGGCGTTAAAAATCCGTTAGACACTGACACTCAAGGATAAGCAGGATTAAAGCTGGAATCAGCTACCAGTATAAACTACCATTCAAGAATGAACCTTAAAATCAGGCATTGGTCATAAATTTCCTTGGCTAAACAACGACTAGACACCTTGTTAGTAGAACTCGGTTTATGCTCCTCGCGGCAACAAGCCCAGTGCTTGATTAGGGCAGGGGAGGTGATGGTGAAACAGCAAGTGATAGACAAACCAGGCACGGAGGTAGAAACAGAAGCGCAGATTCAGGTTAAGGAGAAATCGCGCTATGTTTCCAGAGGCGGCGAAAAACTCGCCAAAGCACTAGAGGTATTTGCCATTCCTGTAGAGGGGCGCATTTGTCTAGATGGTGGCATCTCCACTGGTGGCTTTACCGATTGTCTGCTGCAAGCTGGGGCAAAAATAGTTTATGGTATTGATGTGGGCTATGGGCAAGTTGACTGGCGTCTGCGCAACGATCCTCGAGTAATTCTACGGGAACGCACAAATTTGCGCTATCTCCAGCCAAAAGAGTTGTATAATAACGCTCAGGGTGCTGATTTAGGAGTCGTGGATGTTTCATTTATTTCTCTGGCCAAGATTTTACCCGCTCTGTGCCAACTGCTGACAGAACCTCGTGAGGTGGTACTGTTGGTGAAGCCACAGTTTGAAGTTGGGCGCGAGCGCGTTGGCAAAAAAGGCGTTGTGCGAGATAATAACGATCATACTGCTGCGATCGCACAAGTGTACCACGCAGCCCTAGCTTTGGGGTGGCGGTATTGCGGCTTAACCTGGTCGCCAGTAACTGGTCCTGCTGGTAATATTGAGTATCTTCTATGGCTGAAAATGGATAGTCAAACCCCACCGCCTGATTTACAGGCGATTAAACAGATTACCATTACCGCCCAAAATGAGTTAACTAAGAAGCAATAACCAACTGTGTGTGAGAGTCTTTAAATGAGGTTATACAACTTTAAAATTAAAAAGTTTAAATATGCAAAATTACTAATTTTTCTTTGGATTACAGTTATAGCTGTTTTATGTGGACATTTGTTGATTTCAAATTTAACTGCTCCCCGTCTTCCTTTGTTGGGTTTTCATGGTGTCATCGATCTGCAGCACCGAGAAGATAAAGTTTTTCGCAATCAATCAGTTCAAGTAATGAATTATCCAAAAGCAGAAATGTTTGAATTGATAGATTATTTAGTGCGAGAAGATTTTTGGTTTATCACTACTCAAGAACTTTACGATTATTTTATAACTAAATCTAAGGAAATACCGAACGTTCATTTAGGGCAAAAAATAATTATGTTTTCTTTCGATGACGGATATAAAACAATTCATACCAACTTATTACCAATTTTGGAGCAAATTGAGGCTAAATATGGTCGGCAAGTAAAAGTAGTTTTATTTGTAAATCCAGGAACTCTGGCAAATTATGAAAGCGATCGTTCTATTCACATGACTTGCAACGATTTGAGAGAAGGATTGTCAAAAGGATATTATGATATTCAATCTCACGGATTAACTCACAAAAATTTAACTAAAATTAGCACTGAAGAATTGATTAAGGAACTTGCCGACGCCCAATCAAAATTACGAGAGTGTACGACAGGTTTAGATAAAAATAATCAAGTAGCTGCTCATCTAGCTTATCCTTATGGTGCTACGAATGGCAAGGTGGAAGAGTACGCATCTAAATACTATTCATCAGGGTACTTATACAATAGTAAAGTGATGAAAATAGGTTGGTTGAAAAGTAATTATCAAATTCCGCGTTTAACAATTAATGCCAAGCAATCAGCCAAATACTTGGACAAAATAGCTGACAAAGCTTATAAACTGACGAAAAATTATGGAAACTGGATGTTAAGCTATTTATTTTGAGGCAGATTAAGCTGTTGCCGCAACTCCTGCCGCAGGCGATAAAGAATTGTATTCGGTTCTACTCGATCGAGAATTTCTTCAATCACTGTATTTGCTCCCAGTTGCCCCCACGTACAACCTTGCTCTAAATAAACCTTTGCGGCTTGCCCCACCATATACGCTCCATAACCCGCAATACCAGCTTGGGCTACCGCAGCCCCAGCATAAGCACCAATACTCGGCGGACTCCCACCCGCAGCAATGGCAGCCGTACTCTTTGCCAACCCCAACAGGAAACTGCTGCCCAGTTCTCCCAGTAGCAAGCTCCCAGCACTAGACAAAATCGTTTGCCACAGCTTCCCAGCTTCGTAGCCCGTCATCGGCAGATTATATAGCCGCGCTAGGGAACGAATGAGGACTAAATCTGCCATTGTTGCACCCACAATATCTAAAACAGCAATAGGATTGAGGGCGACAGCTAAAGATTTGTAACCAGCATAGCGCCAAATCAACTCTTCTGCTTCAGCATCGCGTAAAGCGATGGTTCTACTAGCAATATTGGCTTCGGCATCCCGTGCCTGTACCAAAGCATTGAGAGCAAGGAGCGATCGCCCCTCACGGTTCAGCAGGCTAAGTATCGTCTTCCTCAACTCCTCCACTTGGGGTGGTGCAGTTTCCCATTCATAAGTAACCCGCCCATCCGGCCATTCTACCCGAACTTCTAACGGAGCAGGTTCTGCCGCCACCATCACAATTTCATCAGTAGACAACAACTGCTGTAGGTGCTTACCACTGGTACTATTAGCGCCTAGATTTAGCAGTTGTTGGTAAATCGTTTGCCTGTCTTGCTCCGGATAGAGGTCTATTTTATTAAACACCAAAATCAGGGGCTTCTGTTCCTGTCGCAATTCACACAGCGCCTGATACTCAGTACGTGTAATATCACCAGCAACCACGAACAAAATCAAGTCAGCCTGACGCGCCACCTGCCTTGCCATCTGCGCCCGTGCCTGACCATCAATTTCATCCAATCCGGGAGTATCAATTAATTCTACCTGCACTTTACCACCAGTGTTAGGCGTCCAGCGCACAGAACGAGGCCATTGGGTAACGCCGTTGAGGGGACCTGTTTGCAGGATTTTTTGTCCCATCAAGGCGTTCAGAAGAGCCGACTTGCCACGACTGACTAAACCAAAGGCGGCAATGCAAATCACGCCTCGATCGAGCTTTTCTAAGCTATTCCCCAAAACTTCTAGCTCAGTTCGCAGTGCGGCTTGTAGTACATCATTGGAGTAATTCTGTCTATAGCCGCGAAAATGGGAATACCAGGAGAGGGCTTGCCGCAGACTGGCGCGGGCACGGTTCAAGTGAGTTTCCTGCCCTTTAGAAACCCCGTCAGATGGTTGGCTCAAGGTCACTGGATTAGGTTACATCCTAATAGTCGGACAAAATACCTGACTACAAAATTATCCTTTGCAGTATAATTATAATATATAACGTTTTATGTTTACTTAGGTAAACATACCGGTAAGACATGCAGCCTTAACCCGATTTTTTGCTCTGGTTGCCTTAACACTTGGAAGTAATAAACTTCCCAAAACTTGGATTGACTCTCGTGAGCCTCTACCTCGACAATTCTGACTTTTCTTAATTTAGTCCTATTAGTACGAAACCCAACAAAAAGGTGTGAAAGCCTTAAGCATATATAGGGGCAACCACAGGGGGTTTGCCCCTACCAACCCAATTATATAGTTGTAGGTTGGGTTGAGGTACGAAACCCAACATTAAAGTTTGAAAGCCTTGAGTTTCCCACTGTTAAAGTAATATGAACTACTATTACTTGAGCTGGTGGAATGTCTACTAACAGTCGGTCATTGGTTTTAGTTAACTTAATCCGACTACCAGCAGGTTGGCGAAGATGATAAGATTGAAAGCTTCTCTTTCTCCCCTTCTCCCTTGATGGGAGAAGGGGTTGGGGGATGAGGGTGAAAATCCCAGGCTCTGACTTGAAAGTAAGGCAGAAGGCAGTTACGTAGAGGCACCCTACGGTTAACTACCTATAATTAGTTGGGGGGATTCCGGAATCAGACGCCCTACTGCTTGCTTAACAAAAGACTGCAAGAAAGCCACCCGCTGATTTTGCTGAAAAACCTGTTGCAGTTTCTCACCCAGTTTGTCAAAATTCAACAAACCACCTGCTGCTGCCACATCCTGAGCTTGGAAGTATTCAATTAAGCTCAACCCTGCTAAACGGGTTAGATAAGCGCCACTGACTCCCTGCACTATACCCCCAGCAACAAAAGTAATGGCGTTGCTTTTCAGCATGCCACTAATTGTCTGAGTGGAAAGCTCTACTAAACCTAATTTTAGCATCAGACTACCCATAGTTCCAGCTACTGTCTGAGCTTGTTGGAGGGAGAATTTTTGCTGATAAATAGCGCCCAAATCCATAACTAACTGGGCATTAATAGCGGCAGTTGCCAGCAAGTCTAGGGCTGGCACTGGGTTGGCGAAGGCTGTAGCAGCTACAATCCACTGGAATTGCTCAATTATAGGTAAAGCGCGATCGCGCCTCACTTCATTTAACAGTTTTACCGCCTCTGCTTTAAGTGCCAGAGCAGCCCGGAAGGTACTAGCCCAAACTAACTGTTGTTTTGACTGCACTAGAATTTGACTTAGCTGTTGCTTGAGTTGTGTTATCTCTGGTGCTGGCTGAGCCATCCACTCTTGCACTGAACCATCCCCCTGGTGCTGGCGCACTTTTACCATTCCTGGTGCTGCCGCAATTCCCACGACATCTTCTGGCTGGAGGATTTCTAAAATTCTTTTTTGTAGTTGCTGCAACACCAGAGGACGTTCTTCTGGTAAATACTGGTCTTGCTTATTGAAAACTAGGATAGTTCGCTGATTTAGTGCCGCTAGCTGCTTTAAAGCTTGAAACTCTGATTCAGTTAGATCCCCAGTAGTGATAAACAATACTAAGTCAGAAGCGATCGCTTCATCTGAAATATCTGTTTGAGTACCATCGGCATCTGTGGCAGTAAATAAGGCTGGTGTTTCGCTCCAGGAGAGTTTTTGCTGCTCTTGGGTTCCCCAACTGTCTGACAGCACTCTCATCAAAGTAGTTTTGCCGACGTTTTTACCACCTGTAACCACCAGACGTATCTCCTGCCGCTCTAACTCTGCTGTAGAGGAGGCAACTCGCTGCCGCAGAGTTGCTATCGCTGGATGGTTTTGGGCTTCTGCCTCTAGTTGAGTTATCGCGGCAGAAGCAAAAGATATCGCTTGCACCACTGTTTCCCGCTCCAGGGGCTTTTCAGGTAGGCGCAGGGTCGCATTTTTGGCTGCTCGTTGTTTCCACAACCAGAAACCAGAACCGAGTGCTAACGCACCCAATAGAGTATATTCACCTAGCTGCACCACCTCCTGATGCAGGCTTTCCAGCACCCAAAGCGAGAATGATAAGCCAATTCCCCCAACTAATATCGGACGCCCCAACTTAACTGCCATCTCTGTCTCCGCAACCTTACTATCTACTTCCATGCTAAGCCACGAATGGCTTCTTCAATTTTGACCATATATAGGGGCAACCACAGGGGGTTTGCCCCTACGAACCCGCTATATATATAGACAGTGCTACAGTACTGTGGTATTTAGCGGAAATCCTAAATCCAGTGGTAGTTTCAAACCGTTTGATTTGCACTATACTGTCACTGTCAGAGAAAGGAACGACTGCGCGAGCCGAACCAAAAGGCAGCCTCTCATCAGGCATCGCTACGGCGGTTGATTCTCGTCATTGTCTCAGCAGCGATCCTGGGGACGGGAAGCCTGTGGTTTGTCACCCCACAATTAACAGATAAACGCCAAAAAAATTAAACTCTTGTTATAGAGAAAGATGTTCATTCTATAGTTTAGTTTCACTCATATTTATGACTAGAAGACGTCATCGCCCTACCCCCTGGATACAGCGCTGGTTTCGCCCCTTGATGGGAGCTCTGGCAACCGCTGGAGTTGTAGACACCGCCTATCTCACCATCACCAAACTACTGCTGAATCAAAATCCTTCCTGTCCGGT
>CASBRB010000443.1 GCA_949127975.1 Oscillatoriales cyanobacterium PMM_0019 | reverse complement strand
TTCTCACCCCAATGGCTTCCCAGTCTAGTTACCTCCCAGATTGCTGCTCTCAATCCAGACACGATTAACCTGCATTGGATATGTGGCGGTTTTATTCCGATAGAAGCTCTGGCAAAGTTGCAGAAGCCTATTGTTTGGACATTCCACGATCAGTGGGCTTTCACTGGTGGATGTTACTATAGCGAAGGATGCGATGGCTATACAAAATACTGTGGGAATTGTCCCCTACTTGGTAGCGCGAGTAGCAGGGATTTGTCCCGCTGGGTTTGGCAGCGCAAAGCCTCGGCATGGCAAAATCTCAACTTCACTATTGTCACCCCTAGCAATTGGCTGGCTGAATGTGCTAAGTCTAGTTCTCTTTTTCGGGATCGGGATATTCAAGTTATTGCCAATGGGTTAGATCTTAATATTTATAAACCCACCTCACCTCAAACAGCAAGAAACTTACTGACGCTGCCACAAGATAAGCAACTAATTCTATTCGGAGCTATTAACTCAACTAGCAATCAAAGGAAGGGATTCCACCTGCTACAACCAGCGTTACAAAAATTGAGCCAATCTGGGTGGAAAGACAAAATAGAGCTGATTGTTTTTGGTGCGTCTCAACCGGAAAATCCTGTCGATCTAGGTTTCCCGGTACGCTACTTAGGTAAAATTTATGATGAGAATAAGCTGGCACTTCTCTATTCCGCTGCTGATGTGATGCTCGTGCCGTCGGTTGAAGAAGTTTTCGGACAAACTGCTTCTGAGTCTTTAGCCTGTGGCACTCCTGTGGTTTCTTTTGATTCAACGGGTTTAAAAGATATTGTGGAACACCAAAAGAATGGTTATCGAGCGGAGTGTTTTAGCTCTGACGATTTGGCTCATGGGATTGCCTGGGTTATTGAGGATAGGGAGCGGTATCTCAAACTTGCCGCTCGCGCTCGTGAGAAAGCAGTGCAAGAATTTTCTCTGGAACTACAGGCAAGTCGTTATTTGTCTCTGTTTTACCACGTTTTGAGTGGGAGAGGTTTTTAATGAACCGCTCCAGGCGCAGAGAGCGCCGAGGAAGGGGAGGAGGAGAGGTTGAGTTTTACGTAACAGGACTTACGCATAGACCCTATTCGTAGGGTGGGTTAGCGACAGCGTAACCCACCATCCACCCTATTCGTAGGGTGGGTTAGCGACAGCGTAACCCACCATCCACACTATTCGTAGGGTGGGTTAGCGACAGCGTAACCCACCATCCACACAGCGGTGTGTGTGCGTAAGTCCTAACGTAAGTAAGTTAGGATGGTTAGAGTTGCAGTAGAGATGGTTTACAGGACACGATATCGATGGCGCAATTAGTGAATCAAAAAACCTCTTTTCCATTATCACAAGTTCAGCAAAAAATTTGGTTTCTCTATAAGTTAGCTCCGGAGGGAGTGAATGATAAAGTATTTTTTGCAGTACGGATTACGTCACTTGTTGATAGGGAGGCGCTCGGAGAATGTTTACAAAAGTTAATTGATCGTCATGCAACGTTGCGAAGCTACTACTACGAACTTGATGGGCAAGTAGTTCAGGAAATCCACGGTACTGTTGAGGCTGTTTTAGATGAGATAGATGCGGCGAGCTTGAGGTGGGATGATTTGCAAGATACTTTGTTAAGTTATGCTCAACGTCCTTTCAATCTGGAACAAGGTTCAGTTATCCGTGCCGGTTTGTTTAGTCGCTCGGCAGCAGAGCATATCCTTTTGTTAACTGTGCATCATATTGCTAGCGATTTTTCTTCTTTGTTGGTATTGGTGGATGAGTTATTTCTGCTGTATCAATCAAAAATAACAGGTATAAATACATATTTGCCACCTATAGAGGGGTTATACAAAGACTACGTTTTGTCTGAAGAGAAAATACTGAATAGTTCAGAAGGTGCGCGACTAGGGAAATACTGGCAGAAACATTTAGTTGGTGAGTTGCCAGTGCTTGAGTTACCGACTCTTAACTCTCGCCCCCCAATCCGAACTTATAATGGCTCATCTTATACTTTTAAGATAAATAACGAGTTGACAACTCGGCTCCGGATACTGGCACGGGCTGAAAATGTCAGCCTTTACGATACGCTATTAGCAGCTTTTCAAGTAATCCTGCACCGCTATTCTGGTGAAGAAGATATACTAATAGCTTGTTCTTTACCTGAAATCAAATATCCAGAATTGGCTGGGGTTGTCGGAAACTTTGAAAATCCAGTGGTCTTCCGGGAGACTATTTGTGGTAGTCTTACCTTTAAAGGGTTAATTGATCGAGTCAGTAAGAAGCTTAAGGAAGCGATCGCATATCGAGATTATCCTTTTCCATTACTGGTAAAAGAATTTCAACAAAAGTCGGATTTGAGTCATTCACCTATTTGCCAAGTAGGATTTAGTTTCCAGAATTTGGGCTCGGTTGAATTTTTAGCAAACTTGTTTGAGCCGTCGGCAAGTTGGGATTTAAAGTATTTTGAACTAACCCGGCAGAAAAGTGAATGGGAGTTAGCCTTAGAAATAATCGAGTTAAAAGAATCAACTATTGGTTATTTCAAGTACAACAGCGATTTTTTAGACGCTTCTACAGTAGCTCGGATAGCAGGACATTTCCAAAACTTACTGGAAGCGATCGCGTTTAATCCAAATCTAGAAGTTGCTCAGTTACCCGTGCTAAGTCCTAGCGATCGGCATCAATTACTGATAGATTGGAATTCGACAAAGCAAGATTACCCTTCTCTTACCATCCACCAATTATTTGAAGCTCAGGTAGAGCTAACCCCCGATGCTGTGGCGGTGGGTTTTGAAGAAGAGCAGCTAACCTACCGAGAATTGAATAGCCGAGCTAACCAAATAGCTCACTACTTGCAAGCACTAGGGGTAGAACCTGATGTGTTAGTGGGCATTTGTGTGGAGCGCTCCTTAGATATGGTAGTGGGATTACTAGGAATTCTCAAAGCTGGGGGAGCTTATGTGCCAATAGATCCAGCATACCCACCAGAGCGCTTGGCTTATATGTTAGAAGATTCCCAGGTAAAGGTGCTGCTGACTCAACAAAAATTGCTTGGGGTACCTTCCCATCAAGCGCAGGTAGTTTACCTCGATAAAGATTGGGTGACGATACAACAGCACAGAGAGGATAATCCCAACACAGGGGTTAATCCACAGAACTTGGCTTATGTTTTGTATACCTCAGGTTCTACAGGTTTGCCCAAGGGAGTGCAGATTGCCCACCAGTCGGTGGTTAACTTCTTAAATTCCATGCGTCAGGCTCCTGGATTGACGGAGCAAGATATAATTCTTGCAGTCACGACCATATCTTTTGACATTGCGACACTGGAGCTTTACCTGCCACTGATAGTAGGAGCGCGGCTGGTGTTAGTTTCCCGTGAAGTAGCTGCTGATGGAATGCAGTTGCATCAGTTGTTAGTTAAATGCGATGTTACTGCTATGCAAGCAACCCCAGCCACCTGGCGATTGCTGCTGGCTGCTGGGTGGGAAGGTAGCCCTAGATTAAAAATCCTCTGCGGCGGTGAAGCTTTACCCTCAGATTTAGCCTCGCGACTACTAGAAAAATCCGCTTCTCTGTGGAACTTGTACGGCCCTACGGAAACCACCATTTGGTCAACTGTATACAACTTAGGGGCTTATCGGCAAGTTGCCCGGAAACAAGACGCCCCTGTGTTGCTTGGTCATCCCATCGCTAACACCCAGATCTACATTCTAGACCGTTATCTCCAACCAGTACCGATCGGCGTTACTGGCGAACTGCACATTGGCGGAATTGGGCTTGCCCGAGGCTACCTCAACCGCCCGGATTTGACAGCCGAAAAGTTCATTCCCAACCCCTTTGAGGATTTGGAATCGAGTCGCCTTTACAAAACTGGCGACTTAGCCCGCTATCTACCCGACGGTAACATCGAATATATCGGTCGAATCGATAATCAAGTGAAGATTCGCGGCTTCCGTATCGAACTTGGAGAAATTGAGAAGGCTCTAGCTAAACACTCAGAGGTACTTCAGAGTGTAGTCATCCCTCGGACAGAAGCAGGATACCAGCAACTGGTAGCCTATGTCGTGCCGAAACAGGAACAGCCTCTCCCCAGTACCCTGCGCAGCTTCCTACAGCAGAAGCTACCCGACTACATGGTGCCAGCAGCCTTTGTAGTATTAGATTCTCTTCCCCTAACTCCTAACGGCAAGATTAACCGCCGTGCCCTGCCCGCTCCAGATAAATCCAGCTTCCCAAATACCAGTTTTGTACCGCCCCGCGATCGAATAGAACAACAACTAGCACAAATCTGGTCAGAAATTTTAGATCTTCACCCGGTAGGAGTAAAAGATAACTTCTTCGATCTCGGCGGTTATTCTTTCTTAGCACTCAAATTGATGGCTAAAATTCAGCACCAGTTTGGTAAGAACTTGCCTTTGGCAACCCTCTTCCAAGCCCCAACTATTGAAGAGTTGGCGAAAATTATCCAAAGTTCAACTTATGTCCCTATCAACTCTTCTTTAGTGCCGATTCAGCCAAAAGGAAACAAGACTCCTTTCTTTTGCGTACATCCAGCATGGGGACACGTTCTCTGCTATGTAAAATTATCCCGTTATCTGGGTAAAGAACAACCGTTTTATGGCTTGCAAGCACTAGGTTTCAATGAGGGAGAAGAACCGTTAAGTCGCATTGAAGATATGGCTTGCCACTACATTAAAGCAATCCAAACAGTTCAGCCTGAAGGCCCTTATCAAATTGGAGGCTGGTCTTTTGGCGGAGTTGTGGCTTATGAAATAGCTCAACAGTTGCACCAGCAAGGGCATGAAGTTTCTCTACTAGCTATGCTAGACTCTTATGTCCCTATTCTACTCGACCCAAATAAAAAGATTGATAATGCCTACTTGGTAGGGGTTCTTTCCCGCGTGTTTGGTGGAATGTTTGGTGAGGATAATCTCGTCTCACCAGAGGAATTACAGGGCATCAGTCTAGACAAGCAAATCGACTACATTATAGAGAAGGCAAGGCGTGTCAATATATTTCCTCCAGAAGTTCAACAGCAACAAAATCGACGCATTATAGATGTTTTAGTAGGCACGCTAAAAGCCACTTATACCTATGTCCGACGCCCTTATCCCGGAAAAGCGACAATTTTGAGGGCGCGGGAAAAAGGAATCTTGGTTCCAGATCCCACTCTCGTCTGGGTTGAATTTGGTGCAGTGTTAGCAGCCAGGGAGATAGAAGTTATTGAAGTTCCTGGTACCCATTACACATTTGTCTTAGAACCCCATCTCCCGGTTCTAGCAGAACGTCTAGGCGCTTGCCTTAATAAGTTGGGTTAAGGCACTTTAGCTGATTAACCAAATAATAGTATACTTAAAATTTATAGGTGGTAGCTCACGCACAACCAATTGGTATTTGAAGGTCAAAGGTTATATAGTTGATGCCAGCGAACCAAAGTAGAACAAATGTAATATCAATCCTAGTGATACTTCCATCCAGCCGCATTCCTCGAATTAACATCCGCTCTCGCCCTAAAACAAAATCAGGATTAAATCCACCAAATTTAGCGACAGATGGAGGTAAAATTACATAAGGAGCACCCGTATCAACTACAGCTTTAAAGGGGTGTTCGCCTACCTTAACTATGAGGATTATGCGGTTTGTACTTTCAGTTGGAGTCGCTGGAAAATACTGATAACGCCTTGCTCCAGTAGCGAAAGTTTCACCCGAAGTCAAAAATAACAACATCAGTAAATTGGTGTTATGAGTACGTCTTTATTATTATCATCTCCGACGAGTTCAATTAGTTCCTTTAAAGAACCCGCTTCAGCTACTAACTCGCCATTACGGATTCCTACCCAGCGATTTTTATATTCATCCCGATGCTGCAAAATCCATTCATCGTCAGCTAAAAATCTTTGACGCTCCTCATCACTGGTGGGAACAACTCTAGCTGGTGGTGGGTTGAGGACGTAATCAAACTTTTGAACTTCCTCATGCTCCGGGAAGTGCTTAATTGCTTCGAGAGCTAGTTTAATAGCCAAAGGGCGATTAGCATCCCACAAAGCCTCTCGCATCGCTGCTACATATTCTTCTGGTGAATTGTAAGTTACCAAATTATCCGTACCCATGTCCTACCTCAATGACTCGCTCCCGCCACTTCTCAGGCCCGGAGCATTACCTTTTCTAAAAGTAGAAAAAATAGCCCTTGTTTCCAACCCACATTCCGCACCCCCAACTCCAACGCAAGGGGTTTTTCTCGTTTTCTCGTTCCGGTGGCTCTGCCTGGGAACGCTGTTGGTGAGGGTGGGGCCTCTAATTCCACGCACCAGTCC
>CASBRB010000442.1 GCA_949127975.1 Oscillatoriales cyanobacterium PMM_0019 | reverse complement strand
TAAATAGGGGTATCCAAAGCAAATTAGCTTCCAACTCAGGCAGCCATTCGCTTAATGGAACTGCCTTAGTTGCTTGTATAGGTTGCAATACTATGCTTAAACCAGCTAATTCTGGTTCACGATCTGGTATATAAGTCATAACGCGCACTGGTAGCAGTAAGTTGCAGTGGTAAAAATCCAATTTTGATTACTCGGTCTTTGTCGAGTTGAGCTTTATTGCTAGAAAAAGGATTGATTTTGTCGAATGTAGTTTTCTCTCCTAGGTCGTCCATTGGTTGGATGGTAAAACCGCGTTCGGGGGTGGGTTGAAATTGAGGTTGAGGAGTTGGGAGCGTCGCTTCGGGCAAGTATTGAAAGAAGCAGCCGCGCTTGCCGAAGTAGTTAATCTGGGAAAAAAGGTACTCCAATTCTGCCAGTCGATTGGTGGCTCCGCAACAAATCTGTATATTTCCTTCTAGGTACACCCACTCTCGAAACACGAAGCCGTCTTGCATGGGATTAATGGGCGGAGCTTCTTTGTTATTTTGCTTGCGATAATCTTTATCGGCTTGCTGGTTCCAGTAGCGCAACTTGTAGCCGTTGCGATTGACAACCAGCCGCTCTGGTGGCAGTACGTAGATTTGCAAGTCACGAATCCAGGTAAACTGGCTTTTTATCCAAGCGTCCAAATCGGTTTGATGCTTTCCCCCTTGAGTTTCCAGCAATACCTTCAACAGTGCCATTTTAATTGCATAAGGAGTTGGCACTAGGTTAGAGCGAGCTGCCATACTGGTGGCATCAGAACGTTTCAAGGAAAATAAGCTGACGGGTTGGTAAGTGACACTCAGCCATTGATTTTCTGACATCTCCCCTGCTAGGAAAGAAGTGTCACAATCGGCTTTACTCGATCGCTTCGGCATGTTCGCTCTCCCAAGGTTGCGTTTGTTCGATCGCAGTTTGAATTTTTTCGGCAAAGTCTGCCATCGACTCGAAGGTAAGCAGGTGAATAGTACCCTCGCCGTTGAGACGATTTAAGGTATTAGCAATGCTTTCAATTTGGCGAATATAACTTTCCTCCAAGGGGCTAATCATCGGCGCAGGGCAGCGACGGGTACTGATAGCGATCGCTCCTTCAAAGTAATCTGGGTGGGGAAGGTTGGTGTTACGTTTGGCTCCATTGGGCTGCAAGTAAGTGTAGAGAACGCTTTTCAGCAAGGCATCCAAACGCTTTTTCCGCTCTGCTAAATCGATCGCATAGCTGAAATTGTGAGGATTGTAGCCGATGCGGAAAGCTTCTATATTGAGGACGGTGGCGTACAAACCGGAACTGACTTGCACGTTATAAGGCGTAGGATCTTCTGGTCCATACTTGGCGTGGAAGTAGCTCTGGGTTTTGACAAGGGTAGGCAAGCCAACTACGGCTCCGAATTCAATTACCGACTCGCGCTTGAGGGTTTGTCCGCCTTTCACCGTTACCATAAAGCCTTCCAAGTCGCTCATAGAGCAGCGTTGCAGTACTTTATTAGTCTTAGCAGCTAAGTCTGTATCGCGATCGGTAAACACGGGCAGCTCTTTTGCCAAGTCGTAGCCGATGCGATCTGGGTGAAATTGCTTGCCTCCCTCGGAAAGGTTTAGGGTACTTTCGATGGCGATGCGGTGTAAATGCTCGGCTTGGATGTGCTTGAGCATGTCGCCGGAAACTCCATTGACAAACTCCGGCTCTCTCTTATCTTTGGGAATGATGCAGTAACGCCGAGTTAAAGATTGATTTCCCTCGTTACCTTCGTTGTTGAGAGCATGTAGCTGCCAAGAAAGTAATCCGCTAATAGCAATTGAATAAGCTGTCATTTTGGTATTATTCATCGTCAGATTCTCCTGTTTCAGATTCTGTTGCAATGCTCAATTCTTCTTCGCTGATGCCACCGGATATATCGTCTGGGGGTTCTTCACTGGTCTTAGACTTGCCCCATTTGGCATACCCATAAGCAATGAGTAAATTAGCAACTAAATTGGAACCAAATTTATCGATTAATCGGATTACCCGATCTAAATCTTCTTTAGTCGTCCAAATGCGAGGAACCTTACCTAATTTTTGGATTTTTTCGGCAATTCGTAAATTTTCATTTTCGTAGCTGGCAATGAATGCCGTCAACTCGATGACGAAATCTTTTTTAGAACCCGATTGACTGTTCAGCCGTTGAGCCAGCCCGTACTGTCGCTCCCAATCAAGGTCTATCTGTCCATTCTTAGTTATAATTTTACCTGCGTAAACTGTAGCGCTATTGATAGCTTTGGCAATTCGGAGAAATCCGGGGTCTTCGGTAATTTCTGTCAGCGACCACTCTTTATCATCTTGGCGATGCTTGAATTTATCAATTGTCATGTTGAGTCCCTCGACCGAAAATAATCTTGGCGATTTAGCATTTTTATCTGCTAAAGAGCGAGTAATGTATTCAGCATACTTAACTTGGAAGTTGAAAAAACTTTGCAGTTCGTTGCCAGTAAGAAATCCTCGATAAGAGGCTAATAATTCGACGTGTTCTTCTGCTGCAAGAGAAGTAATTGCTCCTAAATGTTCTTTAAGGAGGTTTTGATAATCCTGAATTTGACTGTAATTTTGAGGATGTACCCAAATAGGCAACCCCAGCGTAAAGATTTCTTTAACCCCGTAAACTTGTCCTTTTTGACCGAAGTGAGTACCGATAAAACCTCGGACAAACCAATTAGTGGGTTGCCATAACTCTGAATCATCTTCCGGTCGTTCTTTGGCGTGAGCTTCGTGACTTTTCAGCAGTCCTTGACAAAAGCGCAGCACTAATTCAGCATCAAATCTAGCAATACCATGACCGCCGCTAGGAGGATTGAACTTACGCAAGTCGTCTAGAACAACTTTGTATTTCTCGAAGCTGATATCTTTAGGTTCGAGAGCAGTTACCCGCCAGTCGTATACCCGCTCCGCTACCTTAACACGTTCGGAAATACCAAAAGTGAATAAGCCATTAGCAATTAACCACAAAGTTAGCCAATCTATTTTTTGAGGATCGGTTTTGTTCCCATCAGCTTTAACGCGACTGACTCCTTGAACGGCTGTAGGTAAGAAAATTTTAACAGCGCTGAATTGCTGTGGTAATTTGCATTTAGCACTTTTCTCGAACAAGTCTGTAACTCGCTTGATATCTCCATTGAGCTTAGAAAAATTTTCCTGGCTGAAGGCTTCCAGTAATGAAGCAATTAACAATCCGTAGTTTTCCCGCAGTTCCCATCCTTGCAGCCACAGTTCGTTGTGGTTTCTATCGTGGCGCATGGAAGTAAGAACTACGCCATTTTGGGTTTTCGGATCGGGTGGTGGCGGCGCATCCTCGCTCCAGGAGGCTTGGTGCCGATGTTGAAATTGGTATTCTCTGAATAACCTCCTAGCTTCAGTTTTCTCCACTGTATTGAAAGGCGTTGTCAAAGCAGGTAGCTTGCTAGAGTCTGTCTTTTTACCGCAAACTGGCGGAAAGGGATCTGTGTAAGGGAGAAGCGCGATCGCTTCCAGATTGATAGGTTTTTTAAACTGGATGCGGTAGCGGCTGCCTTCATCAACGAGCTGCATTTGTGCTTTTTGCTTGGTTTGGCTCAGGGCGTATTCGGCAAGTCGAGCTAAACCCAACATCAAAAACGTATCAGCATAGGTGTTAAATCTTTTGGTGACAAATAAACCATCGATCATCTAATCCTCACAGTACTGTAGCAGAATGGGCATATATAGGGGCAACCACAGGGGGATTGCCCCTACGAACCGCTATATGTAGAGGCAGGACTTACGCACTGCCTCAGTTTTTCAACTCGCGATTCAGTTAATCCCAATCTTACTCCCTACCAGGAAGAGGAGTCTTCACAACTGTACGGCTCTCGTATCGCATAAGCGCAAAGCTCGCACTACCAACAGGTAGAGGGAATAGTACTCGCTCTGATATTTATCGAACTTATTCAGGTCAAAATCTAGTCGGGTAGCGTATTGTAGTTTTCGCAAAGTTGCTTTTGGTAAGGGTGGATGCTGGGGTAGGAAGCGAGCGAGACTATCCCAACTTTGGGCTAGAGCCTTTACAGAAAGCGGGTGCAGTTTAATTTCTGGCGGTAGGTTATCTCCCTTTGCCCAAGCAGAATGATGTCGTCCCGCTGCCATTACCACGGTATGAGCAATCCAAGCACACTGCTCGGTATCGGCATCGAAGTAATCTCGGAGTAGGGGGACTAGAGATTGTTTGAGAATATCTTGCCCGATGAAGGCACTTTCGACGGCATGGGGTGGGCGACGGTGTTTGCGTTCGTAATCTCGTCGCGCTTTTTGCTGCGCGATGTTTTCTGGATCTGAATCTGTGTGCGCCAGTAGGTAGGATTTAGGATTTTTACCACCAAATGAAGAATGAGCGATCGCCTGCCATCCTCGCACCGCCTCCTGCCATTTAACCTGTAGTTTACCCAAGTCATGGATGATAATTGCTAAAAATACCAGATATTCAAATAGCGTCTCAGCTTCAGTAACAGTTGCTTCTGGGAAAATCTTAGCTGCGATCGATCTTCCTCCTGGTGCTAGCAGTTCGTTGCGCACGCTGCCGTAAGTCACCGAGACGAGTTCTCCATTTTTCTGAATTTCTGTGGTAAACGCTTCGCGCCAGCAAGTCCAGAGGCACCCCAAGTGTCCTACATAAGTATCCATACGATACTTATATTCTTTAGATATTGACTTTTGTGACTTCTCTGGCGAACGAAAGCCACTGTCGCCTTCTTCCTCAAGACTGATGACTAAACCAATGTTTTCGTCATAATAAACATACTTGGGATTGACGAGAATTCTAAAACTATCCTTTAAAGCTTGCAGACTTTCAATGGAAGTCCAAACGGGTAGGCTATAGGTTTCTGCGGCTTTACCTGAAGGAGATTCAATCCTCCGAAATACCCAGTCGATTTCGTACTCTAGATTTTTGGCATCTCGCAATACCTTACACAGGGTGGAAATAGGTAATGAAAACGCTTGCAGTTTATTGGGGTCGATTTCTGGACAGTCGGAATCAATTAAGATAGGTTCCTCCCACACGAACACGTTACGGCTGTCTACCGAACGAATTAGATCGCTGGCAGTAGAGCGATCGCCTTGAAAAACCGCCTTAACAAAACTTTCCTCAAAGTCCATCTTCTTATTCTGCCTGCGCCCAATTTGCAGAATATCTTCATCCCGATGAACTTCGTTAATCCAGGCTTCTTCTAAACGAAAGCCTATATTTTGATCGCTAGTTGTATGTTGCTGTAACACTTGCCAAGTTAACTCGCAAATTTCTTTGGTATATGGGAGAAAGCTGTGCTGCTGTTTGGGGCTTGTTTCTTCTGAGGATTCCGAATCAAAGTCTCTTGTCGCTAAAGCCCACTGAGATTGATCGACTTCTACCGAATAATAGACATAAACTTCACCTCGCTCTCCCCGGAATCTGGCACAACGCCCTACTCGCTGTAATAGAGAGTTCATCGGACATAGCTGTACGTGCATCACCTCGCAGGTAATATTGATTCCCGCTTCAATCACCTGGGTAGCGATGAGGACGTGGCAAATTCCATCTGCACGGCGCTGCCAATTTTCGGCAAACGCTTCTTTGAGGAAAGCTTCCTTTTTCGCCCTGTGTTCCGGTAAAAACCTAGAGTGCAGGAGAGTAATGTGTAGCTTGTCTTCTTCAGCTAGCGCTTGCAAATCTCTAAACAACCCCTGCGCCTGGGAAACAGTATTGCAGATAACGATAACTCGCTGACGCTGGGAAGTGCGAATATCGTCCAGGATGATAGCAGCGGTTAGCGGTGCCGATATTGCTTGAATGGTTCTCAGGCGGTTGCCTTCAATTTCTTGCAAATCGGAGTCTTCAACTCGAATAATCTTCATTATCTATTGCTCTCACGATATAGGTTGCCACTTCGTCACTTAAAGTAGCAGTCATCAGCAAACAGGGCGAGATGCCTTTAACTTGCTCCAACACTTTGAGTACTGTAGTGAAAGAGCGATCGGGATCGAGTAAGTGTAGTTCGTCAAATACTAGATATGAAGCAAAAATAGCGCCAGCATTGACATTAGCAGATCCCCTCCCAACCGAGTAGGGAATATTTAAAAAGCTGCTCAACATCTGATCGATCGTGCAGAAAACGATATCACCCTCAAAGCGCGGATCTTCCGGGTTTTCTCCCGTTTGCAGAGTTACAGTAAGTGGGCGAGGTAAGGGATATACTACTGCCCAACGCTTGACTAATTCTTCAGTACGCTGGCGCAGGCTGTTGGCAAGAGTGCGTAAGGGGACGATGTAGAGCAGTTTGTTGGGGAAATCGATCTGTTGTGCTTGGGCGAATAGAAAGGGTGCGATCGCGGTTTCAGTTTTCCCCGAACCCGTAGGAGCGCGGAGTAGCACATTTTCACGGTTGAGGATTTTAGCAATAGTTTCTCGCTGGAACTGGCGAGGCGTAAAGTTGGTGAGAGTGTGGAAGTATTCGTCAATGCTCATCAGGTAAAATAATTAAGGATGAACCACGCTTTCAATATACTCCGGGGCAGGAAGAGGGGGCTTCCGAATTTTTATTGAAAGGATATTTGGACTATTAAAGACCCATAAAAAACTAATCATCAGGTATTAAATAGCCATATCCTGCTGCTGTTTTTGCACCGATTCCTAAATCAGATAAGCCTGATCGTAGCCATTCTGTAGCCTTTTCGACTAACGTTTTTGTATCTGATTTATCATCTCTACCTGCCACAGCAAAGGCAAAGTGAGTTTTATTTCCTAAAGTAAGAAAGTAGACTGGCACTGGATTTTGATGAGATGTTGGGGCGGTTTTATCGCTTTTATCGCTGTAGTATTCTGGGTAGTGATTGTTCATAATATCAGGTTCTAGTTCCGGTGCCTGGGTGGGAACAGCATTGAAGAAAATAATTCTGCCAATTTCACCTTGAGTGCCAACTATAGCTTTAAAAGTTTCATCTTTTTCCGCTTCAGAACGTATGTCAGAATTTTCGGTTATATGTAGATCCAAAGCAGAGAGCATAGCATAAGATGCAGCTAGCCCTTTTAAAGCACTGCCAGGAATAATAGGAATGCCAGTGATACGATCAAGAGTCATGCTGGTTTCTAAAACACTGGTTTGTCCCAGTCCTACTACCATGCGCCATTCTGGAGTAGCGGTAAAATGTTGGCTGTATGGAAAAGATCGAACAATATGCTGCCAGCGCAGGTAATTAGCTGCAACTAAGTCAGAGAGTTCTTGATGCTGTTTAAAATGCTTTTTAAGTGCTTTAAATAAAATGTATTTTTGCATTTCGTTAAAATTCCATTTCCCATCGTAACCAATATAGCGGTCTAGTAAGAGGCTCAAATTTAAGCATTTTTGCTTATTATTTGATCCTGTGAAGTTTTGGAAAGTATCTTTAGGAAGCGGGTAGTCAAAAGTCATTATTTTTCATCCTCCGAACCTAATTCTGCTTCAGCAAATCTTTTCAGCCATTGCAAAAAGGCTAATGCTTCATTAGTCACAAAACGGTATTTATTACTATCCATCTGCAAAACGCGATCGAGTAAGTCTCCTGTACCTGGCTCAAGTCGGTTGTTACAAATCCATTCTGATAAATGATTAAAAACTTGAACAAACTGCTCTTTACGACTTTTAGGAT
>CASBRB010000441.1 GCA_949127975.1 Oscillatoriales cyanobacterium PMM_0019 | reverse complement strand
TATGAATTTTGGTTATTAACTTTAGCTGGAGGCTTAATCGCCGTTAACCTCAGCCTAAAAATGAGGCTTACTGGAGATTTGATATGGTTGAGTGTTAGTTTACTTTTTTGGAGCGTAATTTTATCTCGGGTATGGGAGAAACGCTCCAAAATAATATTAGAAAGCGGGGGTTTCTCTACTTGTTTGGGATTTGTACTCATTGCTTTTGTACTGGTTAGAAGTTTATTCACTTCCAGGGAGTCTCTGCTGTTTGAATTTTCGCCAGTTATCTCAGCGGTAGGGTTGATATTGCTAGCGTCTGGATTCAAGGGATTTAAAGTTAATGGGCAGGAACTGGTACTGATATTAGCTTTAAGCATACCGCAGAGTTTACTATCACAGCTAATCGATCCCTCCACCCTGACTGCTAATTTTGCCACTTATATGCTGTCTCACTGTGGGGTTAAAACTTCTTCCCAAGGAGTTTATTTAGTTCTGAACAATGGTAGCGTAGAAGTCTTACAACAGTGTGCCGGCTTAGTTAACATGTTGCTACTCTGGCAATTAGCAGTGCTTTTTATAGTAGTATTCCCGACTAATTTAGCCAAAAAAATTATTATTCCTGTCATAGCTGTAGCTGTAGGCTTTATCGTTAATGCAGTGCGAATTGCTATATTAACGATTCTAGTTACTAACTCCCAGAAGTCAGCATTTGAATACTGGCATGACGGAGATGGGGCTCAGATATTTGTAGTGATTTCAATGATGATATTTGGGAGTTTCTGCTATTTTATGGTGGAAAAAGATCGACTATACGATGACAAACCGATGGAATACAGTGAATGATCCTCCAGAAACAGTTGCGGATGCCGTTAGTAGCTCTAGCCAATGCCTTAGTTATATTAGTTATTGGAAAAATCTTATTAGCTCCAGCTCCAGCCATTGTCAAGCAGACACCAACTACTATGGCTCTGCCACCAGTGGTGCCGTTACCGAATTGGCAGCTTGTAAAGAGTGAGTCTCTACCTCCACACGCTTTTATTGTGGCTAACTGGCATTATAAATATATCCAAAATCAACTGCCGCTGGATATAGATATGCGCTACGTGGAGGAGACAGATGGAGATGTTAAACAGCTTATAGGCAAGTATGCTTCTAAGGAGCTTGCCGCAGCGCAACCTAACCTGAGTGTACGTGAGTACTCAGGGGTAGGTTTTTATGGTGTCTACGTTTATCAGCAGCAAGCGTACTTAGATGCCTGTATCAATCCACGAGGAGCTAGTACGTTTACTGCCGAGCAGTTTAGCTACAATAGAAGGCATTATGAGTTACAGTTCAATAGGCTGCTAGCTTATTTACTCAAAGACGAACCCCTGCGCGAACGGCGTTGCCTTTGGAGTCATTTGTCTGTACCATTAAATGATAATTCAACAGAGTCAGCCTATGATAATTTAGAAACTGCTTGGGTTTCCTGGTATAAGTGGTGGTATTCCCACTTCCCCCAACCGTAAATTTTAGCAAATACTACTGATCTGAGCTTGACAAAGGTGTAATTTTTAGCAAATACTACTGAATCTTAAGTTGAGGTTTTACCTCCGTGACTGAACCAAAAAAATATCAACCTTATTTGGGTTCTCTACTTGCCTTAGTGGGCTACTCGCTACTGGGCTTAACATTGTTTGATGTTGTTGATATTATTTTCCCACCCCATTTTTTAGATCCTGTCTGGGAATTTCAGGCCCTGGGAAATATAATTGAGCGTGTTCCTATACCGTTGTTGGCTCTAGGATTAATTTTGTATGGAGAGAAAAATAATGCTCAGGTCAAGTTGTTATCTAGGTTTTGTCTGGTGTTGGGACTGATATTTTTCTTAATGGTGCCCTTAACCATCAGTGACACCTTGCAAGTTAAGCAGCAAAACGAGCAGCAAATCAGTGGACAATTCTCCCAACAGGCAATGCAAATCCAGGAGGTGAAAACCTTAATCAACGCTGCGACAACAGAGCAAGAATTGGATAATATTCAAAAGCGCCTCAACATCCAAGGCAGCAATCTAAATAGGAATCCCGAAGAATTTAAAAAGCAACTGCTCGGGAAACTTGCCCAAGCCGAGAACGAATTGAATCCGCAAGCTGAAGCAGCCAAGAGGAAGATGCACTTCGAGTTGCTGAAAAAATCTATCAAATGGATTTTGACAGCCGTGATTGCTGGGGTGGTGTTTATTATCATGTGGCTGAAAACCAAAGGGTGACTGGCTGTTTTTCTCTAGACCAAATTGCGTGGCGTTTTTGAGGTAAAGAAAATCCGTTTGCTATTTAAGCTAAAATTTGCTACAATAGTTTATACCGCTCTGCCCGAGACAGGAGGATGAGCTTGAAGCTGAATCACATGGGTTGCTTTAAGGAGGATTCAAGCGAAAATTGGATGGGTGCTATACCAAAAACATCTAAGGAACCAAGCAAAACGGGGTTTGGAGAAAATTTCTCCTGAAGACAACAGAGGTAAAAATGGACACAGAAACAAAATCCCAAATTTTATCAATTGTCCCGCAAAGCAGGCAGTTAAAGGAGCAGTTAGTAACAGACTCAGATGGATACATTTCTCTACCTGCAAAAGCATTATCTTGGCGTCCTTTGTGGAGGACTGTCCGCCGGAAAGCGTTGTTAGTCATTGGTATTCCCAGTATCGTAACTGTTGCCAGCTTGCTGGTGACGACACATAAGCCACCAGCAGTATATATAGGTAATTTTCAACTTCTAGTTGAGCCAATAACAAATGAAGCAAAAAATGCTGAAGCGAGTAAAATCGCTCGCGCACCAGAGCCACAAAATTTATTTACTCTGGACTACGCGACTCAAATTGAAATTTTACAGAGTCCTAAACTGTTATCGGAAATTGTTAATCAAGTGCAACTACAGTATCCAAGCTTTAACTATTTAGAACTAAGGCAAGGGTTAAGAGTTGAACGTCTTGAAAAAAGCATAAATGAAAAAACCAAGATAATCGGAGTTACTTATTACGACAGCAATCCCGAGTTAGTAAATTTTGTCTTGGATAAAATTGCTGAAAAATATTTGAAGTACAGCCTTGATGAGCGCAGATCCCATATTGGTGAAGGGATTAAGTTTATTGACACCCAAAGTCCTGGCTTGCAGAAACGGGTAAATGACCTGGAAGGGCAAATTCAAATAATACAAAAACAATACAAGCTGATCAACCCTCAAACTGATGGGGAACAATTATTTGCACAAAATCGGGCGATTACAGAGCAAAAAACAGTAATTGAAAGCCAGTATAAAGAGCAGGTAACGCTATACAATAGCTTACAAAAGCAATTAAACCTAACTCCGGATGAAGCGATTGCTATATCAGCCTTGAATGAAGACGCTATATATCAAGAGTTGGTGACGAAGCTGAGGGAAGTAGAAAGTCAGATTGCCTTAGAATCTACCAGGTTTAAGGAGGATAGTCCCCCTATTATAGCATTAGTGGCGAAACGAGACAGCTTAAAAGATTTGCTGAATAAAGAATCAAAACGAGTTGTAGGTAAGCAAATAATAGAGACATCCAGCAATTTCCAAGGGCTGGCATTACAAAATTCAGTGCGTCGAGAACTAATTAGCAAATTGGTTGATACCTCTAACCAAATAAAAGTGCTAGGGGTGCGTTATCAGACGCTGGCAAAAAGTAAAGATGCTGTGGAACGAGAAACGCAGCAATTTCCGGCTGTTGCACGCCAGTATGTAGAGTTACAGCGACAGTTAGAGATGGCGACGCAGACGCTTCACCAACTTTTGACTCAGCGCGAAACACTGCGAGTTGAGGCGGCTCAGAACCAATTGCCTTGGGAACTAATTTCTCCGCCTCAGGTAAATCCGAACAATGTGGTTAATTCGGAAGACGCGAATCGTCAAGCTCGAAAAACGCTGATCCTGTTAGTGGTGTTAAGCTTGGTTGCCAGTATAATAATTGCTGTAGGTATAGAAAAATACCAAAATATTTTTGCTACCTCAGAAGACCTTAAAGATGATATACCATTGAAGCTTTTAGGCAAAATTCCTTTGGATGAAAATCTTCAAAAAAATCTTCAAGAAACCAGTGATTATAACAATCCTTGGTTGTTAAAATCTTTTGAGTCGGTTTACGCCAACATCCGATTTATTTTTTCTGAACAACCAATTCGCTCTTTGGCAGTTGGTTCAGCTTCTCCTGGGGATGGCAAGTCTACTTTTGCTTTATACCTAGCTCAAACGGCAGCAGCTATAGGTCAGCGAGTTTTATTGGTAGACACTAATTTTCGTCAACCTCAGGTGCATGTCATGCTGGACTTACCAAATTCCAAAGGTTTAAGCGATTTGCTTAGTCAGAAACAAACTCCTGCTGATGTGATAGTGCGATCGCCCCTGTCAGAGCATCTTTTTGTGTTAACTTCTGGTCAACCCCTGCCCAACTCTAGTAACCTGCTGGCGTCTGCTCAAATGCAGTATCTGATGAAAAATTTTCAGGCAACGTTTGACTTGGTTATCTATGACACACCCCATCTTGCCGATCTAATGGACGCCTATTTCCTAGCCGCTAGTACAGATGGTATGTTGATGGTTGTGGGACTTGGCAAGACTAAGCGTTCTGTAGTAACGGATGTGATAAATCAATTAAACGCTTTTAACTTACCAATCCTGGGTGTAGTTGCTAACTATGTGAAGCAATCTCCCCAAGATTCTTCGCGGCGGTAGTTTACTTCCTTCTTTTTCCGTCTCCGGGGGGATGATAGGGGTGTAAGTTCCACCTATAAGTGAATTTATCGGCTTTTTACTAATTAACGCGATCGACATGAGCTTAGGTTTCAGCCAACTGGGAAAGGAGTAATAAATTTAGCCGATCGCCAAAAAAACTCTAAAACAAGCTTGTTAACATGTGCTAATTATGATTTAATAAACCAAAGAAGTTTAAACAACTTTTTTCCAGAGAAGTACACTATCCTTTTGGTTCAGATAAATGTTGGCAGTTTTAGTTTGGAGTGAGGAGGAAAAATGGAAAAAGTAAATATTTTGAATGTTGGCATTGACAATTTGTCAACTGCAGAATTGATAGAAAGACTTGATTTGCATGGCGGTATTGTATTTACACCGAATGTAGATCATCTAATTAAATTGCAAAAAGATAGGGAGTTTGTAAAAGTTTATAACAGCGCTGATTACACAGTTTGTGATAGCAAAATTTTAATATATGTATCACATTTTTTAGGTCACCCCATTAAAGAGAAAATTAGTGGGTCTGATTTGTTTCCTAAATTTTGTGAATATCATGCAAACAATCCGAAGAGTAAGCTTTTTTTATTAGGAGCAGCGGCAGGAGTGGCAAAAAAAGCTCTAAGAATCATTAATAGGCAGGCAGGCAGAAATATGGTAGTTGATACATATTCTCCTGATTTTGGTTTTGAAAAAGACGAAAAAGAATGCCAAAAGATAGTTGACCTAATTAATAATTCATCAGCTAATGTTTTGGTAATGGGCTTGGGTACACCGAAACAGGAGAAGTGGATTTTTAAATATAGAAACCAGTTGAAGAATGTAAAAATTGTTCTGGCAGTAGGAGCAGCAATTGATTTTGTAGCCGGTAATAAAAAAAGAGCTCCACAATG
>CASBRB010000440.1 GCA_949127975.1 Oscillatoriales cyanobacterium PMM_0019 | reverse complement strand
TGAAAACAGTCCCCCTCTTATTAAGGTTGGGATTAACCGTAGAACAAATTGCCCAAGAATTAGAACTAGATATCGATAAAATTCAGCAAGTTATCTCAAGCGATCGCAATTAACCAGTTATACAAGGAGCTTTTCTCTCATTACAGCCCCTCAGCTATTTTCCTGGTATTTCTAAAGCCAGCATAGCCGCCTTAATTAGTTGGTAATAGGGCGCTTTGGTGACATCAACCGGATGGGCGTTTTCGCGTGTTTTTCCTAAAAATCCGGTTTTTTGTCCTTGCTGAATTACCAAAAGTTTACCTTGGGGATTTTTAATTTTTAGTTCCTTCAAAGACTCAGACACGCTACAGGTGTAGTGGCGTCGGTTGTATTCAAACCCAGCTATACGAGTTGTTAATGCGGGTGTAGATGTCGCTGGCAGTCGGACACTGACTAACTCTAGCTCAATATTAGTCTGGCCATTCCAGATGTTTTCTCGCAGTTTGTAGGCGATATCTATGCGCGGTGGCAGTGGAAAGTAATCGCCCCAACGCCAAGCGATCGCTTTTATTTTCAAAGGCTGGTTATCTTGTAAAAGTGTCAACTTAATATGAACCTTCCCCACAATTTTTTGCTCCACAACTCGGACATTAGGTGTCCAAAAGATAGGATCGGAGTTTTCAATACCGCAAGGTTGGAGAGCCTCAAGAAGCTGATACAACTTAGCATTAATTTGATGCAACTGGGCCTGGGCATCAATTGATATTAGTGGTTTGAGGTGTTCTGGTTGCAGACATCGGTGGGCAAACAGGCTCAGACGATCGCGCAACGCTGATAAATTTTTAGCTGGTAGAGAAAACCCCCCAGCCGCTTTGTGTCCCCCATGTTTTTCTAGCAAATCTTTGGCAAATTCCAAAGCTTCAAAAACATGAAACTCAGGGATTCCCCTAGCTGAGCCTCGCAGGTGATGCTCTGATTCATAAGTACCGATGAATACAGGCACTCCATAGCGTTCCACTAGGCGGGAGGCAACAATCCCAATCACGCCGTGATGCCAGTTGGGTTGCACAATAACCAACACCCGCTCTTTCTGAAAAGAAAACTGGGTTTCCTCAATCAAAGCCACAGCTTCGTATTCAATTTGTTTACAGAGTTCCTGCCGCTGTCGGTTAATTTCTTCGCACTGCGCCGCCCGCTTTATTGCCACCCCCATATCAGTTGTTGTCAGCAACTCAATCACAATTTCGGGATCGGCAAGCCTTCCTACAGCATTAATCCGGGGACCGAGGCGAAACCCAATATCCTCCGGCTTGAGGGATTTGGGATTTTGCTGTTCGCCGCTTTCTGTTCCCTTTTGTACCCTAGAAACCTCTATTAATGCCTGTATTCCTACTAATTCAGACTGAGGCAACAGTTGCAAGCCTCTTTTGAGCCAACGGCGGTTAACACCAGTCAAAGGGGCTAAATCGGCGATCGTTCCTAGAGTATATAGCTCTAGAAGCGGCTTCACCAATCCCTTAACTTTACCTAACTTTTGCGCTAGAGACACCGCTAAGATATAAGCAACACCAACACCTGCCAGACTACGATAGGGAGAAGATTCAGCAAGCAGCTTGGGGTTGAGAATCGCATCAGCAGGGGGTAACTGTGGTGGGAGGTCGTGGTGATCGGTAATAATAACCTTTAAACCTAGTTCAATAGCTCTAGTGATCGGTTCAACAGCAGCAATCCCGTTATCTACGGTTAAAATTACTTGGACGCCTTCAGCGTGAAACTCTTCCACAATCCGCCGATTAATGCCGTAGCCTTCTTTCATGCGGCTGGGTATGGCGTACTCCACCTGAGCGCCTAGCCACCTGAGCGCCCGCAGTAATAGGGCAGTGCTAGTCATGCCGTCAGCGTCATAGTCGCCACAGATGGCAATTTTTTTCTGGAATGCTATGGCTTGCTCCAACACTTCCACGCTGATTGCCAAATCGGGAAATTCTTCCAGGGGTGTGGGCAAGATTGATGATTCTGGGTTTAAATATGCCTGTGCCTGAGAAGGAGTCTTAATTCCCCGGTTAATTAGTACCTGAGCTAGTATGGGTGAAGTTGCTTCTCCCGGTGAAAGATTGATTGCTTGAGCTAGTTGAAGCGCCAATTCTGCCTGTGTCGGTGCAATCCGCCATCGGTGGTTGGGCAAGGGTTGGCGACGTTGGGATGATTGAGGTGTGGAGGTGTCTGACACAGGCGTTGATACTCAAGGACAACTATTTATCTTAACCTGCTGGGAAGCTCTATAATTAACCTTATAGAATAATCAAAAAACCCCAGGCTTATTGCTTTGCGTTCAGCTTTACTAATTCGCAACAATATATTATTGGTTAATTCTATTCCGGTTGCTTGTACTCCTGAATTAAAAGAAATAGTTAGCGTATCGCTGACTTCATCATATTTTATTTTTGGCTGATTCATGGAATTAACCTATCACTTTTTGATAGGCGGTAACAATATAGTTATTTGGTACAGGTTGCCCATCCTTACCTTCGTTAAGCAGATTGCCAGTATCATTTATTAATTGATTTCGAGTCAAATTTTTGCCTTGAATAGAAAAGTCTTCCTAGTTTGTACTAAGCGCTTGGTGCGCCTTCAGATACGATCGTCGAGCCCAAGCTGGCGCAATCGCTCTCGGAGTAGTTCAACTTGCTGCTGGGCTAATTCCTTTTCTTGCCGTTCCTGCTCGGCACGTTTTTGTTCCTGCTCGGCACGTTGTTGTTCCTGCTCGGCACGTTGTCGTTCCTGCTCGGCACGTTGTCGTTCCTGCTCAGTTCGTTCTTCTGACCATAACAGCAACTCTCCTCGTGCATTCCACCACCTCAGCCAGTAACCTGTGCGCTCTTCATGGCTGCCCTGCCACAATCCTAAGCACAAATCTAACCCAGCAATCCAATAACGCCCATTACCATCTGCTGACTGAATTTTATAATGCCCATCTTTCAGGGCATAAACCTCTATGCGACCTGTATCTGGACGGAAAATTACATAAGTGGGAACTTGAATCACCTGTTCATAAAAATACCACTTCCCCACATGCTCATCAGTAGACTCCATTGAGTATTCTTCTCCGTAAGTAGCAGAGAGAAATTCCATCACTACTTGGGGAATTGCCCCTTCGGTGTGTGGGGTGTAACTCCGACGATATTTGGTTGATTCCCAAGGTTTAACAGGACGGACATACATCCAATCTGGTGCTTTGCAAATTGTACGCTCTTCTATTCCAGCACACAGAGCAAAATTAGAAGCGATTAAGGCATCTTGTAGTAATTCTGGAAACGCAGTTATTGGTTGACGCAGGGCAGCCGCGATTAGAGGTTGGTCGAGATTTTCCACAGGCTCATCAGGTAAAATAAAATCTTCTGGCAGTAATGGCCAGGTAATTGTTGGTTGGGTAACATATGGTTGAACTAAGACAGACATAGCCCACTCCTTTTCCTTCAGGCATTTTTGCTCCAAGAATTGCCAGACCCCATGTTTCCAGCTAGGGGGTTAAACATTTCCTTTTCTGTTATTTTAATCATAGAACAGTTTCATAAAGTCTAGGTTTAATCTCTTGAGGTGTGCTGAAAACAGAAAATTTTTGCCTAAATTTGCCATACAAGCAGTCGAATCAAAGCTAATCACTGCACACATGGCAGTAGCTAACGCCCGATTAACCCACGTACCTGGAATCAGGACAGCGCCGAATAGCGCAACCAGAAAACTAGCGCTCGCTAAAGCAGCAAAGCGAATCCGGCGCATGATGTGACCTCAAAATGTTACCTTTGCTACAAATACTCAAATTATCCTCTATCTAGAGTACCATATTTTGGCATCCAATTCACCCATACAGGATAAGACTTCTGTTGGCGGCGGGGGTACGAATAAGGCATTGCCAGGGCGCGTACCTCCTACCCAGTTTTGGCTGCGTCGGAACTCTCCTGGTGTCTGTCCGCTACCTCGACCCGATTCTAGCAGCACTTGATGAATTTCCCGAATCAGACGATTAGACAGGGGAAAGCCTTCCTTCAAACGGGCTAAACCATGATTGAGGGCGGCTATATAGCGAGACACTTCCTGCACATCATCTAAAGGAACTCCTGGTGCTTCCTCAATTTCGTACAGCAGCAAGTCATGGTTGCTAACGAAAGGTTGCTTTCGTAGCTAGAGTTACGAAAAGATCTTAGCCTATCTTTTTGTTACATCGACAAAATAAACCTTTGCTCGGTGGTCAAGTATCGAGCTATGGTGGGTACTGTAGCGATCGCGAACAATCCAGCGCCTACCAATCATACTACAAGTCTTACTATAGCAATTACAGATATTCCTTATCTGAGAATTCTTTCAATCATGCCATTAGCCTGGGCTCCATAGCCACCGCCGAACAGATTGAAGTGATTCAAAATGTGATATAAATTATATAGTGTTTTCCGCTGCTCATAACCTGGTTCTATAGGGAAAACCTCGTTATAACCTCGATAAAACCCTGATGGAAAGCCACCGAAAAGTTCGGTCATGGCAACATCGACTTCCCTCACGCCCCAATAGGTAGCTGGATCAAAAATTACTGGTTCCCCCGACGCTGTAAAAGCTGCATTGCCCCCCCACAAATCGCCGTGTACCAAAGCAGGTTGAGGCTGATGATTTGCTAGCAGTTCTGGGATAGCTTTCAGCAACCGCTCTCCTTGGCTAAAATTCCCACCCCGTCGCTTAGCCAGCTTTAATTGATAGCCAATCCGGTGTTCGGCGAAAAACTCTGCCCAATCCGACGTCCAAGGATTAATCTGCGGCGTGGAACCAATGGTGTTATTTCTATCCCAGCCAAACATCCCCCTTACCTCCCCCTGCAAACGGGAGGACTCAGAAGGTTGCCACTTGTGCATTGCTGCCAATTGACGCCCCATCTCTTCCCAGGCTTGATTACCTCCACCCCTGCCCAACTCAATCCACTCCAATACTAGATAAGCAGAATTTGATGCCGTGCCCCAGCAAATAGGTTTGGGTATGCGAATGCTCTGGGTTTTCAGCATTTGCTGTAATCCCAGAGCTTCAGCTTCAAACATCTCCACCAGGGAGGGTTGGTTTAGTTTGACAAAGTAAGTGCGTGAGCCACTACTGATAGCATACGCTTGGTTGATACAGCCCCCACCAACAGATCGGCGGTTTTCAATCTGAAATTTCTCTCCGGTTACTTTAGATATCTGCTCAGCAATTTCTATCCACATAGGCTCTCCAACACTTAGTGTGATAAATTTTACTAATCAATTGGCTCAGAGCTTGAACAGAGGGAAAACCAAGGCTTTCAAACCAAAATGGTTGGGTTTCGTACCTCAACCCAACCTACAACTTAGTGTGGTAAATTTTACTAATCAATTGGCTCGACCCTTGAACAGAGGGGAACCCAAGGCTTTCAAACCAAAATGGTTGGGTTTCGTACCTCAACCCAACCTACAATGCTAGGATTGCTGTAGTTAACTTTTAACTGGCTTGATGGTAACAATACCGTAAGCTTTTGGAGACAGATACCGCCGAGCTGCTAATTGCACGTCCAGGGTATTTAAAGCTTGAATCCGGGCAGGATATGTGAGTGCTGGTGCTAAGTCGCCCAACATTGATTGGTAGTAGCCGTACAAACCTGCGCGATCGCTCGGTGTTTCATTGCTAAAGATAAACCGATTTGCCACTTGCCTCCGCATCCGGTCAATTTCTGCTTTTGTAATGGGTTCTGTTTGTACAGTGTGAATGTGTTGAGCGATCGCCGCTTCTACTTCTGCCAGATTCTCTACTGGTAATTGCGCCCCAATATAGAATAAACCTTGAAGTTGCTGCGTCATATTGCTCACCCCAATATGGGAAACCAGTCGCCTATCTTCCCGTAAATCCTGCACCAGCCGCGACATCCGCCCGTGACCTAAAATTGCTGCCAATACGTCTAGCCCGTAGGTTTGCTGTAGTTGTGTCAACCCAGGTACTCGCCATAACATCACCAGCCGTGCCTGCTGTAAGCTTTCATCCACATACTCTTGGCGAACAATTTCCTTAAAAGGTGCTTCAGCATTGGGAGTTGGGAAAGCATTTATTTTAGCTGTGTCCTTCAATCCTAACTCCTCACCTGCCACCAGGGATGCGCAGAATCCCTCTACCACAATTTGAATCAATTCATCAACCGGCAAATTACCCACTACCACAGCAGTTAGCGACTGTGGTTGATATCGGGTAGCGTGGAAATCCCGCATCTGCTGAGGTGTTAGCTGTTCAATCACCGATGCCGTTCCTAGTACCGGGCGGCGATAAGGCAACTTGTCAAACGCCAATTCCATCGCCCGTTGGTGTGTACGGCGGCGGGGATTATCTTCTGAACGGCGAATTTCTTCTAAAACAACTAATCGCTCTCGTTCAAATGCCTCGTCCGGAATGCTGGGATTGAGTAGCACATCCAGTTGTAATGGTGCTAGCTCGGCAAAATCTTTGGGCGCAGTTGTGATGTAGAATTGAGTATAGTCTTGGCTAGTAGCCGCATTAGTAACTGCGCCGATCTGCTCAATCAGACGCTCAAACTCCCCACTTTGCAGTTGAGGAGTTCCCTTAAAAACCATGTGTTCCAGAAAGTGAGCCATCCCATTGATGGCATCTGATTCAACCGCTGAGCCAACTTTTACCCAGATACTGAGATTAACAGCCTCGACGGGCAACTGCTCTGCCACGATTGTCAGACCGTTAGGTAGCTGGTGGAGCGTCGGTGCATTCAGAGGCGGAGATTTGAGCAGGGTTGAAGTCATGAGTTAATGCCTAGAGGCTATCCATCATTTCTATCTTATCCTTGGCTAGAAGCGAGAAATTCACGCAGGCTGAGTAAGCTCATGGTTTGACCCAAATTCAGGGGCAGCAGCGAGAGCCCTTCCAGACGAGACTGCACCCACCCTTCACCCCAGTACCACTCGTGATAACCGTCAATTCCCTGGCTTAATAGCAAACGTAGACAGTTGGACTGAGCCACATCCACATAGTGTTCTATCCCGAACTGCCCCAGCTTTGTATTGAAAGTCAAGCCTTGATGCCACTGTTCTGGTAGTCCAGATGGAAATTGCACTTGCCACAGCCAGCGGCGCATCCGCTCAGGACGCAACAGACTGTCGCGAATGACGCTTTCTGGTGCTTCTACTTCAATCCGAAGATGACTTTGTTGAAAGGTTCCTAGCATATTGGGTTACCTGAGGAATTGTTAAAATAAAAGTAGATATATTAAGAACTGTAAGGTTTTTTCATGGCTGATCAGTTAATTCGCGCCACAGCAGCAGATGGTGGTATTAGAGCCGTTGGAGTAATTACCACCCGCCTCGCAGAAGAAGCTAGACGACGTCACCAACTTTCCTATGTGGCTACCGCAGCACTAGGTCGCACCATGTCATCTGGACTTTTACTTGCTTCTAATATGAAGCGAGAAGGGTCAAGAGTCAATATCCGCATCAAGGGTACGGGACCTCTGGGTGGAATTTTGGTAGACGCCGGATTAGATGGAACCGTGCGGGGCTATGTGGACAACCCAGAAGTTGAACTGCCGCCCAATGGTAAAGGTAAACTTGACGTTGGTGGAGCCGTAGGGGCTGAAGGCTATCTCTACGTCGTGCGGGATGTCGGATACGGCTACCCATATTCTAGCACCGTTGAGCTAGTGTCGGGTGAAATAGGAGATGACATCGCTCATTACCTAGTGAATTCTGAGCAAACACCCTCGGCTATAGTTGTCGGCGTTTTCGTGGGCGCAGATGGTGTCGGCGCATCTGGTGGGTTATTGGTGCAAGTGCTACCCAAGGCTGCCAGAGACGAAAGCCTGGTGGAAATCTTGGAATCTCGCGTTGCTAAGCTGTCAGGATTTACCCCGTTGTTACAGGTAGGCAAGACTTTACCAGAGATTTTTGAAGAGTTGCTAGGAGACATGGGGCTGGTTATATTACCAGAAATCCAGATGCTGCGCTTTCACTGTGGTTGCTCTATGAACCGCGTCTTGGGCGCTTTGAAGATGTTGGGAGAGGAGGAGTTGCAGGATATGATTGAAAAAGATGAAGGAGCAGAAGCCATTTGCCACTTCTGTGGAGAAGTTTACCAAGCAAGCATTGACGAACTTGTCCAGCTAATTGAGGATTTACGTGCGGATTCGGTTTAGAAGTTATGAATACTGGGTTAGGGGTATGAGTAATGAATTAGCTTTTTTATTTCATTGCTCAAAACTCAGGGCGGGCACCGACGCTACAAAAAAAATTAAACCTCTCTTACGGATATAGCTTTTTCTATTGAGGGAGAGTAGAATAACATAGACTGTCTGTGCCAGAAAAAAAGAGGGGACTTGCTTGGTGGTGTAAAATGACAAAAAATCCTGAAATCCCAGACCGTTCATTTACTGTCAGGTCTTCAAATACCACTGATTGGCAATTAGACAAAAAGGTGTCTGCCTCTGGGCGTTCCCCTAGCCCAGTTTCCAGAACGTCAGGGCGACTGGCACCACCGCAGTCGCCCTTTGGAGATTCAGTGCCCGAAACCCCCGATCTCCCAGGCTCACGTTTACCATCAAAAAAACGTCAGAAAAAGCGTTTCGGCTGGCTCACCAGCTTTAAGTTCTGGGCTGCTGGTACCATAATCATTTCTGGTAGCTTGGGATTCACGGCAATAACGCTAATGTTAGGAACGTCAAAGCTACCCAATTGCCCAGCGATTTACTGGCCGCTAGCTCCAGCATCGGCGCGGGTTTATTGTGCTACGTTGGCAGCCAATAAGGATACGGTGGATGACTTGCTCGAAGCGATCGCCCTAGTTGATAGTCTGCCACCTGACCACCCGCTGCGAGGGCAAATCAACGCCTATGTAGAACAATGGTCGCAGGAAATTTTGAAAATAGCAGAAAATAGCTACCAGGATGGAAAAATAGATGAAGCGATCGCCACTGCCCGCAAAATTCCGACTAATGTCTCAGCATATAAGTTAGTCCAAAATAAAATAGAAAACTGGCAGGCAATCTGGTCGCAGGCAGAAGATATTTATCAGCAAGGTGAGGAACAGTTGCGTCAGTTACACTGGCATGATGCTTTTACGGCAGCCGTTAAACTAACAAACCTACCTAATAAATACTGGTCAACTACCAAGTACGAAGAACTGGTTAACCTGCTTCAGTTAACCCAGGCAGAAAGCAACAAGTTATTTAAAGGCACCCAACTGGCTCAAAGTGGGGGAGTAGACAATCTGTTAGAAGCAGTGAAAATAGCCCAATCTATCGGTTCTAACAGTTATCTCCACCAGAAAGCCCAAGATTTACTCGCAGAATGTGGTAAAAACCTGCTGGAACTGGCGCAAAATCTACTAGACCAAGGCAAATGGCAAAAAGTGCTAGAAATAGCCCAAAAAATGCCTGTAACGCTCAATTTACAAGCAGAAACTCAAGATTTGAATGATTTGGCTAATGCTTACGCTAATGCTTCAGATGGAACGACTACATCTCTGGAACAAGCAATAGCTCTTGCCCAAAAGTTCGAGCCGACACGCCCGCTGTATAATAAAGCACAGCAATTAATTAACCGATGGCAGCTAGAAATTCAAGATGTGGCTCATTTGCAGCGCTCCCGTGAATTAGCCAGCCCTGGTAATTTGAATGACTTAAGGGCGGCTATAGCTGAAGCGGAACTAATTCCCGCTTCTAATCCCCGTGGCACAGAAGCCCAAAACGAAATCAGTAGCTGGACTCGTCAAGTAGAAACGATCGAAGACCAACCTATAATCGATCGGGCCCAACAACTATCTAGTGGTGGAGATATGGCATCTTTGCAAAACGCCATTCAGGAAGCTAGTCTGATTCACCGAGGACGGGCGCTCTACTCGGAAGCACAAAGCCAAATCCAGCATTGGACTGAACAAATCCAGCGGTGGCAAGATCAGCCTTATCTTGACGAAGCACAATCACAGGCAAATGCTGGTAATATAAGTAAGGCTATAACTATAGCCGACAATATTAGACAGGGACGGGTACTCTACCCAGAAGCACAAAGCCAAATCCAGCATTGGAGAGATAAGCTAGAGCGACTGCAAGATCAACCCTATTTAGAGCAAGCTGAAGCACAGGCAAATGTCGGCAATCTCAGAGGTGCTGTGGAAACAGCTAAACAAATTAAATCGGGAAGGGCACTTTCCGGTGCGGCTCACGAAAAAATTAGGACCTGGCAGAAGCAATTAGAGGCGCAGGATAATCTACAGTCAGCGAATCAGTTAGCTAATTCAGGCTCACCGGAAGCTCTAGCTCAAGCGATTCGACTGGCAAAACAAGTACCTGCCTCTTCACCACAGGGAGCAGAAGCTAAGGATGCCATCAATCGTTGGAGTAATCAACTATTATTTATAGCGCAACAACGAGCCCAGTCGGATCTACCGAGTGCGTTAGCTATCGCTAAATCCATCCCTCCCGGCACAGAGGCTTACGATTCTGCTCAACAACTGATTGGGGCATGGCAAAATAGTCCCCGCCCACCCATCCTAAATAAAAACTAAATTAAACAGGACTTACGCACTACATCTACATATAGCAGTTCTTCGGGGCAATCCCCCTGTGGTTGCCCCTATATATGCTGTAAGAGATAGATCTATGCGTAAATACTGTTATTTACTGTTATTTTTTCTTTTCGCCATTTTTCTGAGCTTTGTTTAACCGCTTCTATTTCCTCAAAATCTACCCGCATTACAGCCGTTTCAAATTCTATACCCAAAGCTGTGCTGACTTCGAGTATTTCTACAAAACTGGCACATTGATAATCTGTGTCCTCATACTGCTTAACTCTTTGTTCGTCAATTTCTAAGATCTGAGATAGTTCTTTATGGCTAATTTTTGCGGCTATTCTAGCTTTAATTAGAGCATCTGGCAGTTTAGAAAAATGAGAAATTTTAATCTGAATCAACTGGCGTTTGTCCCAATTAATCAGCCTTTCATATTCAGCAATTTCCTCTTGCAATTGCTCCAAATGACTTTGTAATGTCTCTCGGTTCATTTTCCATCTATCGGGATCATTTATTTGGCTTTTTTTATCATTTTCTATTTCAACTATAGATTGTTCAAATTTTTTTACCCATTCTTGACTAACTTGGTACTCTAATTCATTTTTAATCATAATTCCCACGCCACAGATTGATTGTCAGATCTTAAGCGTACCATCTTCTTTTCTTCGCAACCAATTTTTGACGGCGTTGTAAATTAAGTCTAGCTTGGGCATAGCCTAATTATAGGGCAGAAGCCGAGAAAAGAAAGGTGAGCCAGTTCCCGACATCAAAATACACTGCCAAGGCATTTAAGCTGGTTCGTAGTGAGGGCTTTAGCCCTTAGTCGGGACTAAACTAAGGACTAAAGTCCTGAAAACGCCTGACGCTGAACCGCAGTTAGTGAACAGAGTAACGCCATAAGCGTTAGCCTGGGTTTTGTTCAGGACGCTGAGCGAAAATTGTATTATCATAGTCGAGAATAGTGTACTAAGGTAAAAACGCGGATGACGGCAGCTAGAGCGACACCAATTAGCCAGATTGAGTTAGCTCCCGGTAGTGCCATCCAAATTAGTGGCGTGACTTGGGAGAATTACATTGCTCTGTTAAAGGAATTGGGGGACGATCGCCCGACTCGGGTTGCCTATAATGATGGAGTATTAGAAATCAGAATGCCAGGACAGCATCACGAAGCTGCAAACCGGGTTTTGGCAACAATCGCCCTCGCCCTAGGGTCAGAATTTGGATTCGAGTTTAATGACTTAGGTTCGATGACAATAAATCGACCAAATTTGACAAAGGGGATTGAACCGGATAGCTGTTTTTATATTCAAAATGCCCGAGCAGGGCAGGGGTTTGATGAAACAATACCTAATGATTTGCCACCAGATTTAGCATTAGAAGTTGATATTGCTAATAAATCTGATAACAAACTGAGTATTTACAGAGCGCTCCGAGTGCCTGAAATATGGCAATATCAGAGAGAAACCGTTAAAATTAAATGGCTTTCTGATGGGGAGTATGTTGATTTTCTTAACAGTCGGGCTTTTCCTGCGGTGAATGCAGAGCAACTAAATCAATGGCTTCAGTTGCGAAAAACAGGGACAGATATCACAGTAGTCAGGGCGGTAAGGCAATTTTGTATAAAACATTAGTCCTTAGTAGTGGTTCGTAGTGAGGGCTTTAGCCCTTAGTCGGGACTAAACTAAGGAGTATATTCCTTAGTACTGGTTTGTAGTGAGGGCCTTAGTCCTTAGTCAGGAATAAACTAAGGAGTATAGTCCTTAGTACTGGTTTGTAGTGAGGGCTTTAGCCCTTAGTCGGGACTAAACTAAGGACTAAAGTCCTGAATACGAACATGGTTAATTAATCAGGACTCATAGCTAGAGCGATCGCCGGAGCTTTCCGCCAAGCGATGAATTATTTTCATTTTTAATAAAGTACGAGTACACCATTACTTGGGTCTAAGCCAAAAGTTTCAATATCAGTAAAGTTCACTCTTAAAATAGTTTCGATATCTCTATTGGTACAGTTTCCCCGCCGAATCCAAATTATTTTTGGTGGCGATAGATTTTGGTCGAAAAGCAATTTCATATTTTCAGGGTCAGCGTTAGCCTTTCTCGATCGGCTGCTAGCTCTTGACAGGCTAAGATATCTTCTTGAGTGAGATAGGGAAAGTCTTCTAGAATCTCTTGATAAGTCATACCCGCCGCCAGGTAGGATAGAACATCGTAAACAGTAATCCGCATTCCGCGAATGCAGGGTTTACCGCTCCTAATTCCTGGTTCTATGGTGATGATTTGCTCGGAGTTCATTATGTAGTGCCCACTGCGATAGCTTAAATTTTTCAAAACCCAATCACCGACACTGCCGCTTTCCGCTGCTCCGGCAGAACTTCTAAGTAGCGCTGCAAAGTACCCAGATCGTTATGCCCCGAAATTTCCTGAATATGTCTCACAGTACTGTAGCACACTGGCATATATAGGGGCAACCACAGGGGGTTTGCCCCTACGAACCCGCTATAGAGGCAGTGCTACAGTACTGAACATATCAACTGACGGAGGATCGATCGCAACCAAATCCGCCGCCATCCGCCATTTACGGGCTTTTTCTGTAACTTCCAATTGGCTTTTATCTGCTTTATCAAACAAACCTTGCTCTCTCAAGTAATCTGCCTGTCTAAGCTTAGTTGCCAGCCAACGCGCCCGCGCAAACTTGCGGATATTGGGATGCGATCGATCTACAAATCCCTCGTAAAACCGTAAAGTTTCCACAAGCGAGCCAATTTTTTCTAATGCCACACCCACCTGTTCGATTAACAGATGACTGCGCCATTCTGAATTTGATAATACTTGTTCTTTGATGAATTTTTCGTAACTTTCTCGCGCTTCTTTAATCATCTCACCTGGTTGGGCGAGAGCAAGTTCATAAACAACATCAAACTTTAATTGCTGTTCTGCCTCAGAACCTGTAACCGTAGTCAAATACTTATTAATCGTTCCTATAGCATCGTCCCAATGCTGTTTACGGATAGAATACTGAAGAAAAACCTTTAACAGCTTGATTTCAGGTACACCCAAGCTAGCTTTCTCAAAGCAATATTTTACCTTTATAGAGTTATCCAGCCATATATACACGACAAAGGCATTTTGATAATCGTTTTTGACTTCAAATGCTAGTGCAACATATTTCAACCACTCTGGAGCGCGGGGTTTGCCAGCTTCTTTCCACTCACTTATGATGCCCTCGTGCTCCCCAGCCTTTTCCAAATATGGCAATCCATCAGGCTTTCCCAACGTAGCAGCTTTAGCTAAATAGTATTCACGCCTATACACATCACACTGTTCCCAACATTGCACAGCACCTTCATAACTGTGGGCGCGGTAAAAACAGGCACCAGCAAGTTCTAATAAACCCTTGTCTCCCATCTGCCGCCAGCATCCTAACAAAACATCTCCAAACTTTAGCCATTCTTGAGAATCGAGGCAATACTGTTCGCCTAGCCCACCCTGCCCCCTTCCCTCGTAAGGAAGGGTTAGATTTTTCTTCTCCCATAAATTATCCAAACTCATTAAACTGCCGATGCGGTTAGCATATTCCTCCAGTGCTTTCTTCCATTGCTTACTATAACGGTTATTCTCAAACTGGTAATTTTTGAGGAATTGCGTAAAAGTCTTAATCGCCTCCAAGTTGGTAGCAGGTTGAGTCATGAAATCCACTAAATAATACTCAGATATCCTAATATGAGAGTGCTGCTTATACCAAGCCAACAACTCTAACCAACACATTCCCTGCCAGAAGCAATCCCAAGCCTCATCAACTTTACCCAGATGCAGAAAGCGCGAACCTGCATCTAAGAACCGCTCCTCAAACTTGAAAGCCCAAGCTTCACATAAAGCTGCTTCGGTAGTATTTCCCGTGTCACTATAATACTGTTTAGCACGTCTCAACAAATAAGGATTTTGGGCATCTAATCCCTTGGTTTTCAATTCCTGCGCGGTAGACTGGGGATCGTCTTCACGCATCTGTTGAGCAGTTTCAGAAGTACCCAGGCGAATAACTTGAACACGTTCTTGCCATTGCGATCGCTTATTTGCTCTCTGGAGAAATACCTGCAATTGACTTTCATCACTAGCGTATTGCCACAATTGCCGATCGCCCGTTTCCGAGTCTACCACAAACAGATGCTCAGTTGCTCTGCTGGCAGCTACATAGAGTTTGTTAAAAAAGTATTCATCCTTTACCTTACCCTGTTCGCTGCTAAATTCCCAGACTCCTCTATTGCAAGCTTCGCCAAACTTATAGAGAATTACTCTTTTGAACTCCAGCCCCTTAGCTGTCATGGCACTCAAGACATTTTTAGGCGGCTCCCCATTACGTGTTCCTGATAAAATTTTTGAAAGCAGCTCATCTTTCTGGGCATAAGCAGCCTCCTCACCTTCTTCACAAGGTACAATTATTATAGTATCTCTGACATAGCCAATCAATTCTTCCGGATGAATATTATCTGAAATTATAAATTTTTGCGGTTCCGTAAAATCACCAGTATGCCAAGCTATTTGGGGCTTGAGTTCAGGAATATTAAACAGAACGTGCCGCCACAACTGGATGAGATTATTTACTTGAACAATAGGAGGGCTAGAGCGGTAGTTACGCTCCAACTCCTGGAAGTTCATTCCTAAATGCAATTGTGCTTCAGGATCTAAAGCTGCAATCACTTCGTTGTAAAATGCTGCCCGAACACTCTCCCAACGAAATCCTGTTGGGTTCAAAGTCTGAAAAGGATCGCCAGCAAAAGCAAACGGCAGATTAGCCAGAGGTTGGTTGCTCAGATCGTACTGAGAAAACACTGACAGCCGCATAATCAACTGTAGCTCTAATCTGGTGAAATCTTGAGCCTCGTCGCAGAAAACAGCAGTGTATTCTGAACGGTAACACTTAAGTTGTAGCACCATCCTAATCAGATCTTGATCGTCCCAATAGCCTAAATCCGTGGTAAGTCGCTTGTACCAGCGTTCCCAGATAATTTCGTAAATCTCTTGAAAATTTTCTGCTGAAAAGGTACTTTCCCGACGCGGCACTTCCTGATATTCTTGTGGTTCCATGTACCCTTTGAGGCTGTAACCCTTAATAAAAGTACGGATGACGTGCCAACAAAGTTCGGGTGAGTAGCTTTTACGTACTCTAAGGTTTTTATAATGCTGCTTGAAGCTATGGAAGGAAATATACTTATCTGCGTCGAAGCGATCGCGTTCTTTTGGAGGAAGTAATGAGATGAGAAAATTTTGGAAAGGCTGAAAAAAATTTGTTATATCTGGTATTCCATTATTATCATTACGTCTGGCAATGAATTGATGGTGCGACTCAAGCAGTTGAATCACTTTTTTTCTGACAACTTCTAATAGGCGGACGTTGTAGGTAAGAAAAAGAGGATTACCTGGTAGCGTAGAATTACGTCTTTGTCCTTTTTCGTTGTAATATTTACGATAGCAGTATTCTGCAAAAAGATAAGAGAGCATAGTAGACTTACCGCTACCAGCTTGCCCATTCAAAAAAATCGGCAGAGAGTTTTTGCCTAGCCATTGTAGGGCAACTGAGTTGAGAATTGATTCCTCTTCTGCCGAAAGAGCCAAATTAGTTTCTTCATTCCCCTCAACGGCAAGCCAAGCTTCGTCATCTGCCAGCAAATAACCCGGATAAGAACGTCTAGCAAAGGGAGTTAGATCATCTAGCTTTATCTTTTGGGATAAAATATTTCTAGAATTATTAAACAAATGAGTTTTATGCCCTATTTCCGCTATCTCTCTTATTGATGGTCTATAATTAAATGGAGCGATGAGAAACAAAACCTGCTGTTTTGGTATATCGGCAGTTTCAATCAGACTGAATAGCACATACCAATTCTTTTCACCGCACAGATTCACTCCTTGCCATTGGGAAATTATTTCTGCATTAGTGGGGCTATCCACCAGCGCAGAGATAAGGCGATAATAAATTTCGGAGTCTTTTTGGATTTCCAGGCTCTCGAACCGACGCAACCACTCTTCGCTTTCGTAGACTATTGCCCCATCATCTATAATAATTTCCCAACCAGAAGGTTCTAACCAAGGGCGTAACTCGTCTGGAAGCAATGAGCGTCGGGTAGGTGTACTACCTTCTGACGGTCGTCGGTGCTGTAGCCAGCAGTAGAGTTTTTCGTCATCTAATTGGGAGTCGAGATGCCTTGTGCCATAATCTTGAGGATTGAGCAGGAAGTGTTCGTAGTCTTTATCTCCACGTTTAAAAATGTCGAGCAAGCATAGCAGGTGAGTGTCATCTACCGTCAGTATTTTCCCCATGAGACGGAGATTGTTATCCACCTTCCGCTTCAAGTAGGGATAAACCCGCTTAAAATGTGCTTGCACCTCAACGATATCCTGCGTCTCAAGTTCGACGCAGAATCTATCTAGTTGAGTCTGAATCCCGTACCGTTCTGCCTTTTGGGTAAACTGCGAGGTGCGATAGACGTACATAAAGCAGTCTCAGGTGTTTTGGGGAAAATACGCTTATGGCGCTATAACTTTATTGTTATGCAGCAAACAAATAAGCTGAATATTTTTTTGTAGCCAAGTATACAATTTACCAAATTTTGCCTGAACAGGACTAGACGGGCGGTGCAGGGCGTTACGACCTCAATCCAAATTACTCCTGATTAGTCACAGATCAATTGTTTTATTGATCTGGACTCAGAAATGTGGCAGTGTTTTTAAGGACTAACTTCACAGCCAGAAACCAGGTTTCTAAGCCCCAAGCGTTTTACGTTTGATGCAACCCCGCATACTTACTGGGCTATTATACAAATTTTGTAGGAGTACCCTTGCGAAAGACTAGATGTAATGCAGGCTATTTGGTGTATCGGCTACTATCCATTGCCACTTTTGCCTCTTGCCTTCTGCAAGCACCTGCGATTAACGCCCAGCCCCGAACAAATCAACCGCAGGCGACTGCAACAGCCAGAGCCTTGCAAAAACAGCAAGAACTGGCGCAGGTGCAACCTGAAAATTACGCTCTCAGTCGCTATCCAGTTACAGATAGCAACGAAAGCCACTGGCGCGAACAACTGTGGACAACAGCGGTAATCCAACCACAGCAATCTTACGTTGCCGATGCAGTCAGCGGCATAATTTCTCTGACGACAAGCACTGGGTTGTCGGAATCCCAAACTCGAACTGTTGATGCGGCGATGCAGGTGGGAACGCAACTTTATCTGAGCAATCCTGCCCTCTACGCCAAGGTGGGCGAACAGTTTCTCCAGACTATTGAGCGCAGTGGCAATCAGCAGTGGGTGGCAATGGCACTGTCAGGATTGGCAAAGGGGGGGATAGCTCCGGAAAAGTTACAGCCATTGCAGCGCAGTATTAAAGATCGTTTTCCCAGTTGGGGAGAAAATCTATTTTTATATACAACCTTGCAGGATGTAGCTGAGTCGTTGACTCCTTCTCAGGTTCCGCCCTTGAAGGATTTATTAAACTGGACTCTAGCCCCCAATCAACCCCACCTCTATGTTATTTGCGCTTCTGACCCTTGGGTGCTGTGTCGGGCTGTGTTAAAAGATAGAATGGGAAACTTTATCCGTCAGGATAACCAACTTTGGTCAGTCTTTTTGCTGCGACACTCAATTCACGGTTTGGGCTGGAACTTTTTCCGTGGGCAGACGCCCCAAGGCATTCACCGCATTGAGGGGCTAAATTCTCCCGATGATAAATATTTTAGAGCTTACGGTCAGTTTCCCCTAGTGAACTTGTTCTTACCGTTTGAAGCAGGTGTAAAAGAGTTTCTGCCGGGAGGAAAAGTAGATAATCTCGAAGCTTACCGTGCCCTATTGCCACCCTCTTGGCGCAATTATTTTCCGATTCAGCAAAGTTATTGGGCTGGAAAGATAGGGCGAAGTCTCTTGCGCATCCACGGCAGCGGCGAAGCAGCGACTTTTTTTGCTGGCAAAGAGCAGCACCCAGATACCTTCAACTGGAATCCTAGCATTGGCTGTCTTTCAGCACTTGAGTTGTACGATGAATCTGGTGCTTTGCAGCAAGCCGATATGCCGAAAATACTTGATGCCCTGACTACCGCTGGGGGTGGAAACATTACTGGCTATATGATTTTGGTGGAAGTACCAACTAAAAAGCCGATTTCACTGGCAGACATTGAAGCGGCAATTGGTAAAAATCAGCCGCCACCTGCCAGCAATGAGGAACCAGAACCACAAGTCACCCAATAATCTTCGGCTCCCTTCCTTGGGCAAAGCTATAGGCTAACCGCCTCAAATTCGGTCTATCCTAGTACCATTCCCTCCTGAGCCATCAGATCTAGTCTGGTTTTTCTTCTCCTTCTTAGAGCCATCAGAATCCTTTTTAGGTTTTTTGACTTCTCTACCAACCTTTTCCTTTGACATAACTACCCCCACTAAAGGTTTTTTTTGGATTCTGAACAAATATCAGAATTTCTGAATTATTCCCACAAGTACATCAACTCATCCCCGCCGTCCACTGGCTCGACAGCCGACTCATAGGGACTAGACAGGCGAGTTATATTTTTAGTATAACTATCCTTTGCTTAGAACCAAGCAAAAATCACTGACATGGACTGGAAAACTTATATTCATTCAGACCCCAAAATTCTGCTGGGAAAGCCTGTTATTAAAGGAACACGTCTATCCGTAGAATTCATTCTGGGATTGTTTTCCGAAGGTTGGACAGAACAGCAAGTTAGGATGAGCTACCCAACTCTCAGCGCTCAAGCCATTCAAGCCGTTTTTGCGTTTGCCGCAGAATGTCTCAAAGAAGATGTGTTCTATAAATCATTGCTGTCTGCTGAGGCAGAGTGATGCGGTTTCTGGCAAATGAGTACGATGACTGGAGAAAAGTAATTCTTCTTTGGTAACTGGCGTTCTTCTTAGGGTATCTAAAGGAACTAGAAACTCACCTTTTTGAATTTTGATTTCCAGTGCATTAATTACAAATCTTACATCCAAAAAACTAGCATTTTCGTAGTCATTATCTTCATAACGTTTAATTTGTTCTTCCGTCAGTCCAGCTAAATCTGCCAATTCTTTTTTGCTTAGCTTGGCTGCCATCCGAGCTTTAATCAAGATTTGGGGTAAATAATCAATATCTTCAAGTGTTAGCACTATTGGCGTGTGGCTATCGTGAACTGTTAGCCTGTCATATTCAGCAATTTCTGCTTGTAAAGTCATCAGGTGAGATTGTTTGACATCGCACGAAAGTTGCCACCCTTCTGGGTCTTTTTTCCTCAGTTCCTCATCTTGCTCTAACGCTCTAATAGAATATTCAAATTTTCGGGCGCATTCTTGACTATATTCATACTCTTTCTGATTTTTAATCATGGGTTCCACAACGCAAGCGTGCGGGGTGCTGACTCTGCCTCAATTTGTCGCACCACTGTCAGAGCTGAGTAGCTAACGCCTGCGGTGCCTTCCCCAGGATGGGTAGAATCTCCCACCAGCCACAGGCGTTTCAGGGGTGTCCGATTAGCAAAACCAAAGGGGCCAAAACTAGAAACCCGTTGAGCGATACCCCCGACGATGCCGCTCTCTCGATTAGTAAAGCGGGCGAAGGTGCGGGGGGTGGCAGCTTCTACGTGCAGGATGGTTTCTGGTGTGAGGTGGAAAAATTGCGAGAGACGAGCGATCGCTTCTTCTGTATACTGGTGCTTAAGTGCCTGATAATCCGCACATTGCCACCACTTTCTAGTATCTGTAAAACTTGAGGCAATAATTGTCGCTTTACCCGCTGGGGCGCGACCATCTCCAGGTTGACTAACTGAGACAAACAGAGAATTATTCTCCCCAATTGGCTCTGAGTAATCGTAGAGAAACTGCAAGTGAGGTGGACAATTTTGGGGACAAGCCTTTTCGTCAACACCTAAGTATACCACAAAAGCACCAGACGCAGGTGGCAATTTATCCACCCGCTGTTTAAAACCTGGGGGTGCGTTTTCTCCCAACAGTTGCACCAAATTTTGTACGGTGACATTAGCCACAACGTGCTGAGCTGGCTCAGTCCAAACTTCACCCGTATTTTGGTTACGAATAACAACGCTAGATGCGCCATCTCGTTCAACATTGATATGTTCAACTGTATGACGCATCAGCAGCTTACCTCCGTATTTTTCCAAGCCTTCGACAAGGCGCGAACTTAGTACCTGCATACTACCTTTCAGATGAAACAGCCCAAGAGGTTCCTGAGATACGCCCAGAGCCGTCGCTGCATATAACAAGGCAGTTTCTCGCGCATCTACCTGTGAGTATAGTTTTAGTTGCAAATCCAGAAACGTTCTCAACCGCTGCCTGGAGCCCAGTTTAAATAGCCTTAAGGCATCGAGTACCGTTAAAAAGGTAAAAGGCAGCGTAATCATGGTACTAGGGCGAACAGCGGTCGCCAACTGCCAAAAGTCCCATAACGAGCGTGCAGGCAGCACGGGTGAGCGAGATTGAAATTCCCAACTAACTTCTTTCAATTTTGCTAACAACTGCCAAAACAGTTCGCTACCAGGAAACTGACGCTGTCGTTCAGCCTGCCACTGATGAGGATCGCGCCAAACGTTAATCGGTTCTGATTCTCCCGGTAGGTAGACAGCGCAGGCTGGAGTGCAGGGCATCGCTTCTGGGATGTCAATCTCTAGTTCATCAAAAATCCTGTGGTGAATCCCACCCGGTTCCAGCCCAGCCACCTGAGTAGCTCCCACATCAAACGTAAATCCCCTGCGTTTAAAAGTGGAAGCACATCCCCCTGGCACCAGTGCTTGTTCTAAAACTAAGACTTGGTAGCCCCGACGAGCTAGTAACGCCCCTGCTGTTAACCCACCAATCCCAGCACCAATAACAACCACACGAGATTTACTATTGCTAACAGAGCCATTTAACATCGATTTATTATTTATATAAGCGCCTAGGCGCAAATAAACTCAACTATGTTAAGATGTCTTTACAAAGGTTGGGTGGTTGGATAAAAAGTTATGGGTGCGAGGCTAAGAATCTTTTTAACCCCGGAAGAAGACCGTATCCTGTTTGAGCTAAGAGCGGCTCAAGGCGTTCCTCAACGGACCAAAGATAGAGCCGCAGTATTGCGCTTAAATGCTCATGGATGGAAAGTCGAAAAGATTGCTTCACATTTCAATTGGGCAAAAGACACAGTGAGGGAGACCATTCATCGTTGGAACTCTAAAGGATTAGCGGGATTATGGGACACACCCCGTCCAGGAAGAAAACGACACTGGCAACCAGCAGATATTATTTATATAGAGCAATGTTTAGAGCAGGAGCCACGAACCTACAATAGTAAGCAATTAGCAGAAAAATTGCGTGACGAGCGCCAAGTTAATCTAAGCCCAGATCGCATCCGGCGAGTACTAAAAAAAAAAGGGATAATTTGGAAAAGAACCCGTCAGAGTACAAAAGATAAGCAAAATATTCAGCAGCGCAAAATCAAGCAGGCTGACTTAGATATGCTACAATTAGCAGCAGCTACAGGAGATATTGTTATAAAATATTTAGATGAATCAGGGTTCTGCTTATGGGGTTCTGTTAGTTATAGTTACATAAAAAGAGGACAAAGAAAACGTCTAGAACAAACTTCACGTAGAGGTAGACGATTAAGCATTTTTGGTTTGTGGCAACCAGGTGTAAGCTTTGATTATGGGCTAGTTCTGGGCGGTTTTAGGAGTGATGACTACATAAAATTGATGGACTGGGAAGCCCAAAAATCTGCCAATAATTTAGCCAGAACTGGTCGGATTACAGTTATTGTACAAGATAATGGTTCTGCACATACAAGTAAAATTGCTCTGGCTAAACAATCTGAGTGGGAAAGTCAAGGTCTATATCTGTTATTTTTACCGAAATATTGTTCGGAAATGAATCAAATTGAACACGAATGGCAGCAACTCAAAACTATCGAACTCGGTGGACAAATGTTTGAGGATGAATATGACTTGGCCTGCGCTGTAATGTCAGCAGTCCAATCGAGAGGTGAACGAGGACAATATAGTACGTCAAGATTTAAATTTAATTCTTCTTAATCAGCTGCGGAGCAACTCGCATTGAATATTTTGCAGCCCTTCAGTCTTTAGTCCTAGATCCAAGGTGTTTGGGCAAAAAAATTAAATGCGTGGCAGTTTATTTGTAAAAATATCGCGCGGGTTGTTTTTTTATTTAGCTAATTTTCCCAAAAAGCTAAGTAGGAATAAAACTATATAGTTTTATTCCTACTTAGCTTTGGTTAGAAATTTGATTCGGATTTTTATACTACTATCTGTGGAGCGATCGCTTATCAATTTTGGTTATGCGATCGAGCTAAATTAGCCACCTTATCTAAAGTTAACATAGTTGAGTTTATTTGCGCCTAGGCGCTTAG
>CASBRB010000439.1 GCA_949127975.1 Oscillatoriales cyanobacterium PMM_0019 | reverse complement strand
GTGGTTACTGTCAGCACTGCCCGCTGAATTGCTTTTAATCGCTCTAAATCAGAAATCTGAGATATTGCTGGCAACAGCTCTAACCCGGAAGTAGCAAATTTTAGCTCTAAAGCTAATTCAATCCCAGACAGGACTCCTTGCTGAACACCTTGCTGAAGCCCTTGCTGAAGCCCTTGTTGAAGCCCTTGCTGAACTCCTGTATTCAATATCTCTTGATACCAAGGGGATTCCTGCAACACTGCCATATCCCACCTCATTATTTGTCGAACTACAGAACTTTCTAATACGAAGCTAGCAAAAAACGCCATCACTGTCTCAAAGTCCCTTAAGCGCTCATCAGCACGTAAGATTCGCAGAGCTGATTGTACGGTGGATTCTTTAGCACCACCTTTGAGTACAGGCACAAATGGTAACAGAGGCGAGAAGGCATCTGTAAAGGCTATCTCCACATCCACTTCCCACATATTTATTACGCGATAGTCTTGCCGCGCTTGTAATCCGGCAAATTCAGACTCGTAGCGAGTGGGAATTTCCACATTACCTTCTCGCAGGATGTTTATCAGCACTGGGAGGGTAGGCAGGTTTTCCTTTTCTTCTGCCAATGCTGCATAAGCCCGCATCCGTTTGGGCATATTCGACTTATAGCGTAGTTGTAATTCGTTGAGTACCAAAAATTCCCCATATTGGGGACTAAAAGCTTTCACTAATACGTCGCTTTCACGACTGAGCCATTGAAATTCTGAGGTGATAACCTCTCTGGCGACAATGTCAGGTATCTGGGTTGCCCATCTCACCCAGATGTCGGGTGCGAGGCTGATTAATCGCTTGCTGCCAATATCGGCTGGTTTGGGCATCGGAATTGATAAAGGTGAATATTTAGATTATGACTATCCAATTATTTTGGTGGGAAGGGAGTAAACGTTTAATTGTGCCTACCTTACTATGAACCGCGCTCAACTTAGTAAGCTGGGCTACGCCCCGCCGCGACTATGCCAATTTCCGCCAGTATTGATAGATTAGCTAGAGGAAGTTGTAATCAGGAAGTACCTTCATGTTTCTAGTAACCGGAGCAACGGGAGGATTAGGACGCCGGATTGTGCGGCTGTTACGGGAACGGGAGATGCCAGTGCGGGCGTTTGTTCGCCTGATGTCTCGCTACGGGGAACTCGAACACCGAGGAGCCGAGATTTTCATTGGTGACTTGCAACACGATAAGGATATTCAGAAAGCTTGTAAGGGTGTCCAGTACATCATCAGCGCTCATGGCTCTGATGGTAATGCCCAATCGCTGGATTACCGCGCTAATATTGAGTTAATCGACCAAGCTAAAGAAGTTGGCGTCCAGTATTTTGTTTTCACTTCTGTACTAGGAGTTGATAGAGGATATGAGGACTCGCCCGTTTTTAAGGCAAAGCGGGCAGTGGAACGATATCTGCAAGCAAGTGGATTAAATTATACCATCCTGCGCCCTTCTGGTTTTGCCTCAAATCTCTTGCCCCTAGCTGAACGTTTTCAGCAGACAGGAATTTACCTACTGATTGGCGATCCCAAAAGCCGTACTTCTATTGTCAGTACCGATGACTTAGCACGAATTGCTGTGGACTCTGTTAGTGTTGAACGCGCCCGAAATGAAATTTTTTCAGTGGGAGGACCAGATATTTTACAACGCCAAGATATTCCTCGCATCTTTAGTCGTATTTTCAACCAGGAGCCGATTATAATTAACCCGCCACTTTTAGTGTTTGATGGGGTTAGAAGTGTGGTTGGGCTGTTAAATCCCCAGGCTCAAACAGCCCTCGGTACTCTGCGGACTTTACTGGATAATGAATTTTTCTGCACTCCAGATGAAATTCAACGTCTAGAAGCAATTTTTAACATCAGGATGGAATCTCTAGAAACCTACTTGCGGCGCTATGTAGAAAGTTAAATAACACAGCATATATAGGGGCAACCACAGGGGGATTGCCCCTACGAACCGCTATATGTAGTCCTGCAATACTTATGCAGAATGGCATATATAGGGGCAACCACAGGGGGATTGCCCCTACGAACGCTATATGTAGTGTAGCTGCGTTAGTCCTGCTTCTTGCAAAAATTGGAAACTCCCCCTATCACCCATCATCAAATATATGCAATCTCCCATAGATTCTTCTCCTGCTCAATCTCGTCAAACTAAACAGCAATTTGCTAATCGAGAGGAATATCTTTCCTACGAATTAGGTAAGGCAGTTAAAGAATTGCCGCCACTCTATACCCGGTTATTAGCAGGCACCATTAGTTTACTACTATTTAGTGCGATCGCCTGGGCTCATTTTAGTCAAGTGGATGAGGTTGCGACTGCCGCTGGTGAGTTGGTTCCTAACACGCAGGTACGCCCAGTGCGATCGCTTGGCGGTGGTACAGTTGTTGCTGTTAAAGTCAAAGAGGGCGAACACATCCAAAAAGATCAAGTTTTGATTGAACGTGACCCTAGCTTACCCCAAACAGATGTTAATTCCCTCACTGAACAAGCTAAGAAAATTCAAGAAGATTTAGATCGTCTGGAAGCAGAACGAACCGGAGCTACAACTGCCGGGACTTCTCTGCAAGATCAACTTTTAAGCTCTCGTGCGCGGGAATTTTCAGATCACTACTCTGCTGCTAAGGCCGATGCGAATAGCCAAATTGCTAAAATTAATGGAGCTAACGCCCGCTTAAGTCGTCTGCAAGAAAACTTCGTTGATGCCCAAGTTAACCAAGCTAATGCTGAAACTAACCTTGTTAATACTAGAAGCCTTTTCCCCAAAGCTCAAGAAAACCTTACTCTCGCCCAAAAAAGAGTAAAATCTATGGAGGGGCTACTAACTCCTGGTGCTGTAACTCGAAACGATTTACTGGATGCACAAGAAAGATTAATTAGGGCGGAAGCCGACGTCACTAGGGCTCAAGACGATATCACTAAGGCTAACGATAAAGTCACTGAGGCTAAGGATAAAGTCAAGTCTCTACAGAAAGACATTGATTCTCAAAAACAAGAAATTAATCAAGCGGAACAAGGTTATCAATCTGCTAGTAATCAGGCAGCTCGGATACCGTCTGAGCGACAGACTGACATTCTGACTCAAATCAATAAGCGCAAAGAAGAACTGACAACTGTTGTCGGTAAGCTAGAACAAGCGAAAAAACAGCGCCAAATTGAAACCATCACAGCACCCGTGTCAGGTACTATATATAGTGTTAAGGCAACCAAGGGACCTGTGCAACAAGGAGAGGAGTTGTTATCGATCCTGCCAGAAGGAGAAGATTTAGTACTAGAAGTTAAAGTCCTCAACCGCGATATTGGGTTTATTGCTAAAAAAATGAAAGCTAAGGTAAAAATGGCAACCTTTCCGTATCAGGAATTTGGCACTATTGAGGGCGAGGTGGTTGAAGTTAGTCCGAATGCAATTATTGATAAAGACTTAGGTTTGGTTTTCCCTACCAGAATTAAGATCTCTCGACACTCAATTAGGGTTCGAGGTGAAGATGTCCCCTTTACTCCAGGTATGTCTGCTAGTGGAGAAATTATCACTGGGAAGAAATCTATTTTAACTTTCTTGATTGAGCCTATATCTCGCAGATTTAACGAAGCCTTTTCAATTAGGTAAATTTCACATCTTTTTCATCAGCGGGAGCAACGCAAAAAAGTGATATTTAGCGCCAAAAGCCCCATAGCTTTCTCAGTAAGGGCTAAAGCCCAGGGCAACCACGGGGGGATTGCCCCTACGAACGAAAAAGTTTGTAGTGAGGGCTTTAGCCCTTTTTCGCGTTGCTTCCTCATCAGCATATATGGGGGCAACCATAGGGTAAAGGTAAGGGACTGGGATTGGGTGAATTCTTACCCCTACCAACCGCTATATCGCTATATGTAGTGGCAGTGCGTAAATCCTGTTCGGAAAAAATACGTGTAAACACTGATGCTATCTCAGTATTTAAATTTTATACTTAGAAAGTAATAATTTTAATATTGGCTAATTAAAAATGCAGAGTTCAACAGAATTAAACAGTAAAAAAGATAATTTAGGAACAGATAATAGTTTAAATATAAATCCGACGCAACATAAAAATATTATTGGTGATATACATCCCAATAAATCCAAGTTAAGCTTCAGTAGTTCTAATAATTTTACCCAGATAGCTTCTCATTATATAGAAACTGCTGGCAATACCTTAAATACTGCTTTTCACATCAATCTAGGTACTCAAAATGGTACTTACGCTGATGCGATTAATTGGTCACAACCTAATAAATACTACGCTTTTGATATTGAAAAGAACAGTCACTTTAGCCTTTCAGTTCATACTCAACGGGCAACTTTAGATGTCCAAGTGCTAAATAGCAAAGGAGAAGTTATCCCAAGTTCCACAAACACAGGGGTACCACCAGAATCGGTTAGTCTCGATCTCCCTACAGGAACCTACTACCTTAAAATTTACCCAGAGACACCTATAACCTCTATAAGATATGAACTAGACTTGAGCGCTACACAAATCCCTAATCTTCCCAGTCCCACAGCCGCCCCCTCAAATACGCCCGTAAAAGACCCATTACTGGGGGTATACTACGGCAACCAGGGCTGGAATATGGATCAAGTTAAAGCTATGGAAAGCTGGCAAGGTAAGAAGGACGCTGTAGTCAATATGTTCACTAACTGGGCAAATGATACCACAGTGATGAACAACCTGTTTACCCAACAGCTTCCCAATATTTGGAACAATCAAAACGTTCCGATGATTACTTGGGAACCTTTTACCTCTGGCTCCACCACGCCTAACAATATCGATGCACTGATAGCTAACGGGCAGTACGATGCTTACATCAATAATTGGGCAGACCAATTAAAAACTTTTCTAGGTGGAGCAGACAAAAGTTACAATACAGGTGACGATCGCCGTGCCTATATCCGCTTAGGGCACGAAATGAACGGTAACTGGTATCCGTGGAGTCCTGCTGCGGGAGGTAGTACTCCCCAAGATTACAAAAATATGTGGATACACGTCAAAACCATTTTTGATAATAAAGGATTAGATACTAGCCACGTCCAGTGGGTGTGGTGTGTGAATAACTTAGATGTTGGTGGCTATAACGCTCAGGCTTTATACCCAGGTGATGCTTATGTTAACTGGGTAGCGATCGATGGCTATAATTGGGGAAACAGTCAAACCTGGTCTAGTTGGCAAACACCAAACCAAGTTTTTGACCCGATGATAAATAGCCTAAAAGCTTTCTCTACAAGACCGATCGCTATTACTGAAGTCGGCAGTTCAACTTCGACAAGTTATGGCACCAGTGTAGCTGCTAAGTCACAGTGGATGAATGACTTTTTTAACTACGCTGTTAACAAGAATGTTAAGATGGTTAGCTGGTTTAATGAGGATAAAGAAACTGATTGGGCAGCCTTCGGTGGCACTAAGGGCGACGGAGCATCTAGTTACAACAGTACCAGTTACAATAATTACAGTGCCTATAAGACAGGTATTACACCCAGTAGTTACAGTGGCTCCGATCCTACCAACCCACGTTTACTGACAGATACACAGTTTTCTGGACTGATGGCTTGATCGTTAAAAAAGGTCACTTTTGTCAAGAAACCTTGAAATAGCCCTTGGCAACCAGTGATGGCAGGCAAGAAACCCCTTACCTAAAGAAGTCCGGGAGTCTGAAAGCTCCCGTGTTTTAACCGGGGGATGAAAGACGACACGGCGAATTCATTCGCCAGAAAGACTTGACAAACTTAAAAGCTATAGTTTACCATAAAAACTAAATCGCGTGTAAGGCTCATGTCGTCCACAACCATCCTAGAGTTTAAAATCAAAGGCAAAAAACAGCAGTTCGTCGCCATAGAAGAAGCAATACGGACTGCTCTTTTTGTTAGAAATAAATGTATTAGACTCTGGATGGAAGGTAAAAGCATTAGTCAGTATGACTTAAGTGCATACTGTAAGGTCTTAGCTGCTGAATATAAATTTGCCGACGATTTAAACTCAATGGCACGTCAAGCAGCAGCAGAGAGAGCGTGGGCAGCTATAAAGAGGTTTTTTGACAACTGCAAAGCCAAGATTCCTGGTAAGAAGGGATACCCCCAATTCAGGAAGCACGGCAGGTCGGTTGAGTACAAAACCAGTGGCTGGAAGCTGTCTGAGAACAGGAAAACGATAACCTTTACCGATAAAAAAAGGATTGGCTCTTTTAAACTCATTGGTACTTACGATCTGAATTATTATCAGATCGACCAGATAAAGCGAGTGCGCTTAGTTAGACGTGCAGATGGTTATTATTGCCAGTTTGTAATTCAGATAGACGCGCCCAAAATTGACTCGGAGCCAACAAACCGGGCTATTGGTTTGGATGTTGGACTAGCATCGTTTTACACGGATTCGACTGGGTATGCAGAGCCAAACCCAAATTTTTATCGTAAAGGAGAAAGGAGACTAAGAAAACTGCAACGCCGCCTTTCCAGAAAATACAGTAAGGAAAGAAAGCGGAATAAGCAGCAACAGTCTAGCAATTATCATAAAGCTAGAAATCGAGTAGCAAGACAGCACCTCAAAATAAGTAGGCAACGTGAAGAACATGCTAAGAGAGTGGCGCGTTGCGTAATCCAATCTAACGATTTGGTAGCCTATGAAGATTTGAAGGTACGAAATTTAGTTAAAAACCACTGTCTGGCTAAGTCGATAAATGATGCTGGTTGGTATCAATTCCGACAATGGTTAGAACGTTTTGGGCAGAAAATGGGGAAGGTGACAGTTGCTGTACCACCACATTATACGTCCCAGGAATGCTCAAATTGTGGAACCATAGTCAAAAAATCTCTAAGTACTCGCACCCATAAATGTGCTTGCGGGTGCGAACTAGACAGAGATTTTAATGCCGCTATCAACATATTAAAACGTGGATTAAGTACCGTAGGGCATACGGGAACTTGGTGGGACGACCCACTAAACGCTTGGGGAGAGGGAACCGCTACTTGTGTTGAGGAAACTCAGCATGGGCAAGTTCGCTCTGCGAACCAAGAATCCCCGTGTATGACGACCGGGGAGTGTCAAAATGAACTGGACTTCAAAACTGTCATCCTACGATTAACGTCTATGCCACGCCGCAACGACCTCCATAAAATACTACTACTGGGTTCTGGCCCGATTGTGATTGGACAAGGCTGTGAATTTGATTATTCTGGAACTCAAGCCTGTAAAGCCCTCCGCGAGGAAGGATACGAAGTAGTGCTGGTAAACTCTAACCCAGCCACGATTATGACCGATCCGGAAACAGCCGATCGCACCTATATCGAACCGCTGATAGCGGAAATGGTGGAAAAAGTAATTGCCAAGGAGCGCCCAGACGCTTTGCTGCCCACAATGGGGGGTCAAACCGCCCTGAACCTTGCCGTCACCCTAGCAGAAAATGGGGTTTTGGAGAAGTACGGTGTAGAATTAATTGGGGCAAAACTACCAGCAATTAAAAAGGCAGAAGATCGGCTACTGTTTAAAGAAGCCATGCAGAAGATCGGAGTGGCAGTTTGCCCCTCAGGAATTGCCACAAATCTGGATGAAGCCAAAGCCATCGCTCAACAAATTGGCTCCTACCCCCTGATTATTCGCCCCGCCTTTACCCTCGGCGGCACTGGTGGTGGCATTGCCTACAACCAGGAAGAATTTGAAGAAATGGCTCAAGGTGGTGTTGATGCCTCTCCAGTATCCCAAATTCTCGTCGAGCAGTCACTACTGGGCTGGAAAGAGTACGAGCTAGAAGTGATGCGCGATTTAGCAGATAACGTTGTGATTATCTGCTCCATTGAAAACATCGATCCGATGGGCATCCACACCGGAGACTCGATTACTGTAGCACCAGCGCAAACCCTGACTGATAAAGAGTACCAACGATTGCGGGATGCTTCGATTAAAATCATCCGCGAGATAGGTGTGGAAACAGGTGGCTCTAATATTCAGTTTGCCGTCAATCCCCTCAACGGTGATATGATTGTGATTGAGATGAACCCCCGCGTCAGCCGCAGTTCTGCTTTGGCGTCAAAGGCTACTGGCTTCCCAATTGCCAAGTTTGCGGCTAAGTTAGCGGTAGGTTACACGCTCAACGAAATTCCCAACGATATTACTAAAAAGACACCTGCATCCTTTGAGCCGACGATTGACTATGTGGTGACTAAAATTCCCCGGTTTGCCTTTGAAAAGTTTCCGGGTTCCCAATCGACGCTGACAACGCAGATGAAGTCAGTAGGGGAAGCAATGGCAATCGGGCGCACCTTCGCTGAATCGTTCCAAAAGGCGTTGAGATCCCTAGAAACTGGGCGTGCTGGCTGGGGCTGCGATCGCTCTGAACAACTACCTGCCTTTGATCAAGTACGGGCAGGGTTGCGCACACCTAATCCAGAGCGCATCTTCACTGTGCGTCACGCCTTGCTATTAGGTATGTCGCTCGAAGAAATCTACGAGTTAACCAACATCGATCGCTGGTTTCTCCATAAAATGGAGGAAATTTTATTAACCGAAAAATTCCTCAAGCGTACCCCGCTCAAAGATTTGACGCAAGAGCAGATGTGGGAAATCAAGCGCCAAGGCTTTAGCGATCGCCAAATTGCTTTTGCTACCAAGACGAAAGAAGATGAAGTGCGGTTATATCGCAAGCAGCTAGGCGTAGTGCCAGTTTATAAGCTAGTAGACACCTGTGCTGCCGAGTTTGAAGCAATGACTCCCTATTACTATTCTACTTACGAAGAAGAATCGGAGGTGCTGCCATCATCTAAGCGTAAGGTGATGATTTTGGGGGGTGGTCCCAACCGCATCGGGCAGGGAATTGAATTTGATTATTGTTGTTGCCATGCGTCCTACTCCCTGCGTAAAGAAGGGTTTGAGACGATTATGGTTAACTCTAATCCAGAGACAGTTTCTACTGATTATGATACGAGCGATCGCCTTTACTTTGAACCCCTCACTAAAGAAGACGTCCTCAACATCATCGAAGCAGAAAACCCTGAAGGAATTATCGTCCAATTTGGCGGTCAAACACCCTTGAAGCTGGCTTTACCCCTGCAAGAATACTTAAATTCGTCATTAGCAGAAAACCCAGGACAAATTACCAAGATTTGGGGAACTTCTCCAGAATCCATCGACATTGCTGAAAACCGGGAGCGGTTTGAAAAAATTCTCCGGGAACTAGACATCAAACAGCCTGTCAATGGGATGGCTCGTTCTTACGAAGATGCCCAAATAGTAGCGCGTCAGATTGGCTATCCAGTAGTGGTGCGTCCTTCCTATGTTTTAGGGGGACGAGCAATGGAGATTGTATATTCAGATACAGAATTAGAGCGGTACATGAGGTATGCGGTGCAGGTGGAGCCAGATCATCCTATTTTAGTGGATAAGTTCCTGGAGAATGCGATCGAAGTGGATGTGGACGCGATCGCAGACCAAACTGGCAGGGTAGTAATTGGCGGGATCATGGAGCATATTGAACAAGCTGGGATTCACTCTGGCGACTCTGCTTGCTCTTTGCCGTATGTTTCCCTGTCGAATAGTGTTCTTGACACCATACGCACTTGGACAGTACAGCTAGCCAAAGCGTTAAAAGTAATAGGGTTGATGAATATCCAGTTTGCCATCCAAGGTGAGCAAGTTTACATCATAGAAGCCAACCCCCGCGCCTCGCGTACTGTGCCCTTCGTTGCCAAAGCTACTGGTGTACCCCTAGCGGCGATAGCATCCCAGATAATGTCTGGTAAAACTTTAGAGTCCCTCGGCTTCACACAAGAGGTTATCCCCAGTCACATAGCAGTTAAAGAAGCGGTATTGCCGTTTGAGAAATTCCCTGGCAGCGACACCATTTTGGGGCCAGAAATGCGCTCCACAGGTGAGGTGATGGGCATTGACATGGACTTTGGGCAGGCATTTGCCAAAGCATCATTAGCCGCAGGGCAGCGTTTACCCCTTTCTGGATCAGTATTTGTGTCAATGAGCGATCGCGATAAAGTATCAGTTGTGCCTGTAGTGCAAGATCTGATCCAGTTGGGCTTCCATATTGTAGCCACAGAAGGTACTCGCAAGGTTCTCAAACAGCATGGGCTGGATATCGAGTTAGTGCTGAAACTCCATGAAGGACGCCCTCACGTTGTCGATTCGATCAAAAATCAGAAGATTCAGTTAATTATTACTACACCCTCTGGCGATCGATCTGATGCTGCTGATGGTCGTACCATCCGTCGCACTGCTTTATCTTACAAAATTCCCCTGGTGACAACTATTTCTGGTGCCAAAGCTACTACAGCAGCGATTCGATCGTTGCAATCCAAACCACTGGAAGTGAAAGCACTGCAAGAATACATCAGTTGACATGAGAGAAAACCTTAGGTTTCCCTCTGTTGAAGCCTTTGAGGATAAACGTTGTAGGTTGGGTTGAGGAACGAAACCCAACAAAAAGGTGTGAAAACCTTAGATTTCTCTCTGTTGAAAGTCAATTTGCTAACAGTATCAGTAGTGTAGCAGGGCTTTTTCACCCTCATCCCCCCACCCCTTCTCCCATCAAGGGAGAAGGGGAGAAAGAGAAATCCGATTCTTACTCCTGACTCCTGACTCCTACCTGTTCAATAAGTCTATATATTTTATACTAAGACTAGCAAATCAGAAGTGCTTGAGCCTTCGATACTACCCTAGTGTCAGTACTCCTGCTGGAAAGTCCACTACCAGCCGCAGCGTTTTTAGCCACTGCAAACCCAGTAAATTTTCAGTAAGCTCATTTCCAGCAACAACTGGAATATCAAACGCCTGTCCATCTAGCCGAACTTTTCCGGCATAGATATCAAAAAGCTCCTCGCCCCTTGCTGTCTGCATAGTTTCTCTACTTTTTATTAGAGGCCACCCTAATACAACTATGTCTTGAGAGTTAATCGCCAGCCAGCCAGTGCTAAAACCCGTATCTAGTAGTACCTCAATCGGAAACCTATCTTCATCAGCAGTAATCAATTCAATTTCAAACAACAGCTCTCCATTACTGCCAAACTCGCCTGAAATCATATTCTGCCGCAAGCTCCGGTTTCGTTAATACGGAAGACACCCAGCCAAGCATCAGGGTGCTGATGACGAGCTTTTTGGTTCGCCTCCTCTTTCGATACATCAATGAAGTAGTCGCCGCTATCGGGCTCAATGATAATAAACCAATCGTAATGCTTATCTATCAAATCGGGGCAGACTCGATCAAAAATTATCCGGCAACGCCGATAAAATTCTTCTCGTTCCGCTTGGCGTCTGGCTAGTTCTTCCGGTGGTATGGTGTATTCTGGAAATATTCTTCCGCGATGTGCAATGCGTTTAGAGGAAGTATTAGTCATATTGTTCTCTCCTACCTGTTCAATAAGTCTATATATTTTATACTACGTTATGAGGACTAAAGTCCTCACTAAGAACCTAGATACTTGCCTCGCACACAGGTTATGAGGACTAAAGTCCTCACTACGAACCTAGATACTTGCCTAGCACACAGCTAATCGGGGATTCCTACTAAGTTACCAGTGCCAGTAATTACTTCGCCAATGGAATAAGCGTCGATGTTACGGGATGCAAACCAAGTGATAGTTTGCTCTGCCTGTTCTGGCGGTACTAGCAGCACAAAACCAATGCCCATATTGAAAGTATTAAACATGACACCTAGAGCCACTTCCCCAGCTTCAGCTATCCACTTAAAAATTGGTGGAATCACCCACCTGTTAGTACTAATTTGTACAGATTGATTCTCTCCTAGGCAGCGAGGCAGGTTTTCTGGTAAACCACCACCTGTGATGTGAGCCATGCCATGAATATCCAAACCAGCACGAAGGGCTTCAAGCACGGGCTTAACATAAATCTGCGTCGGTGTCAATAATACTTCTCCTAAACTTTTACCGCCTAAAATTTCTGGGCAAGTGTCCCAATTAAAAGCGCTCGAGCTGACAATCTTCCGCACTAAACTGAAACCATTACTGTGAACACCAAGGCTTGCCAAACCTAGAGCTACATCCCCTACTTGCACCTTAGAGCCATCTAAAATCTGGCTTTTTTCCACAATTCCCACACAAAAACCCGCCAAATCGTACTCTCCTAACTGGTAGAAACCTGGCATTTCGGCAGTTTCTCCACCCAAGAGGGCACACCCAGATTGACGGCAACCTTCCGCAATACCAGCAACCACCTGAGTCAACTGCTCTGAATTCAGTTTGCCAGTAGCCAAATAATCCAAAAAAAATAGCGGCTCTGCCCCCGATGTCAAGACGTCATTGGCGCACATCGCTACCAAGTCAATCCCAATAGTGTCATGGCGGTTGATAGCTTGGGCTATTTTCAGCTTGGTGCCAACGCCATCAGTACCAGAAACTAACACTGGTTCTTTCAAGCCGCTAGGCAACTGAAACAAACCACTAAAGCCTCCCAGCCCACCCAACACCTCACGGCGATGGGTACTTGCCACCAGATTGCGGATTTTATCTACAAAAGCTCTACCCGCTTCAACGTCTACACCTGCTTGTCGATAATCCATACTAATACCAAAGATTAATTATTTTAATGAAATTGGCATCCCTTGGTTCAGAAAAGCTCCCAAAACCACTAAACCCTAGTAAAACTGTAACTCTGGGTCGATCGCCTATTCAATTTTTTACTAAAATTGCTATTCCCTACGGGATATTGCCAATTGGCAACCCAAAAAGTTCGTGGTAGGCTGGTTCAGTTCCTCTCACACAAGATGAACGCGGAACGAGTACGAGTTAAGGAAAAAATCTCAAACTCGATCTCAAAGTGACGTTTCACAATGGCTCTATGAATCAAAGATTTTGTATCGGACTAGGTGCTGCCGTAGTCACCACCATCCTGGGGACAACATCATCCAGTCATGCGGAGCAACTATCGGCTGTTTCCCAAAGTTCCCATACCAACCATTTAGTAGCGCAGTTGGTGAACGAACCCTCAACAGCACTGCCAAGTAATAGCAATCAGCCTCCTGCTCAAGCTATCATTGTCGTACCACCTCCTTCACCCGCCCAGCCGGGGGCAGTAATAGCTAAAGTTGCTCGCCATGAATTAGAAGGCAATCAGGCAGCAACGCTCTATGTAAACAATATTCCCGTCCTGACTTTTATTGGTTCCCGCGAGCAGTCGGATAGTAAGAATTCTCCTTCCGAGCCGTTTTTGAGAGCAACCCAGGTTGCCGAAAAGCTAAATCAACTGAACCTACAGCACTTAGATGCTAATTCCATAGTCGCGATCGTAAATCCCGCCTGTAACTGCTACACCATAAAAGTGGGTAGCGAGGATCTGGTGCAAATCAACGGGAAAACGCGATTGCCGGAGACAACTAAAAACTTCGCCACAGATGCCCTACAAGCAACTAATCGACTCCGATACCTAATGGGCAACGCTCCACCCCTAAAAGAACTTGCCACTGCACCAAATCCCCCCTCGCCCCAGGTTGCTCCCGAAGCAACAGTTCGCTACCAAGGTACGGGGATCGCCTCTTGGTATGGTTATGAAAGTAACGGTAGGGAGAGTGCCAGTGGTGAAAGCTTCAACGAAAATGCAATGACAGCCGCCCACCGCACTTTACCTTTTGGCACCAAACTGCGAGTGACAAACTTGAATAACGGTCGTTCCGTTATTGTACGCATTAACGATCGCGGTCCTTACGTCCAAGGGCGGATTATTGACCTTTCCAAAGGTGCTGCCATTGAGTTAGGAATGCTAGACAGCGGCACTGCACCAGTGCGTTTAGATGTTTTAGGTTCCCTGGAAACGGCAGCAAATCGACAATAAAGCAGGAGTCAGGAGTCAGAAGTCAGGAGTCAGGAGTAAAGCCCTTACTGTGACTGGATTTGAGATTGAGAGAATGTCCTAACCGCCTTTCGCTGTTGCTATAACTGGTAACAATCCGCAGAAACCGGGTTTCTTTACTCGGATGAAAGCAACAGTTAAAATGCTGAAGGCCTGCACTAAATGGGGGTTGGGGTGCGCCTGTTTAAGACAACTGCGGCAATACGCTGCTACTTAGAAAAAAATCGGCACGGCAAGTTCGTTGGCTTAGTGCCGACGATGGGAGCTTTGCACCCTGGTCATTTAAGCTTGATTCAACGGGCGAGACAGGAGAATGATATTGTTATTGTCAGTATCTTTGTTAATCCGCTCCAGTTTGGACCGACGGAGGATTTTCAAAAATACCCTCGCCAGTTAGAACAGGATGGGCAAATGTGTCAACAGGCGGATGTTGATGCGATTTTTGCTCCCACTCCTGAAGAAATGGGTACAGGGCAGAATATAGCTGCTAGCTCACCTGAGCAAACTATCACTCAGGTTGTGCCACCTGCAACGATGACATCTGTTTTATGCGGGCTCTCTAGACCAGGACATTTTCAGGGCGTGGCTACAATAGTAATAAAGCTGTTAAATCTGGTACAGCCTGAGCGAGCTTATTTTGGTCAGAAGGATGCCCAGCAACTAGCCATTATTCAGCGGATGGCGGCAGATTTGAAAATTCCTGGGTCGATTATTGGCTGTCCGATTGTTAGGGAGGCATCAGGACTGGCATACAGTTCTCGAAATCAGTACCTAACAGATGAGCAGAAACAGCAAGCACAGGTATTATATCGCAGCTTGCAGCAAGCCGAGAAAGTGTTTCGATCTCTGATATGCGATCGCGCCAGCCTGGTTGGAGCAGTAAAAACCGAATTAGCAAAGGTTCCCGATGTGCAGTTAGAGTATGTGGAACTGGTTCACCCCAATACCTTGACGCCATTAGACGACGTTGACGAAGTAGGACTAATAGCACTTGCCGCCCGACTAGGTAATACTCGCTTGATTGACAATGTGCTACTTCGGCACCGCAAGCCAATTATAGCGATCGATGGTCCTGCTGGCGCTGGCAAATCTACCGTAGCTCGCTTGGTAGCCAAAGCTTTAGGACTGCTATATTTAGATACAGGGGCGATGTACCGAGCTGTGACGTGGTTAGTTCTACAATCAGGAATATCAGTAGAGGATGAACCAGCCATAGCCGAGTTAGTTAGCCAGTGCCTGCTTCGGTTTGGGGAAGATAGCTCCAAAATTTGGATTAACGAGCATGACGTTACCCAAGCTATTCGCACTCTGGAGGTAACGGCGAAAGTCTCAGTAATTGCTGCCCAGCCAGTTGTCCGGCGAGAACTTCTTAGACTTCAGCAGAGTCTAGGTAAGAAGGGAGGCGTCGTTGTTGAAGGGCGTGACATTGGCACTCACGTTTTTCCAGATGCTGAACTGAAAATCTTTTTAACCGCCTCAGTTCATGAGCGGGCAGAGCGGCGTCAGCAAGACTTGAAAAATCAGGGGCTCAAAGAAATAAGTTTAGAACAATTGGAACAAACCATTATAGACCGGGATGCTTTCGACAGCACCCGTGCTTTAGCCCCACTGCGACAAGCCGTTGATGCTCACACTATCCAAACAGATAGTCTTAGTATTGCCGAAGTTACCGATCGGATTGTCAGCCTGTACAATCAGAAGCTGTGATGCCGTGCCAGTCCATCGGTGACTCTAGATGTCAGACAAAACTGACTTTTCGCCCGGAAACTCTTATCCGTTAATTGTCAACATTGTCAGAAGTGTAGGAGAGCCTTGGGTGGCAAATCGCGAACGGTTGATTGGGTGGATGAAACTGAGCATTATAACGCTTTCGGTGGCGGCTGTTGCTGGTACTGTGGGTGTTACTATATTGCGACTAACCTCTGTTGCGGAAAATTCCCAGTTGGCAAGCCAACAGACGCATTCACAGGAGGTTAACCCAGAAGGTGGAGAGGAAACAGCAGCACCGACTGCCCAACCAACTCAGGAGTTGCAGCAACCAGCCCCAGTTGAGTTAACCTCCTCTTCTGTGCCAGCCCAGCTTGAGGGGAAAATAGTTTATCAGGCGAAACTCAGCGACAAAGAAAAAGTCATTGCCCTAACATTTGATGACGGCCCCTGGCCTAAACAAACGTTAAATGTGCTAGAACTCTTGAAGAAAAACAACATTAAGGCTACATTCTTCATGGTAGGAGCAGCCCTGCAAGAGTATCCCCAGCTTGCCCAGAAAGTGGTAGCAGATGGTCACGAAATTGGCAACCATACCTGGCACCACTGGTATCGTCATCTAACCGAAGCTACTGCTGCCCGTGAAATTGAGGATACAACGGCACTGATATACAAAACTACCGGAGTCAGAACGTCGATCTTTCGTCCTCCCGGCGGTTTCCTGCATAATGGAGTGGCTGACTACGCCAAAAAGCATAACTATATTGTTACCATGTGGTCTGATGAGGCAAGTGAGTTCCGTCGCGGTGTTTCAGTGCCAACACTGGTAAACGACGTGCTAAAAAATGCCTTCTCAGGGGCAATTGTGCTACTACATGACGGAGGTGGTGACCACTCGAAGACTATCCTTGCCTTACCGCAAATTATTGATGGGTTGAAGCAGCGCGGCTACCGATTTGTAACTGTGTCTCAAATACTAGAAATGCAGGATAAAGACCAAAAGTTAGCAATGGAAGAAAAACCTCCTCTATCAAAAGTCAATATCAAGAAATCGCCCAAGGGTAAAGGTAATTATAAGTAAGATTATGACAGTCCCATCCTCACCGTAGTTAGCTAGTACAGAAAAACCTATATACCGACGTTGAAGTTTATGATTAGAAAAGTAAAAAGAAGACCTTATCTGATATACCGCAAAAAATCAATGTTACGGCAGCGCCTAACATTAATTGCTATCGCTGTCTGCGCTGGTAGTTTGGGTGTTGGAATGTGGGCACCCTGGAAGCATAGCACTGCTCAGGAAACTCATGCTCAGCAGCCGAAAGAAGCCCAAACATTAACTACCCAAAGCGAACTGCCAATTCAGGGCTTAAGTAATATAATTACACAGTTGGATAGAGACGCTAGAGCGGAACTCCTGACGTTTTCAGTACCAGAGCGGTTTAAGAAGGAAGTCCTCAAAAAGGTAGAACTTCCTAACCAAGATAAAGTTATAGCTCTGACGTTTGATGACGGTCCCTGGCCCCATAGTACGCAGCAAATACTGGAAATTCTGAAGAAAAATGATATCAAAGCAACTTTTTTTATAGTGGGCGAACCACTGAAAGAATATCCCCAATTTGCTGAACAAGTGGTAGCTGAAGGACACGCTATTGGCAATCATACTTGGCACCACTGGTACCGGAAAATGGATCAAACCACAGCCGCCCATGAAATTGATGACACGGCGGCCCTGATTTACAAAATTACCGGAGTAAAAACGTCTATCTTTCGCCCGCCCGGTGGTATTCTAAATAATGGGGTAGTTGACTACGTGAAAAAGGAGAATTACGCGGTCATCGTATGGTCAGCCGACTCTACAGACTATAGCCGTCCCTCTGTGCCCAAACTAATTCACAATGTAATCAAAGATGCTCAGCCTGGGGGTATAGTATTGATGCACGACGGTGGCGGCGATCGCTCTCATACAGTTCAAGCTTTACCTCAAATTATCGCTGAACTGAAAAAGAGTGGCTACAAATTTGTCACCATCCCGGAACTACTGGATATGGCAGACAAAGAACTTAAGGCTCAGTCAGCCGCAAAACCTGGCTCATCTTTTCCTGGAGACGGGGGAACTTCAGGGGGTGCCGTCATCAAATCGCCCAGCGCTGGTAAAAATAAACCATAGCACAGTTACACTTCAGTAAGCTTTTGAGAAATAATGACTAAATTGTTCGGAACAATCAAGGAGAACTGAGGTGCGAAATAATAAATGGTCGGTTCGGCAAAGAACGAGTTTGATATTGGTCGCTGCTGTCGCTAGTATTGCTGTAACTGCCCTGCTCGTACCTAAAAATCGAGCTTCTGAGCAGGTAATTTCTCAAGCTACAAGCGGAGGAAGCAGTAATGGAAAAGCGGCGGAGAATGGGGTAGCAACTTCAGGTTCCATACTCCCAGGTGAAGGGTTAAGTAAGGTAATTGCCACAATCGAGCAAGAAACAAAAAAAGAATTACTTAACTTGCCGATTCCGGCAGAGTTTCAGGGGAGAGTTTTTGAAGATGTAAACCTCCCTAAAAAGGACAAGGTTATCGCTCTAACGTTTGATGATGGTCCTTGGACGGATAGCACAGTTCAAATACTGTCTATCCTCAAGAAAAACAATATCAAAGCTACCTTTTTCGAGATCGGGCAGAACGTGGAAACTTATCCACAACTAACGCAACGAGTGCTAGCAGAAGGTCACGTTCTTGCTAATCATACTTGGAGCCACAGTTATCGTCAGTTCAGCCAGGAAGGTGCCGCTCGTGAAATAGATCAGACAGAGGCACTGATATATAAACTAACTGGAGTAAAAACTACTCTATTCCGACCGCCAGGAGGCTTTTTACATAATGGAGTTGCTGATTATGCCAAAAGTAAAAAGTATGCGGTCGTGATGTGGTCAGCAGACTCCAACGACTGGCGGCGTCCCTCTCCAGATGCACTAGCGAACTATGTACTTAGAGAAGCACAGCCTGGGGGTATTGCGCTGATGCATGACGGCGGAGGCGATCGTTCCAACACAGTTAAAGCTTTACCGCATATTATAGCCGATCTGAAAAAGCAGGGTTACAGATTTGTCACCGTTCCAGAACTGCTGGAGATGGATGATAAGGAAGTAAAATTCCAGCAGGCGGCGAAATCAAAAGGCGATATCAGTCAGCAAATGTCTAGTAATTTGGAAAAGTACAAAGCAACGCAGAAAGACAAAGCATAATGTACTCCTACGTCAACCCTAAAGGTATGGCGTAGGCTTCTGTGAATGTGTGAGGAGTATGTGTTATTTATGGTTACATCCCCGATCGCGAATCAGCACTCTAATAATTCAGAATCACCGTTAACGTTGGTTGAATCGGCACCGATTAGTATTGCTTGCCGAAATTTGCCAGCAACTACCCTGTTTGGCACCGACGGCATTCGTGGACGAGTAGGAGAGTTGCTCACTGCCCCCCTGGCGCTCTTAGTCGGTTTCTGGGCAGGTCAAGTTTTGCGGGAATCGGCATCTAGCGTAGGGCCGATAATTTTAGGGCAGGATTCGAGAAACTCCAGTGATATGTTAGCGATGGCAGTATCTGCCGGATTGACTTCTGCTGGATTAGAGGTATGGAACCTAGGGTTATGCCCGACTCCCTGTGTAGCTTATCTTACCTACGCCACCGATGCTATCGGGGGTGTGATGATTTCAGCCAGCCACAACCCGCCTGAGGATAACGGGATTAAGTTTTTTGGCGCTGATGGGATGAAGCTGCCAACTAATTTGCAAAAGCAGATTGAAGCGGGATTAAGAGGTGCTAACCATCTCACCGAAGTTACCGAGGTGTGGGGTAAGCACTACCAGCGACAGGAGTTGATCTGGGATTATGCCCAGTCCCTGGAAAAATCCCTGCAACCAGAAATTGATTGCCGGGGAATGCGGATAGTCCTAGATTTGGCATGGGGGGCGTCTGTTGGGCTGGCACCAAAAATATTTACCAGTCTGGGGGCAGAGGTAATCTGTTTGCACGAGCAACCGGATGGTTCGCGCATTAATGTCAACTGTGGCTCTACTCATCTGGCTCCCCTCAAGGAAGCGGTGAAGCAGCATGGAGCTGATTTGGGGTTTGCCTTTGACGGCGATGCTGACAGGGTAATGGCGGTAGATGCGCAAGGGCGTGTTGTTGATGGCGACTATATCCTCTATTTTTGGGGTCAAAATTTACGGCAGAAAAAGCAGTTGCCAGGAGATTTGATTGTTGCCACTGTGATGGCGAATTTGGGCTTTGAGCGTGCATGGAAAAAACTGGGCGGGAAGTTCGTCAGAACCGCAGTGGGGGATCAGTATGTGCAGGCGCAAATGCTCCAGAGTGGGGCAATGCTAGGCGGGGAACAATCGGGACACATTCTCTGTCGTCACTACAGTGTCACTGGCGATGGTTTGCTGACGGCTTTACATCTGGCAGCATTGGTCAGTCAGTCGGGTGTATCTTTGACAGATATGGTCGATCGAAGCTTCCAGACTTACCCGCAGTTACTATTAAATGTGCGGGTAGAGGATCGATCGCGCCGGATTAACTGGCAAAACTGCGATGCTCTGATGCAAAAAATCGCCCTAGCTGAAGCCGATATGGGCTCTAACGGACGGGTGTTAGTGCGTGCCTCTGGAACTGAACCAGTGATTCGGGTTATGGTAGAGGCGGCCAGCGCTGAAATGGCGAACCACTGGGCTGATGCTTTGGTTCTGGCTGTCAAGCAATACTTAGCCACTTGATAGATAGATAGATGAGGTTTTAACAGGCTTACTCCCTTCGGGCCAGAAGAATTTGTATTTTCTGCTCCCCCTGCTCAAGAAAGCTCCCCCTGCCCCCTTCCCTCCTCCAAGATGCCACGCTTCAAATCAAAATCCAAGCAGTCTAGGACCGAAAATCTAGCCAAAGACCGGAAAGAAAAAGCTGCCAAAGCACGGCAGACAGTCAAAGATCGCCAAGAATTTATCGGCGTATTCATCACCAGCATAGTGGCATCTGTAGTGCTGGGAATATTAACCTTTGCACCATTCGGTTCCAAGGTGGCGACGGTAGTGTTCGTCATAACATTTATTACGATTCTTTCCTACAAATATCAGCGTAAAGCTCTTTGGCTCTTCCTAATTTACCTACCGTTTGGGGGCACAGTAACATACGCAGTCGCTAGCGGTAATGTTTTGTTTCAGTTGGCTAAAGATTCTTTTTACATTCCATCACTGTTGGCTCTGGTTCAAAAGTGTCAAAAGAAAAGACTGCCAATTGTGCTTCCCAAGCAACTAAAACCAACCTTGGTAATTTTGCTGACGATCGCTCTACTAACCCTACTCTTGATTAACGGTTATCAGGAGTTTTTTGATCGCCAAGAAAACGATCATCCGATCGCCGTGGGACTTGTGGGTCTCAAAGTTTTAATGGGATACATTCCCCTGATTACTTGTGCTTACTATCTCATTCGTACCAAGAAGGAATTACTTTTCCTGACTAGAATGCATTTAATTTTAGCTATTATTTGCTGTGGACTAGCATTTGTGCAGTACTATTTTTTAGTTACTGGTAGGTGTGAGGGTACCCGTAATTTGGCTGGAGACCTTTTATATAAAGCAAACATACATGCTAGGTGTTTTGTAGGTGGATCTTTACTCTATAGTCCTGAGCAAGGAGTGATTCGCTTGCCTGGTACATTAGTTGCTCCCTGGCAGTGGGGCTGGTTTTTGATTGCCAACGCCTTTTTTACTTATGCTACTGCCTTCAACGACCCCTCCCGCTTCTGGCGTTTAGGAGGTTTAATAGGCATGGCTACCGTATTTGTAAGTGCCTTGATTTCAGGTCAAAGAATTGCTATGGCACTTGTTCCTATAGTCACCATTATCTTGCTAATACTAACAGGTCAAATAGCCGACCTCAAAAGGTTTATACCCATTGCCGTTGGACTCAGTCTAATTCTGGGAATAGGTTTGTTGATGTACCCCGATTTGGTGCAAGAACGGATAACTAGTTTTATCGGACGTTGGAATGCTTCACCTCCTAGCGAGTTCATTGCTGAACAAACTGAGTTTACTTCTAAGCAACAAAATGGACTTTTCGGTCATGGCTTAGGACGAGCTACAAATTCCGCCCGCTCTCTTGGTCAAGGTGCGCTGATAGAAACTTTTTATCCGAAATTGTTTTATGAAATCGGACCACTGGGAGTAGTTGCGTTTTTAGCACTGGTGACTGCCCTAACGGTTATTACATTTAAGGCTTACCGCTCTGTGAAAGATCGCGAGTTACGCAGCTTTGGTGCCAGTTTTTGGGTTTTTGTTTTGATAATTAGTTACAACACCTACTACTACCCCCTGGATGTAGATCCAGTAGCGGTTTATTACTGGTTTTTTGCGGGAGTTATCCTCAAATTACCAGAAATCGAGCGCCAGGAAAATCCATCAAATATTCCTCAGCAAAAATCCAAGAAAAAAGGCAGAATACATATGAGAGTACCCCAGTCATAAATTACTATATATATTTAGGTCATTCGCTAAAGGGAGAACATATACGTGGTTAGTAAGGCTGAAATATCAATAAATAGATTGCACTGGGTAGACCAGACGAAAGGTTTGGCTATCCTGGCAATTGTTTTGTTTCATTTTTTTCAAAATTATCCTGAAAGAATTAATCTAATTAACTTTCTAGATAGAAACGGCGCTCGTTTAGGGTATGCAGGAGTAGATATATTTTTTGTGCTAGCTGGTTTTAACACCAGTTATGTGTTTGCATCTATTTTTAATAACTCGGATAGAATGCATGAAAAAATTGATTGGAGAGTTTGGTTGAAAAAAAGGCTATATAGACTTTATCCAACATATCTATTAGCGGTATTTTCTAGCATCGTAATTTACAATTTATTCGGTGATTTTCATATCAAGTATCCAGGATATTTTGTTTTAAGTTGCCTGGGTTTAGCAGGATTAGACTTTCAGGTTATTAATCCAGGGTTCTGGTTTTTCTTTGTGATTTTGCAAGCTTATTTAGTAACGCCCTTAATATTTTACATCTGCAAGAGTAATCCCAAGAAAATTCTGGTATTAGGAATAGTAGTAGGTGTTTTTACTAAAATAGCTTGTTTTGCTGTTCGTGAATATCCTAATCTTTATGAATTTTTGTTACAAGATAACTTTTTAGGCAGCTACTTTTTTGAATTATGCCTAGGAATGTATTGGGGATTTATGTACGCATCAAATCAAGGTTTAAGGAAAGTAGATTTAAAGGTAGCTACTTCAACTTTTATAGCTGGAATTATAGTTTATATAACTATGGCGATCGCTAAGATAGATATTATCTATATGCTGGGGTTTGATATGGCATTTACACCGTTCTTTTTTATATTAGCTTACTTGTTGTTTTTGAATTTAAGCAGATTAAGAATTACCGAGAATATTTTAAAAATTTTTTCTATCATCGGGCTGTACTCTTACCAAATATATTTAATACACCAGCCTATATATATTAGTTGTTTGCGGTTTCTAAATAAAACTTTTTTTGGATATAACTCTTATGTAAAAATTTTATTATTTATGGTAATTATTATAGTGATATTGAGCGGATATATAGTGGTATTTATAAAACTAGATAATTTTTTAAGAAAATTATTGTCAAAAGCTCTCAACAAACCCAGGTAATTAAGGACTAATGAGCGTGGAAACAATAGCATAAAACCAATGGCTTTACCTCTAATTTCAGTTATTATTCCCACCTACGAACGAGAAGCTCCACTACGGGATAGCATAAAAGACGTTCTACAGCAAGACTATCCCAAATTTGAAGTGCTGGTAGTAGATCAAACCCCTATCCATGAGCCAGAAACCCAGGCGTATTTAGAACAGCTAAGTGCTGCAAGTAAAATTCGCTGGTTTCGGGTTGACTGGGCTAGCTTACCAGCAGCTCGGAATTATGCCGTGAGACGGGCATCGGGTGACATAATTATCTTTATCGATGATGATATCCAGCTACCAGATGGGTTTTTACAGGCTCATGCACGCAACTATCAGGAACGCCCAGAAGTGGGGGCTGTTGCGGGTAGAGTTTTTGACAGGATGAAGCTGTCAGACTCTGGGGGCTCATTAATCATTGAAGATTTGCCACCAGAAGCAATGGACCCTGGAATTGCCTGGTACTATATAGATCTGGTCCACACCATAAAACCCCAGCGCGTTCTTAGTGTTAGGGGGTGCAATATGTCCTTCCGCCGCGAAATTTTTACCGAGTACGGAATTTTCTTTGACGAGCGGTTTAGCGGCAGTGCAGTAAGAGAAGAGTCGGATTTTTGCCTACGCTTGCGGCAGACTAGATTCCAGATTTGGTACGATCCCGCCGCCCACCTAATACACCTAGGAGAAGAAACAGGTGGATGTCACGATATTAGCACCCGATCGCCATCCTATCAGATCAACCTTTATCACAACCACTTCTTAATGGCATTCAAAAACCTCACCCTCCCTCAGCAACTACGATTATTTGCCAGATTGTTTGACTGCCAAGTATTAGGACATCCACCTTGCAACAAAAGTGGCTCCCCCATAAAAATTTTTGTCAGAGCAAATTTCTATGCCATCGGCTTTCTTAAAGCCCTAATTACCTATAACCTAAAATACACCTCCTTCCCAGTTGCGTAAACCTCTTTCCCAGTTGACGTTAAAAATTATGAAAATTTTAGTTGCTAGCCATACATACATAGTAGACTTAAACTGTGAAAAACTCCTAACTCTAGCACATCTAGAACCAGGAATTGAAGTAACAGTAGTCGTACCTAGCAGGTGGCGTCCAGGCGGAGTTCAGAACGAGCTAATTGAAACCAAAACTCGCCAGCAAAACTCCTTTCGGGTAGTGCCAATTTCCAATTTAAGCCAAAATCATCAAGGACTTCTCACCTTTGGCATCGAACTAATTCCTTTATTAAAACAGTTTAAACCACACATTATTCAGGTAGAACAAGGTTCTAGAGCTTTAGGGTATGCCCAGCTAATTACCCTCAATCGATTACTAGGGCTAAAGGCGAAAAATCTATTTTTTACCTGGTGGAATCTGCCATATCAATTGAAATTTCCAGTTTCTCTGCTAGAAGCTTATAACCTGCGTAACAGCGACGGTATTGTGGCTGGTAATCAGGATGCGGCTGAAATTCTACGTCAACGTGGCTATCAAGGACTAATCAAGGTTATGCCGCAGTTGGGCGTAAATGAAACGTTATTTCGCCCTCAACCGCAGCCAGAATTAGCTGCTGAATTGGGTATTGAGCCGAATGACTTTGTAGTAGGATTTGTTGGTAGGTTTGTAGAGGAGAAGGGGTTACTGACGCTAGGGAAAGCCTTGGCTTCATTGCGCGATCGGCCTTGGAAATGGTTGCTAGTGGGGCGGGGACTATTGGAGACGGTACTGATGGAGCAGGCGGAGCGCGATCGTATCAAAGATCGACTAATTTTGGTAGAGAGTGTACCCCACGACCAAGTTTACAGATACATCAACCTGATGAATACTCTGGTGTTGCCCTCAGAAACAAATTATCAGTTTAAAACTCTGACGAGCGTTGGTTGGAAGGAACAATTTGGTCATGTGCTGATAGAAGCAATGGCTTGTAAAGTACCAGTGATTGGTTCCAATTCTGGGGAGATTCCTAACGTAATTGGAGAAGCTGGTTTAGTATTTCCAGAAGGCGATGTATCAGCTTTAGAGAATTGCCTGAGGCAGTTGATAGAGCAACCCCAGTTAAGGAGCCAGTTTAGTCAGTTGGGTTATGAACGAGCGATCGTTCATTATACAAACCAGGCATTGGCAAAACAACTCTTGGATTTCTACAAAAAAGTTATTAATATGGAGTAAAATGAAAATATTATTAATAGCGAACTATGTGCCAGATGCTCAACAAAGCATGCAGCGGTTTGCTAGCATGCTGGAAACTGGCTTAACCAACTTTGGTCATCAGGTGCGGGTTATTCGTCCCGAACCCTGGATAGGTGGTTTTTCTACAGCCAAAAGTAGCCTAGTGAAATGGTTAGGTTATATTGATAAATTTATTCTTTTTCCTCCACAACTACTTCAAGCAATATCCTGGGCAGAAGTAGTTCACATCTGCGATCATTCCAATGCAATTTATACGAGGTACTTAAAAAACATCCCTCACGTAGTCACTTGTAATGATTTATTAGCAATTCGTTCCGCCCTGGGAGAAATCAAAGAAAATCCCACAGGATGGACTGGTAAACAATTGCAGCGGATGATATTGAACGGGCTGAATCGTTCCCAACGAGTTGCCTGTATTTCTGAACAAACCAAAAGGGACTTGATGCGACTCGGAACGCTACCATCAAGTAGTGTATCAGTAATTTACATGGGATTAAACTATGCCTATACTCCAATGGCAGCAGCAGAAGCAACGCAACGCTTAGAAGCTTTAGGGATTCCTTATAACTTACCATTTATGCTTCACGTTGGTGGAAATCAATGGTATAAAAATAGACTGGGAGTTTTATCAATATTTTATTACCTAACACAAAAGATAGAACAGCCAGAATTATCTTTGCTCATGGTTGGTAAGGAGTGGACTCCACCCATGCGTCAGTTTATCCAAGAGCGTAATCTTGGCCATAGGGTGATAGAATTAATATCGGTAGATAATGAAGATTTGCGAGCCATTTACTCAGCCGCAACTGCACTGTTATTTCCTTCATTACAAGAAGGCTTTGGTTGGCCGATTATAGAAGCACAAGCTTGCGGTTGTCCAGTTTTTACTTCTAACCGAACCCCCATGATTGAGGTGGGTGGAGAGGCAGCTATATATATCGATCCTAATCATCCTGAAGAGGCCGCGAATACAATAGCCGTATCTCTGACTACACTAGCAAATTTAAAACCAGCAGGATTTCTTAATGTCCAACGATTTATGCCGGAGCAGATGATTGAATCCTATGTTAAACTTTACCAAGAGACATGGGAGCAACAGGACTTACGAACTGCCTCTAAATATAACGTTTCGTAGGGGCAATCCCCCTGTGGTTGCCCCTATACATGCTTACGAACTGCCTATTTGTAGGGGCAATCCCCCTGTGGTTGCCCCTATATATGCTTACGAACTGCCTATTTGTAGGGGCAATCCCCCTGTGGTTGCCCCTATATATGCCCAGTCTGCTACACTACAGTACTGATATTCTTAGGAGTTTTTTTAATGAAAGTCTTACATGTTATTTCTTCTGTTAGCCCTGCTAGAGGTGGTACAACTGCGGCAATCTTAGGAACGGTAAAAGCTTTAAGAGCATGTAACGTTGATGCAGAAATTGCTGCCACTAACGATCACATCTACGAGCTATTAGATGTACCTCTTAACAAAAAGGTTGAATACAACCAAGTTCCCGTACAATTTTTTTCACGATTTTCCCCACCTATAAACCCCATCCTTGAATTTGCTTTTTCTAGGGATCTTACCAGTTGGCTTTGGCAAAACATTCAAAATTACGATTTAGTAGAAATTCACTCTATTTTTGGTTATGCTTGCAGTTGTGCCGGGGTAATTGCTAGAAAAAAAAGAATTCCGTATATTATCAATCTTCACGGTCAATTATCCCCTTGGGTATTCAATCAAAAGCGACTGAAAAAGCAAATATATACTTTATTAGTGGAACGAGGAAACCTGAATAATGCAGCGGCAATTCACTGCACAACTATACCTGAAGCACAAGAAATTTTAAAGTTTCGTATTTCCGCGCCTACATTCGTAAACCCTTTAGGGATAGATCCATTAATCACTTTGCCTGACGCTAAACAGAAATTACACGCTCTTTATAACATACCACCTGCGACTCCTATCATTTTATTTCTCTCACGCATTCACCCAAAAAAGCGTCCCGATCTATTACTAAAAGCCCTGAGCAGTCTGGCTGCCAAATACTATGATTTTCACCTTATTATAGCTGGTTCAGGAGAACGGGAATACGTGGAACATATTCACAATTTATGCTTATCTTTAAAACTAAAATCGCACACCACTTTTCCTGGGTTGGTTACAGAAGATAAAGCGCTATTACTGCAAGGGTCAGATATTTTTATATTACCATCTTTTGCAGAAAACTTTGGCATTGCCGTGGCAGAAGCAATGACAGTTGGCTTACCAGTAATTATTACACCAGGTGTTCAACTTTCCTCAGACATTGCATCTAGAAATGCAGGATTGATCGTAGATGGAGAGGTAAATGCTTTAACAGAGGCAATCAAACAATTGCTGATTTCAGCAGAACTTAGACATGAATTGGGTGCTAATGGCAAACGTCTTGCTAGTCAACGATATACTTGGGAAACAGTGACACATAATCTCATATCTGTATATAAAGATATCCTTAAAGGAGAGCGGTTAATGAATAGAATTTATTCGTAGGGTGGGTGAGCTTCTGCACGTAACCGTTCGGCATAGCCTCAATCTTCTCGTTTCTCGTTCCATCGCTAAAGGAGGGAACGAGAAAGAACACCGATTGCTCCCGTGGTGGTGTTCCCTGGAGGCAGAGCCTCCAAATAGCGTTCCCAGGCAGAGCCTGGGAACGAGAAACTGCCAACTTTTTCGTTCGTAGTGAGGGCTTTAGCCCTTACTGAGGAATAAAGTCGTAGCGGTTGGTAGGGGCAATCCCCCTGTGGTTGCCCCTATATATGCTGCTACAGTACTGCAATAATATTAACCATTAGGAGTACAGAAATGAATTGTCCCTCGATCTCTGTAATTATCCCAACATACCTTCGTGAAGAACCGCTGCGAGATACAATATCAGACGTCTTGCAACAAGACTACGCAAACTTAGAAGTTCTGGTTGTAGATCAAACTCCCACCCATACACCTGAAACCCAAGCCTATCTAGAGGAATTGACAAAAGCAGGAAAAATTCAGTGGTTTCGCATCAATTGGGCTAGTCTACCCGGAGCCCGCAACTATGGGGTACGTCGGGCAGCAGGCGATATTATCCTATTTATAGATGATGATGTGCGGCTAAATCAGGGGTTTTTGGTTGCTCATGCTCGCAATTACTTAGAACACCCTGAGATTGGAGCAGTAGCAGGTCGAGTTTTAGACCGAATGATTATGGCAAATTCTGAAGAGGGCTTCACTATAGATTATCTTCCCCCAGAAGCAATGGACCCAGGAATTGCCTGGTATTATCTTGATTTGGTTCACACTGTCAAACCTCAGCAAGTTTTATCTGCAAGAGGTTGTAATATGTCCTTTCGTAGAGCTATATTTGAAAAATACGGACTGAATTTTGATGAGCGGTTTGGTGGCAGTGCCGTGCGGGAAGAATCAGATTTTTGTCTGCGTCTGCGACAGACTGGCTACAAGATTTGGTATGACCCCGAAGCAGTTCTGGTTCATCTGGGAGAGCCTACTGGAGGATGTCATGACATTAGTACCCGAACACTTAAATACCAGTTCACACACTACCACAATCATTTTTGGATGGCATTCAAAAATCTCACTTTTGCCCAATCGTTAAAACTATTTGCCCGTTTGTTTGATTGTCACGTATTAGGAAACCCCCCTTGTTATAAAAGCGGATCTTTATCCAAAATTTTTATCAGAGGTGTGTTTTATATACTGGGATTTTTTTCTGCCATAAAAACTCTGATTCAATCTACTTGGGCTGACGGTCAAATCTACAGTTTGCTTGATGAAAAATCAACGTCATCTTAGCTTATCTCCAACAAAAGCTTTGACAGGACTTACGCAGCTAGGCAAAGGTCAAATTAATCGTTTCTCAGCTAAGCGATAAGGTTGGGTTGAGGCACGAGACCCAAACTACAAGTAACTTGGTCAAATTCGGTGGAGGCAGAGCCTGGGAACGAGAAACGAGAAATAATTCGTCCGACGATCGGACATATGACTATGTCCTAAAGTAACTAAGTAGCGGCGATCGCACTAAAAAGATAGTTCATGCTGACGGACGACACAATCTTGAAGGTATAAATTGATTAACTCTTGATAAGAAATGCCTTTTTCTTGCGCCTTTTCTTCAAAATATTCTATTACGTCAATCCCCAGGGGTAAAGTGACTTGTTGCTTTAGTTTTTTAGCAAATGGATTCGGACGACTTTTTAGTTTAGCAAGATCATATTCTGGTTTCATAGTTTTATCCTCGATATTGTTGACTCTCTTTTTGAGTAGCTTGGCGGGCTGAAATAATTCTGATTACGGATTCTTGTTCTCGGAAACAATGAACGATTAGTAATAGTCGCATTTTTGAGCTTCTGCCCAGTAATAAAAATCGGTCTTCTACTTCAGAATGATCGTCGTCCCAGAATTGAATGGCATTATCATCATAAAATACTGTTTTTGCTTCTTCAAATGAAACACCGTGCTTTTTTTGATTGATTTGATTCTTTTCCTTATCCCACTCAAATAATAATTGACTCATGTTTAGATTTTAAAACAAAAAAACAGCAGGGTTGTTTTGTTGGGTTTCGTTCCCTCAACCCAACCTACAAGTGTACTATACTATATTCAGTATAATCAAATGTTTCTTCTCAGTAGTTGTAGGTTGGGTTGAGCGTAAGCGTTACCCAACATAAACCCACGGTAACACTGATGATGTTGGGTTTCGTTCCTCAACCCAACCTACAATTACTACTGACTATCTGAATATCTATCCAGCCTGCTGATATATCTGCCGTAGCTCTTCCAGGGTATTCACCGTTTTTAGTCCCGTTTTAATTGCCCTTAATTGCTCCACGTCTTTTAGAAGAAAAATTTCTGGCAGCAACGCTAGCCCACTACTGCCAAATTTCAGCTCCAAACCTAGTTCAATCCCTTCTAAAAGTCCTTCTCTTATGCCCTCCTGATGACCCTCTTGACGACCCTCTTGACGACCCTCTTGACGACCAATTCTTTGTACGCTCGTGATGTATGGCATACGTCTTGACTCCTCTAATTGCTGTATTTCTCGCCAAAACTCCCGCTCTAAGTCGTCTGGGAGACTCATTACCCAATCGATAAACCCGAAAAGATTAATCACATCGCCTCGCGAGTAACCCTGCTCGTAAAGTCGTCTGATTAGAGCTAGTTTCGACTCTTTCCGCTCAGAGCGTGAATCCCGTGTCTCTTGGGCTTTTAAGTGAGCCATGACAACTAACGCGAATGGGTTCCTGCTTGCCTCTAACGCTGACCACTCTTTCTGATAGTCTAGCAATTTTATCACTGGAAAGTTGAAATCTATTCTCGTCCCCCATCTTTGATACCCAAATTGATTGGGTTTCCAGCTTTTTCGCTCATCTGCCAGAACTGCGATACTTACCACTGTACGCCTGTATCTGTCATAGATGCGGTAGTGATACACAAACATCCTCTCGGCAAATCCAGTTTCGTCTTGGCTCTGGACTTCTATGTGAATTAATATCCAGGTTTCTTCACCATTTAACAGCCAAATTTTAACCAGCTTATCGGCAAACCGTTTCCCCAGTTCCGCATCTCGCACTACTTGACTTAGTTCTTTATCTAAAAACTCAGGAGGGCGTGTCCAGTCAATTTGT
>CASBRB010000438.1 GCA_949127975.1 Oscillatoriales cyanobacterium PMM_0019 | reverse complement strand
GTTTCTTTTTGGTTGTAGGCGTAGGCAGTTCGGGGGCTGCTGGTAACAGTCTTAAATGTGTATGAGGAGCATGAGGAGCTTCTTCGCAAGCACACGAGTCGTGAGCGCTCCCCCCGTGAGAGCCGTTCGACCTTAACGATGATACGTACTGCATTGGTTCATCCCAAGGATCGGGTAGTCCTGGAAACTGTATTAGATTCAAACTGTTAATTGTTGGCTGTTGCGTTGGTATGGGGTCTGGGGAGATCGTCATGGGTTGCGTTGTTGTCGAGGGGGGTACGATTTTCGCAAGTTTTACAATCCCAACAGTAAAATTGAACAACAAAAATGCGATCGTACTAAGTCCATAAGCAAACAGGATATTGATTGATATTTCTATAAGCGAGTGCATTTTTTTCTCCTAGTTGTAGTGAATAGTATTGGATGTGTTGTAGCGCTTTATCCAAAAAAATCAATTTTTAAGCAGCGTTAGCTGTAACCAAAAAAAAAAGTTTTAATAAATCTAGAGATAGAGTTGTTAGTTTCATTGTTTTTTATTTCGGGGTTTCATAATTATTGGTTTTGATTTTCCGGGAGCTCGCGTAATATGGTTGAAAAAAGAGCGAACGCCAAACCCTTATGTTTCTTGGCTAGATTCTCAAGTTAGGCGTGGTAGTAATGTCGTTACCCATTCAGGTACCTCACTTGCCCGTTCCGTGATTTGTCCACCTTCAATTGTTAATACTTTTCGATGGCCTAATGAAGTTGAGTTATCAAAAATTGAAACTCGGTCGGCGTGCTGGAGCGCTAAGATTAAATTATTCAAGCTGCGGGTATATCTACGTCGAATATCTTCTTCCGGTACATCATGTCCGCCTCGTGCAACTCTTTGAGCTACGCGTTGTATGCTGACAAGCACGTTATCAACACCAATATAAATTAGGTTTACTTGCCATCCTCTTCGTTTCGCATCTACCATCATTCTTAAATATGTATGGCCAGATAATGTAGTTTCTACTGCAAAACTCTCGTTCTCAGCCAGGTATGTACGAGCGCGTTTAATGGCTTCTTTACCCCCTTGGATAGCTGCTGTTTCCGGACTCGCGGGTTGAAACAATCGCGCATCTTCGTCGGGATCGATAACTGGAACTTTTAAAGCCTCAATAGTAGCGCGAGTGAACGTGCTTTTTCCCGAACCGTTTGGTCCAGCAATTATAGTTAATGTTGGGTTAACTTCACTCATCACCCAATCCACTTCTAGGGTGAGTGAGTCTTAACTTCTCGAACTATAGTGAGAATTCCGTTTGAACGTTGATATTCAAAACAACGACCATCAGGAAGTTCCATGATGGGAACACCTTCTTTGGAATAAAAGATTGGGTTTCCATCGGCTTTATTTTCGGCAATCTCTTGTTTGACACGCAATTGTGCCAAATGCTCGAGTTGTGTAGTCCACTTATTAAATTCACTATCCATTATACGACGAAAGCTGTCTCGCTATTATACAGTATAGCTCGATATATAGCGCTCCCCGCCATTTTCTGCTGGCGATCGGTGTTGGGTCGCTCCGCCATTCGACTTGCGAGGCATCCTGGTGCTATCGATGCCCTGCTGGGTGTTGGTTAATATTTAAAGTAAAAGAGTATCGATGGACGTAAAAATGACGATTAAAACTAATCATCAATTTTTATTTCAGTGGGAGCGACAAAGTTACTCGATCGCTTACGACACCATTGGGCAGGGTAAACCCGTTCTTCTGCTGCCAGCGTTTAGTACCGTTTCGAGCCGGGAGGAAATGCAGGAAATTGCTCCCGCGACTTGCCGATCGCTATCAGGCTGTCACGCTCGACTGGTTGGGATTTGGCGAATCCGATCGCCCTGCTCTGGATTATCGTCCTGCACTGCTGCACCAGGTGCTCGACTGATTTCGTTAAACAGACGTTTTCAGAACCTGTGGCTGTTGTTGCGGCTGGTCACGCTGCAGGATACGCTTTACAACTGGCTCAACAGCACCCCCAAGTTTGCTCCGCCCTATTCCAAAAGAGAAATGCAAGCGATGGCGGCAGTGCCTGGAATCCGATCGCTTACGCTTCCCGGTACGTTGGGAATGCATGAAGAGTATGCGGTTGAGGTTGCTTTATCTGTGTTGCCATTTTTGGATGCTAGCCAGCCATTTCAGTTCTGATTCGGTCAGGGTTGGTTTGAGAGAAGGGTTACCAGGTAGCAGCAAGACACCACTTTTACAATACAACCAAAAATTCTGCGTAATTTTTTAGCCCTGGTCTGTTAGGTAAATGAACTCCTTTACCTAAAATCTGCCAGTGTAATTATGGCCAATATGTCGCCAACCTCCAAGCGCAGTAAGACACGTCAGTTATTGCAACAGTATGGAAACCGCTGTTGCTGGTGTGGCAAGCAGATGACAAAATCTGAAAGAACAATTGAACACTTAGTTCCCAAAAGTCTAGGAGGGACTAATGCCATCTCCAACCTGCGTCTAGCTTGTTTCACTTGCAATAATTCCCGTGGTAATAATCTCCTCCCTCCACGTTTTATGAATTCACGAGATCGGGATAATTTTCTAGATCTTGCCAGAATCTACCCTTGGAAGTAGTTGGAGTCGATCGATAAAGCGCCACATGGGATAATGGTAAGCAACCCACCAATCCCTTGAAAAAAGCGGCATGGATGAACTGGAGCAACGGCTGACTGCCCTAATTACACAGGTACGTCAACACCCACCCCACAGCAGAAACTGGCGATTTGCTATGGCGAGGCTGTTACGGGAAATTCCCCAACTCCCCCGATTAGCCAGATCCTCTCATCCTCACTATCCGGATGCCCTAAACCTTACCTTAGAGTGGGTCAGCAAACGGATTTCTGAATTTGAGCCTTATTCTGACTCGCTTTTAGAAAGTTTTGTGAAGTGGATTAACGGCTATCTCAGCTGGCGAATAATAGATTTGTACTCACCCGATCGAGATGCTCCACTCAGCTTAGATGCTCCAATTGAAGTGGATGCTGGGGAAACAACTCTGCTGGATAGGCTAGCCGATCCTACTCTTAGTGGGCTAGATGGTCTGATTGAAAATGCTCTTCGGGAAACCACTCAACGGATTGGTCTAGAATTAGAGCTTTACATTGAGCAAGATTCAGAAGGGAGGCTCAAAAATTGCTATCCTCGTTCTTCCCCTGAGTGTAACTGCCAGTTACTGAGCCAGAAATTGGTGCTAAAAAATCCACCTGAAAAATTTGCCGACGTAGCGCGAGAGTTTAATATTCCTTACACAACCGTCAACTCGCACTGGAAAAGGAAATGTGAACCCCTGCTGCAAGAAATTGCCTGCAATCTGGGATATCGACAGGAGCAATAGTCATGAATAGTACAGCCCTCCCCTTGTTGACGGTTCCGCTAGGGTTAGAAACCCATTCTAGAGCGAGGTCTTTAGCTGCTCAACAAAGCACAGTAGAAAAAGGTAAGCGAGTTTACTTGAATGCGCTTGCTGTTTACGCAGTCCACAGCTATTTAAAATGGTTGCAAATCCAGACAGATTTACAAAATTCCGATAGCTGGAACCTAGTAAAAGCTACTTTATCGGATGTAGCCGATCTAGTAATTACAGGTATAGGAAAACTAGAGTGCCGTCCGGTTTTACCCGGAGAAAGTGTCATTCCTTTACCAGACGGTATAGAAAATCGGATTGGCTATGTAGCCGTACAATTCCATGAACGCTTAGACTCGGTGCAGTTGTTGGGGTTTGCATCAGCTAGTGATGGGTCGAATCCACTTCAACAGCTATTAGTGGTAGAACTCGAGCCGATAGATGCTCTGCTCGATCTTCTTACTCGTCTTGAAGAAGCGATCGCTTTTCTGCAAACTAGCGATCCCGTAGCTGTGCAAGTGCGCTCTATCCGGCAAACCCAATCTCTATCAGAGATTGTAGCAAAGCTTGAGTATATCTACCGCACTTGTGATGAACTTGAGTGGCGGTACGCTGGCTCAGAAGCATTAGCTGGAAGTCCGACAACTGCTGGCAATACCCGCGAAACTATCAATGAAGATAGCAGCGAATTACAAGATTTAGCCGAAATGCTGCTGGAGAAGTTAGCAGAAATTTGGCAAAATGCTGCGTAATTTTGGCACAAGAGGTTGATTGATGTGTAAACCCCTATACGAGCTGATTGACATGAACAAAGGATTTGGCTCTAAAAAAGCAGAGCAGCCTACCAAACGCCAAAAAGCTTATTTTAAGTTGATTGAAAAGCTACTTGGTTGTCCTAGGGGCGGAGAGCTTAAGATTTTAAGGAAGCACGAACACCTAGTTGATGCTGGTTTAGTAGAAACGATGGAGATGGTAGCCCAAATCCTGGCTGGAAAGGGCTCACGCGCTTCTGCTTACTTTTTGATGGATCTGGCCGATTGGCTGGTTGGGGAACGGGGATTATCCAGAAGCAATACCTCGGCTGACGACAACTTTATACAGCCTCCAGCTTTTTTAGGCAAGGTATTGTGGGCTCAAGCTCACAGCCAAAACAACCCACAAGTAGTCAACTCCTTGCTCGCCGCTAACTTAGATAAACTGAATCACAGTTTTTACAAGCAGTTTCGTCACTGGCTAGACATGACGTTACTAAGCAGCAAGCCACAAGCGGCACAAGTAGTAACATCAGGTATTATCGATTTCTCCGTCCGCCTCTGGCAGTTTCCCTTGGGCGACAGGAAGATTAATTTAGAAATTGCGATTACAGGTTTAGAAGCGGCTGCCAAGGTTTTCACCCGTGAGGTTGCCCCAGAATTTTGGGCTAAGATCCAAGGCAATTTAGCACCAGCCTACCGTCATCGTATTTTAGGACATCGCGCCAATAACCAGGAAAAGGCAATTACAGCTTGTAATAACGCCCTGCTCATCTGCACCCGTAATGCCTTCCCCGAACAGTGGGCGCTGGTACAAAATAATCTCGGTCTTGTCTATACCGACAGGATTACAGGAGATAAAGCCGTGAATTTAGAAAAGTCGATCGCCTGCTACGAAGGCGCGTTACAAGTTGTTATCCGTTCTCAACTTCCTGAACTTTGGGGTACGCTCCAAAATAATTTGGGGAATGCCTACCTTAATAGAATTCAGGGCGATGAGGCACAGAATTTAGATAAGGCTCTAGCTTGCTATCAAGTCGCTCTACAAGTACGTACCCGAACAGAATCGCCATATTATTGGGCTAGCAGTCAAGGTAACATTGGCAATGCTTACTGTAAAAGGAGACTCGGGCTACGGCAGCAGAATCTAGAAAGGGCGATTTCTGCTTACATTAATTCCTTAAAAATTTATACCGCCTCCGATTATCCTGAACGATGGGCGATCACTAAATTGAGTCTGGGAAATGCTTATCGAGAAATAGGTCAAATTACCGAGGCACTTGAGTGTTTACGCGCTGCTTTGGAAGTCTTCACTCCGACATCTTTCCCTAGAGACTGTAGATTAGCTGGAGTGAGTTTAGGTGACACAGCTTTGGCTGCTGGCATGAAGGCAGAAGCTTTTGCAGGTTATGCTGTAGCAATTGAAGCTGTAGAACAAATCCGCCGTTGGGCTGGACAGGAGCAATCAAGTCCAGAAGATATGTTGGCCTACATAAAAATGGTGATCTTTTGCATCACTAATGGTGAGCGGGATCGAGCAAGACAATATGCAGAACGTTCTGGCTCCCAAGAGGTTTTAGATCTGCTAGATAGTGGTGAATACCAGCAAGTTTACTCAAATTCATATTTTCTCGATCGAGTATTGCAAGCAACTGCTTCTAGTAACGGTAATCCACAGATATTATATCAATTTTTAGCGGATAATCTGGATAACTTAGATGATAATTTTATTGAGTTTTTGGAATTATTCAAAGGTGTTTTACGAGATCTGACAATAGCTCAATCTCTAGAAATAGCCGCAATTGTTTTCTATTTCAGCAGCTTAATTAGGAATTTTCCACAAGCCGATGAGGCAATTAAATTAAAAATTGCTACTACAGGCTATGCGGTGGCTGCTACTGTTTTTACCAAGGAAGCCTTTCCGGAACAATGGGGCAACATTCAAGATGAACTCCGCGAACTATTTCTGAGTCAGCTAGTAAACGCAGTATTAGATAACCTACCCAATACGTTAGGGTGGGAACTGCCCACCAATTACCTTAATAGTCGGCAGTTCCCACCCTACATCAATTGGCTAACAGCATTAATGGAAGCGAACAAAGACAAACTGGATGAGCGCTTTGCTAATAGATTGCGAGCCAGGACAATAGCTATGCTATCTGAAGCGCCACCGGAACATGCACAAGTCATTGCTCGTATTCTGATATTTTTGAGTCATGCAATCATGGAATTCCGACAGGGCAATGAGGCTAATAACTTAGAGATAGCCATCACAGGCTACGAGATTGCTTCTACTGTATTGACTCGCGATAACCCACAAGTATGGGGGATCTGTCAAACCTTCCTGGGCAATGCTTATCACCGTCGAATAAAGGGTGAACAAGCAGAAAACCTGGAACGCTCGATCGCTCACTTAAAGGATGCTTTACAAGTCGTTACAAGATCGGATTTTCCTGAATTCTGGGCAGAAATTCACAATAATTTGCTGATTGCTTACGGCTATAGGATTTGTGGCGACAAAGCAGAGAATGCAGAACTGGCGATCTCGGCAGGCGAAGTAGCAATGCAAGTGTACTCTCGTGACAACTACCCTGAAAGATGGGCAGCAGTTCAAAACAATCTGGGCATTGTCTACAGAGATCGCGTCGAAGGTGACAAAGCCCAAAACTTAGAACAAGCGATCGCTTGTCATCAAAATGCTCTATCAATACGTACCTGTGAAGACTTCCCAGAACTTTGGGCGCAAACTCAAATGAATCTGGGGTCTGCCTATCGGCATAGACTTAGGGACGATGCAGAAAATCTGGAACTAGCGATCGCTGCCAATCTCGCTGCTTTACAAGTCTATACAAAGGATGCCTTTCCTAAAGATTGGGCGGGAGTGCAAATGAATCTGGCTAATGCCTATCTTCACCGAATTCACGGGAACAAAACCGAGAACTTAGAAATGAGTATCGCTGCCCACCAAGCAGCTTTACAAATCTTAACTAAGGATGAATTTCCCCAACAGTGGGCGATGACTCAGATGAATTTGGGGAATGTCTACTTCAGCCAAGAGAGAGAAGAAGAGGCGATTACCTGTTATCGCTCGGCTTTAGCAATCTTTACTCCCACTGCTTTTCCCGCATATTGCCTGAATACAGGACGAATGCTGGGACAGACTGCTTTTAGAGTTGGTGATTGGGCTGAAGCTATTCAGGGGTATAGTGTCGCGATTGAAGCTGTAGAAAACAGTCGTACTTGGGCAACCTCAGAATTTCGTCGTCAACAAATTCTAGCTGAATCCCTGGATATTTACCAAAAAATGGTACAAGCTTGCATAAATAACAGAAGACTGGATAAAGCTATTGAGTATGTCGAACGTTCTCGCTCTAAAAGCCTAGTAGACTTGATGGCAAGTAACGATCTATACTCGAATGGAGAAATTCCACCAGAAATTCAGAAATGTTTGCAGGAGTTTGAAATCCGACAACAGCAGATCGATCGTGAACGAAGTAGACATTATAATAACGGCAATTTGGAGGGTGATGAAGTAGGTAACAGCCGACAAAATCGCGCTGCACTGAAAGCATATAACGAAACCATTAGTTCTCTAGAAGCTGAAAAACTGCTAATCTGGGAACAAATCCGTCGCTTAGATCCTGTGCTAGCTGGTCAAATTAAAGTAACTCCGCTAAATTTGTCATCCATAAAGCAGCTCATTGACGTACCAACCACCGCTATTCTTAGCTTTTATACTACATTTAATGACACCCATATCTTTGTCATCCGGCAAAGCAAGATTACTTTGTTTAGTTTAACTGGCATGGGCTTTGAGGCTTTGCAAGGCTGGATTTCCACTCACTGGTTAGGGCAATATCTTGAGAAAAAAAACACTTGGAAAGAGCAATTCAGTCAGTTTATAGCCCAACTAGCTGAAGCATTACAGTTGAATGACTTGATTGCACAACACCTAAACGAGATTTCTGAACTCATAATTGTTCCTCATCTGGCACTGCATCAGATTCCATTTGCTGCTTTACCAGTTGGAAACGGTCAATATTTGGGAGATAAATTTCTCATCCGTTACATTCCTAGCTGTCAAATTTTGGAATTTTGTCAACAGCGCCCTTCAGTGGATATTCATTTAAGCTATGGCATTGTTGAAGATGCCACTGAGGATCTACCATTAGCTAGCTTTGAAGGGGAACAACTGGCAGCTTTGTATAATATTACCGATAAACAACGTTTAAGAGGTAGCCAGGAAGCTACTGTTAACAACTATCGGCAACTGGTACAAAAAGTCCAAGTAATTCATTCTTGCCATCATGCCCAATTGCGGATTGATAATCCTTTAGAATCTGCGTTGATTTTAGGAGATGGCTGTATTACTTTGGGTCAGTTAACAACTCCGGCTTGGCGGATGGTTCAGCTATCAGATGTATTTCTATCCTGCTGTGAAACGGGACTGGGTATAGGGTCAGCTACCGACGATATTTTCAATTTTTCAACTGCTTTCCTTTGTGCTGGCGCTAGAAGTGTTATCAGTACGCTCTGGGCAGTAGATGACTTGGCAACAGCACTTTTTTCGCTATTTTACTATCAGCATCGACAGCGAGGTTCTAATAGATTAGAGTCAGTTAGGCAAGCTCAAATCGAACTACGTTCCCTTACAGGTGAAACTCTTACCAAAGTTTACAAATCCAGGATAATCTCTTTATTGAACCAGAAACTTAAGGAAACGGACGCGCTGCGTAAACAAGCTAAAGAAGAACGGTCTAGCTATCCACCCGGTTCTGAGTTGTACGAGCGATGGGATAAAGACTATAAAGAACGCGCTAGAATTGGGCAAATAATTTACCAAGCACAAAAACATCTAGAAAACTTTTGTCGAGAGTCAAAACCTTTCTCTCACCCTTTCTACTGGGCAGCTTTTACTTGTTCGGGTTTGAGATAAAAAAAATTATCTGTAACTACTTATATCGTCCTAGAACGATCGACTAAACTTACGACTTTGGAAAGATTGTCCCGGCTTTTTTAGTGGCTAGTATGGCAATAAATCTTGAAGTTTTAGGTTAAAGATATGAGCGAGCCGAATGCTTATGATGGCGCTGCGGGATAGGTCGATTCGGGATACGGCGGTGCTGGTTTTGGCGGTTCTTCTGGCT
>CASBRB010000437.1 GCA_949127975.1 Oscillatoriales cyanobacterium PMM_0019 | reverse complement strand
CTACAAATATAGTAATTGTAGGTTGGGTTGAGGAACGAAACCCAACATCACCCCTGTGAGTTTATGTTGGGTTTCGCTAACGCTCTACCCAACCGAAAGCTACAGCTTCGTTTGTTAGAAAGAATTGATTCCAACATGGTGTTGACCTAACTCAAAGAAACCCAGTTGTTTAGCCTCGATGCGTGATTAATTGACCGATACCCTAAAGACTGGGACACTATTGACAAAATTAATATTTTTGTTAAAAATAATTAGTGTTTAGTTTTACTATAGGTGTGAGGAAACGCTAATGAAAAAAATTCTCTGCAAGGATTTAGTACTTGCTCTAGCCCTCTTAGCTAGTTCAATGGTGCTAGCAAACAAAACCCTTGCTGTGGAAGCACTCGCCGATCGCACAGCAGTAAATAGGATAACTACTGCTATCGAGCCATATCCGTCTGTGGTGCATAAACCCATAAGCCTAAAAAAGACAGATAACCCTGTAGCTTCTCTCAACACCAGTAATTTAGAACTTGCCCAAGAATATAGCAACCAAGCCAACGATATCACTAGCGACGATCCGATGGATCAAATTACCAACGTTTCTCAGTTCAAAGATGTTCAACCGAGTGACTGGGCATTCCAAGCCCTCAATAACATTGTACAGAAATATGGCTGTTTGCAAGGATATCCAGATGGCACTTACCGAGGCAACAGGGCGCTGTCACGCTATGAATTTGCTGCTGGCTTGAATGCCTGCCTCAAGCAAATAGAAGTTTTGATTAGCAGTCAAAAGCAGGGCGTTTCCCAGGATGACTTTCAGACATTAGGACGGCTGAGTGAAGAGTTTAAAACAGAAATAGCAACCCTAAGTACGCGGGTGGATAAATTGTCAAATAGCACCGCTTTTCTAGAAGGGCATCAGTTTTCCACTACCACCAAGCTTTATGGAAATATCATTATTGCTGCTACTGGGGTGGGCGGGGGTAAAAAACCTCACAGAGACGACCCTGAGGATAAGATGAATACTAATTTCATTTTGAGCGATCGCGTAGATATAGATTTCAGTACCAGCTTCACAGGGCGCGATCATCTGCTAGCCCGTCTTTCAGCCAATAATACTCAACAACTTGGTACAACAGAGGGGCAAGGGGCTACAGGTACCAATATGGCTCGCTTAGCTTTTGACGAGGATAGTGGCAATAGCTTTGGACTGAATATTCTTGAGTATAGCTTCCCCTTAGGAGAAAAGATCAAAATTAAGATTGCTCCCCAAGAGGAGTTTTATGAGTTATTGGAGAGAGAAGTAGAAGAAGTATCTCCTCTGGGCGATGAGTATAACGGCTCTATTTCTCGTTTTGGACGATTTAATTCCATATTTTACCTTGGTGGCGATAAGACCAGTGGGGCATCTATCTCTTACCAAGTGAACAAGGCAGCCAAATTGACTGTGGCTTACATGACAGGGATAAACAGTAGTAATCCAAGTTCTGGGATTTTTGGTGGTTCTTATGTAGGCTTAGCGCAATTAACCCTGCGCCCGATCGCGCCTCTTGCCATAGGATTAACCTATGCCCACTCCTATATTACCAACCTGACAGACCAAGATACAAACCTCTTAGACACGGGGGTGGGTAGTAGCCTAGCTAACCAACTATTTCCAAATGTTACCTCTCAGAGGGCATCAGCCAATTCCTATGGAGCGGAACTAGCTTACAGGGCAAACCCTGGTTTCACTCTTGCAGGCTGGGTTGGTTACACTAACGCCTTAAACTTAGGAGGGGCAGGTAAAGCCAACATTGTTAGTTGGGCTGTGACTTTGGCTTTTCCAGACCTAGGTAAAGAAGGCAATCTGGCTGCTTTGGTAATTGGTGAGCCACCTAAGGTAACTTCCAGTAACTATCTAACGGATGGGGACACTTCTTTACATCTGGAAGCCTTATATCGCTATGCACTTACGGATAACATTGCCATCACACCTGGAATTTTTGTGATTACTAATCCAGAACACAACAAAAACAATGATACAATTTATGTTGGTACGCTTAGGACTGTTTTTTCCTTCTAATATCATCGTTTGTAGTATCTGACACAATCCCAGACTTTCTTAGGTGAATTATGAGATTACGTTTTCTGCTCGGTCTGTTCTTAACTATACCTCTCGTAGCTATGGCTAACCGCACCCTGGCTGAGTCAAGCGCTGACAGTAAACCCGTAGATGTTACCGTGACACTTTCTGAGTACAAATTCCAATCTTCTCTGACTACTTTTTCTCAAGGTGTACCTTACAGGTTTATAGTTATGAACGCTGGGAGAAAAGAACACGAGTTTGCTATCATGCCAAAGGGTGTAAGCGATACCAGCAAGGCTCTAGTTGAAGTAGACGAGGATGACTTACCGCCTAATACTACGGTTACTCGCACCTTTACATTTAACCAAACAGGCGATTTTGAATTTGCTTGCCATGTAGGTCATCATTACGAAAAAGGAATGGTACTCCCGATCGTTGTCCAGTAAAGTAGT
>CASBRB010000436.1 GCA_949127975.1 Oscillatoriales cyanobacterium PMM_0019 | reverse complement strand
GTAATTCTCAAGCAATCTCCCATTTGGTCTAGGGCAATACTTTGGGGTTTAATAGGAGTAACATGTATTGCCCTTATTTGGGCTTGTGAAGCTAAAATTGAAGAAGCTATCCCAGCTCAAGGTAAGTTAGAACCTATCGACGCAGTTAAGGAAGTACAGGCTCCAGTAGGCGGCGTAGTCAAAGCGATTTACGTGCAAGACGGACAAAAAGTTCATGTTGGGGAACAACTCATCGGCTTAGAGCCAACCGCAGCGCAAGCACAGCTAGATTCATTACATAAAATTCGCACTTCCCTACTTCTTGAAAATCAATTTTATCGGACAGTTTTAAACGGTAATGCCGACTCTATAATAATAGAGCAAGAAGTAGTACAATTGAAACTACCAGCCGAATCGATCGCCCTAACTAAAAATCGTACTACCCTGGCAGCAGAAAATCAACTATACCGTGCCCAACTGGGGAATACGAATATAGCAAATAGGTTGAGTATAGAGCAACTCAACCGACTGCACTCAAACCAAGCAGAGTTAAACTCTCGCATTCGCGCCGCCCAGTCAGAAGTTGTACAATTAACCAAACAATTAGAACAAAGTTCGATTAAACTAGCTAGCGCCAAAGATACTCTGGCACTAAATGAGGGGTTGCTGAAAGATATGAAGCCTTTAGGAGAGGTTGGGGCAATATCCAAACTTCAATATATCAAACAGCAACAAGATACCCGCACTTCTCAAGCTGATGCCGACGGACTAATCCAGGAAGGAGCGCGGATTAAAGCGGCAATTAATGAAGCTCAAACTAAGGTGGAGAATATTGTAGACGTATCCCGTAAAGAACTTTTAACCCAGATAGCTGAAAATGATAAGCGCCTTGCCGAAATCGACAGCCAACTTACTAAGGTTATTGTAGAGAATAATAAGAAAGTTGCCGAAACCGATAGTCAATTAACTCAAGCTCAAGTTACGTTGAAATATCAGGAGATAAAGGCACCAGTTTCGGGGACTGTATTTGATTTACAAGCCCACAGTCCCGGATTTGTTACTACGACAAGCCAAGCTATTCTCAAAATCGTCCCCGACGGTACTTTGACTGCTAAAGTATTTATTACTAATAAAGATATCGGGTTTGTTAAAGAGGGTATGCAAGTAGATGTCCGGATTGACTCGTTTCCTTTTAGCGAATTTGGGGATATTAAAGGGCAGTTAGTTTGGATTGGTTCAGATGCCCTGCCACCAGACCAAATTAATCCCTACTACAGGTTTCCTGCTAAAGTACTCTTGGAGAAGCAGTCATTAATAATTAACGGGCGCGTAGTGCAGTTGCAATCTGGGATGTCAATCAATGCTAATATTAAGGTGCGTTCTCGTACTGTTATGAGCATCTTCACCGACTTGTTTACCCAAAACTTAGATAATTTGAAGTCGGTGAGGTAGCTTAAACTCGTGCTGTCTAGTTATAATGCTTACTACCCTTTGATTGTCACTGAACCTAGGTTCAACCACGGTAATCCTGAACTGGAACCATCCAGGGGGCGTCCTGAAAGTTAGCAACTTCCAGTCTGACACCCGAACCGAGTATATACTTGGAGCTTTCGCGCCGAATTAAAGTCAGTCAACCAGGGCTACTCGCACCCCGCGCGTTCTTCTACATCTGATAGAATAATACTAAATTGCATGTACAAGTCAGTAAGGAAATGGCGAAAATGGATGAAATCACAATAATTAAAGCCCTGAGATTTCTAAGAGTAACGAATCCTCACTCACGAGCAGTTTTTTTTGCCAGGGATATTCAGCAAGTGCTTAATCAGCAGTTTAACATAAACCCAGCTTATTTAGACAAGTTACATAATATACTGGAGCATCTTAGAAATCAAGCGATTGTAGAATGTAACCAAATTGGTCACGGCTATTTTGGGAAATTAACAAATGATTTCAACTAGAACAATATAGCATAATTTTGATGGGATTCGACAACGAAGCAGTACTACTTAGTCCTCTTTTTAGCAGGAATCGACAACCGCTGCACCGCTAGTCGCTTCACTTCCTCTCCCCGGCGATCGTACTTACCAGTAGTTACAGGCGAAGCGTGACCGGCAAGTTTTTGCACCGTCACAATATCAATCCCAGCATCCAGCAAATCCGAACAGAACGTGCGGCGAAAATCGTGAGGCGAGAACTTTTCCACACCCGCTTCTTTGCTGCGCCTTCTCAAGATCTTCAGCACCGCATCCGAAGTCATCTGACGCAAATCGATCCTTCCCCCCTTACGCACCGGACACAGCAGCGGCCCCGGAGCATCCCCCCTAACAAGAAGCCACTCTTCCACCAAAGCCACCGCCCCATCAGGCAGATAAACCGTGCGGTAAGCTCCACGCTTGCTGTAATGAATATCCATTGCTCCCGTACTGGCATGAAAATCCTTCAATTGCAGCTTCACCACCTCAGTGCGACGCAGACCGCCACCGCGTAAGATAGCAACCAGAGCCGTATCCCTAACATCGATCGGTCTAGAATCAGCAGGCTGGCAAACATCCATCAAAGCCGCCAGCTCGGACTCACTTAAACTCCGACCTCTCAATTTCTGCTGAGGTCGATCGACGCGCGGCAAATCGATCGCAGACGCATAATCTTCCATACCCATCAACCCCAATCTTTTAGCTTCCTGCAACACCCGCCGCAGAGCGCATAACATCTTACAGACAGTCGAAAAAGCATACTTTTGGATCAAAGCCGCTCTCACCGCCGCCGTATGTTGATAGCGTAACTTACTCCAATCTAAACCGAGCGCATCCACTTCACCATTAGTTAATATTCTAGCGATCGCATCAAGGGCTAGGCGCATAGTAGGTATTGACCCCTCACTCAAGCCAGCCAAGTACACCGCCGCCGGATGACAAGTCAACGGCACCGGGGTACGAAGTACGATAGCGGAATAGGGTTTCTGGTCTAGATCGGGCACAATAGTCCTTGTAACAGCTCTTCTTGCGACTAATCTTTATTGTCCCCGCAGAAGCCAATTCAGTCTAGTCATGTTACACTTATTACACATAGGCTCTGTCATGGATAAGACAATGGGAATCACTGAACCCGTTTTTGTTTCCTCTTCCGATACCCAAGTTATCAAACGCCTAGAGGAAAAGTTAGGTGATGCGCACCCAAAACTATTGGGGATAGATGGCGAAGAAATACCTCTACCAGATCCGCTGTATCAGGTTTTACGTCAGGTAATTCATCTGATGGCTGCGGGTAAAGTTATATCGCTAGTGCCTCACGACCATTACCTAAGTACGCAAGAAGCAGCCGAGATCCTAAATGTCTCGCGTCCTTACTTATATACTCTTTTAGAAAAAGAAGAAATTCCCTACACTATGGTAGGCACCCATCGACGCATCCAAGTCCAAGATTTGATGGAATACAAGAGAAAAAGAGATAGTCTGCGTCGTCAAGCGCTCGACGAGCTGATTGCATTTAGTCAAGAGGAAGGCTTCTACTCTTAATGGCTGTCTTAAGAGTGGTTTTAGATTCGTGTGTATTGTATCCGATGTACTTAAGGGATACATTGCTTTGTGCAGCAGAAGCGAATTTATATCGCCCGCATTGGTCTGAAAAAATCTTAGGTGATGCCATTCGCAACCTCATAGAAGATGGTAGGATGACACAACAAAAAGCGGAGCGTTTGGAACAGCAAATAAAAACTTCTTTTCCTGAAGCCGAGATCTCGGTCACGTCCTTACTGCTTCCTTGTATGCCCAACCACGAAGGCGATAGACATGTTTTAGCAGCCGCATTGATTGCTAAGGCTCACGTAATAGTCACGGATAATCTCAGACATTTTCCGTCTGAAGCGCTAGAGCCTTTTAGGATTGAGGCACAAAGCCCAGATCGATTCTTAACATCTCTATTCGACTTGTTTCCCGAGTCAATGTCAGAAGTTATATCAAGGCAGGTTAGCGCGATGAGAAAACCGCCTATGACTGTATTGAATTTCCTTGAATTGTTAGAAAAAGCAGTTCCTACTTTTGCTACTAGGATGCGTGACATTTTTTAGACAATCTACCAGACAGGAGCGAGAATTAAATTTCGCCTACAGCGACAAGTTAATTTTTTTCTTTTTTCAATTAATGTCCAACTCGGTACTCTAGATCGTTAGCTCGCTCGGTTGCCACCTCTTTAAATCTATAACGAGCGCCAGTTGCCTGGTGACCATCATGATAATATAAGGGTACTACCTTGACAAGTCACCTGTCGCAGGTATCATGATAATATCATTATATCACCTTGACCGATAAAAATGTTACACGTCTAACATCCCTATATCAAATCAAGGTAATACCTATATGAGCCATACGGGGCGGAATAAGAAGCTGGCTTCCTTCAACTGCGACGAGCAGTTATGGGCAGATTTTGTCAGTCGGTGTCGGGAACGGAGGACGACAGCCACCGCCGTACTCGTCCGCTTCATATCACTGTACTTAGAAGGGCAGTTAGATTACCCCGACGTTCATCCAGGTTCCGCCAGGACGGACAATTTAGAGGAGCAACGGGAACTCATTAAAGGTTGGGTAGACGAGTACCTTTCATGCTCAAGAGATAATCAGCAAGATTTACAAGCACAAGTCACTGTTTTATCGGAACGGGTGGCTACTTTAGAGAGCCGCCTGTTAGAATTATCTAAAAGTAAAAAACCTACCCTCTCTCGCGAGTTTTGGTTTATTAAGGACAGGGCGAAATACTTGGGGTTAGAAGTCAGTGCCGATAGAATACTTCATATAGAACTGTATGCCAACGGCGCTTATAAAGAGCGACACGGTAAGTTACCAAGTAGACAAAACTATAGAAATACGCAAGCTTATGCTTATCATAACCAGGATGTCGATATTCTAGACGCAGCGATTAAGAAGGTAGTAGGGGAAGGCTAATCACTTGTACGCAGAATACATTTCTTTTAGTCACGGTCAGGCTCGTACCGCTCTAAAATCGCCTAGAGGCAGAGTGAAGGATGAATCCTATTACCCGTCAGAGGCGGAACGCTAGCACTCGAATTAGACTGAGAGAAATTTTTTCTTTTTTTCCTTGAAAATTCCCTGCATTCTTCGTTGCATGTATAACCCTTGCCTAGAGATAATGCTTACTCTGTAAGAATTGTAGCGCTTTTGATTGGGGTTTGGGACAAGCAATTTGCCTGTGGGCTACGCTACGACTGGTTAAAGCAGTGATGGTTTAGCACAGGGCTATCGCCCTGGCTTTTAGTAGCAGCGGGGGAATTAGGGGCGTTGTTTTTATCCCAATTCCCAGTCATAAGAACTTTCTTCTTGGGGTAGTATGAACATCCTTGCCCAGGGTAACTGGTAACTTACTAGGGTTACTTGTTGCGAGTGTTGACAACCCCTGTTACGCTTAGTTTGTTGCATAGCAGTCTACTTGTTGCTTAAGACGCTATGCAACAAGTAGACCCTACCAACCCTGTTCTTGCCCTAACTGTAATAGTTCAGCCAAGATAGCCTTACCTTCACCAAATTGTCTGCCGCGTTTTCCTAATACCGTTTCAATGATTTTAGTCTCTGACATACCTTGCTGTTGTAGTAGTGTCACAGCGTGAAACAGTGGCTTGTAGCAGTCTGCTGTCTCAGCGTCACTTCCGTTACTTCCCGAATCACTAACGGCGGAAACACTTGGTATAGCGTCACTTCCCATTTCGGG
>CASBRB010000435.1 GCA_949127975.1 Oscillatoriales cyanobacterium PMM_0019 | reverse complement strand
GTTGGGGACAAGTCACCATCAGCCACCTTCCGAATCACCCTTGACGTTTCGACAGTAGGCTGAACTAAATCTGTAATTAGGGTATTGACAGAACCAACAATAGCAATCCAGCAGCCTCCAGCATTCCCCAGAGAAGCACGGTGATTTATCTGTCCATCCTTACCAACGACCATGCTAACCCGCTCTAATTCCAGAGCCAGCCTCTCATTCATCTCAATAATATCGTTGAGGGTATCAGCGATTTTTCCAGCCATACCCGTCTGCTCCACGGGCATACGAACGGAAAAGTTACCCTTCTTAACAGCCGCCAGAGTTCTCAGTAGCTGTTTCTGATCCAGATAGTCCGAATCTTTAGTTAACTGTTCAGTGGGCATGGCATTATTTTATGAAGCTCTCGTTCCTAGTTTAGCTACCTAAATCCACTGTTGGCTTGCCAATAGCCCTGTCAAGGTATTATTTCTAGTTTCTCGTTCCTAGGCTCTGCCATTCGTCCATACCCACATCTTCCGAAACCCTTGTATTTTGGGCTTAAAAGTGAGCCCTGCCAACTCTAAAAAGCCCTCACCCCCAGCCCCCGCCCCTCCTGGGAGAAGGGGTTGGGGGATGAGGGTGATATTGAGAGAGCGAATTATCTCGCTTTGTTCTGTGGAAGCTCGTTTGTGGCAAATCTTACGTGCTATTCGACTATAATTTAAACATGATTCTACCAGACTATGGGAAAGAATGCTTTACGCAAGACAGAAAAGTGCTTTCCGCAGATACATCAGCGTTCATCAGCGTTCATCAGCGTTCATCAGCGTTCGCAAAGATTATATCTGAGTTGCTCCCAATTCGGTGATAGCGATGAAGCGAGTTGAGAAGCATGTCATCAAGTCCAGTAACGATTGGTTTGATTACTGCGACCAAATTACCTCAAATTCACGGAAGTTATTTAACTGTGTTCAATACGTGCAGAGACAGGGATTCTTCTACGGACATGGAACACAGACACAGGCAGCGTTGGATAAGATGTTCCAAGAACACGTTGCATACCGGGCAATGCCGAGTAAGGTGTCTCAGTTAGTTCTTAAGCAAAGTGCTGACAGTTGGAAGGCTTATTTTCAAGCAGTTAAGGCTTATAAACTAGACCCAGACAAATTCACTGGTAGACCGAAACCGCCGGGTTATGCTCTTGGTAGGAATCTGGTCAAGTTCAACACTCAAGCAATCGGGAAAGGTGAATTTAGTCAAGGTTATATCGTGCCATCGATGTCACCAATTAAAATTCCAGTAAAACCAGGACTAAATTTCTCTGACATCTGCGAAGTTAGGATCGTTCCTAAAGTCGGCTGTTTTGTTGTTGAGGTCGTGTATGAAGATGTCACCAATGTGGTGTTACCTGGTTCGAGTTTAGCCGCAGGGATTGATATTGGATTAGATAACCTGGCGACCATCGTGTTCAGCGATGGTAAAACCCAACCGATTATCATCAATGGTAAGCCACTAAAGTCAGAGAATCAGTTCTACAACAAGCAACTAGCAAAGTTCAAAGGTTTGTTACCTAATGGTGTTTTTACCTCAATCAGAATCGAAAATATTATCCGGAATCGGAATCAGTTTGTAAGCAGTTACCTGCATCAGTGTTCGCGAATTGTAGTAAAAGAATTGTTGGCACTCGGAGTTACTGAAGTAGCAATTGGGAAAAATGAACAATGGAAAACAGGAATAAATCTGGGTAAGCGCACCAATCAGAAATTCGTGCAGGTACCACATGCGATGTTCATTGAAATGCTGGCTTACAAGCTAGAAGCTGTTGGCATCAAAGTTACGGTAGGTGAAGAATCTTACACGAGTAAGGCTTCATTTCTGGATTGGGACAACATCCCAACCTACAAACGAGACAACAATGAACGATACACGTTCTCAGGTAAGCGTGTCACGAGAAGCTGGTACGTCAGTAAGAATGGTTTAAAGATTGGAGCCGATGTCAACGGTGGTTATAACATCGGCCGAAAAGTAATCCCGACTGCATTTGAGTCACTCAACTCAATTGTAGCGAGGGATAGGGGGTGTCTGGTAGTACATCCAAGGCGTATCACTCCAACCTTCGAGCGCGTCCGTGCCACAGTTGGAGTAGCTTAAACCCGGATTGAGTAGCCTGTCTATATTTGGCTATGAGAAATGGAACTATTAAACACTTGTGCTTCGCTTAAGTTGATATCCTTTAAAACAGCACCAGCTACCTCACTATTATATAACCGGGCACGAGTAAAATTAACTTGAGTGAGGTTTGCATTGCTTAAATTCGTTTCACTAACAAAAGCTCCCGTCAGATTGGCTCCTTTGAGGTTGGCACCAGCTAAGTCAGCCCCTTCTAAATTGGCATTAACTAGAATAGCCCCCTGCAAGTTGGCTTCCCTCAAATCAACACCAACTAAATGGGCTCCTGTCAACTGGGCTCCTGCCAAGTCACAACCCCCACATTCTCCCGTTGTCAGCAACCTTTGGACATCGCTGGGTTTTTCAGCTTTGACCGGAGCGACTAGGGATATAGTGGTTAGTACAGCCAGAGTAGCCAAAATTTTAAGTTTCATTTTTGTACCTATCCTTTGGGGTAGGAAGCAGGGCTCAACCACCCCTACTAATATTCTCCAGCATTTTTGAAACTTTTTCCCGATTCGTCAGGCTGGAACTGAGGTTAAAAATTGTCAATTTGGGTATCCTAGTGTAAAGGGTAGGAGGTAGGTAAACTCTCACCACACCCCACAACCAGTCCGAGTATATCAATTTATTTGCTTGACACTCCCCGTCTAGGATCAGGTACGATTGCATCGTTTGAGAATCTACTTTAAACTAAAAATGTTGGCTTGGTGAGTAAAAACGTAAGGACATAGAATCCAATGGCTGATATCCAGGATCAGGGTGCTAAATCAATGAACAACAATCAGGACCGTCAGAAGCTGTTGCAGTTAACTGAAACAATCAAAACCGCTAATGCGTTTATTCAAACCAACTTAGATAAGCGCATTATCAGTTGGAATGAGGTGGCAGAAAAAATATATGGCTACTCTGCCTCTGAGGTTACGGGGAAGGACTTATTTAGCCTGTTGGTGCCAGAGGAGCTTAGAACCTTGTCATCTAATGAGCAAATGGAGGAGATCGATCCTTATAAACAAATTCACAGGCGCAAGGATGGCAAGCTAATTCATGTCCGCATGAGCATGGCACTAATTAAAAACGCCAAGGGCGACGTTACTGGATATTCTATCCTTGTCAAAGATGTTACCGAACATCGTTTAAAAGCCCCGATGCCAAAAAATGAAGGAGAGCGGCTCGCTGCTTTATATAACTATAAAATTCTTGATACTGCACCTGAAGAAATTTTCGATGACTTCACCAAACTGGCATCCTATATCTTAAAAACACCCATTGCTCTCATCAGCCTGATTGATGCCGATCGTCAGTGGGTCAAATCTAAAGTAGGATTGAATATATCGGAAACATCCCGTGATGTTGCCTTCTGCGGTTATGCAATCCTGCAAGAAGATGTCTTGATTGTTGAAGATGCTTTAGCTGATGAACGCTTTGCGAATAACCCGCTAGTAACTGGCGATCCCAATATCAGATTTTATGCTGGCGCACCTCTGATTACCTCATCTGGAGTCGCAGTCGGTACAGTATGCGCGATAGATAAAATTCCTAGAAAGTTGAGTCGCGAACAAGTTGAGATGCTCCAGATTTTAAGTCGTCAAATAGTTCAGCAGTTGGAACTACGGAACAAGCCGGAAAATTTTGATGTCTTAAAAAAAGAAATTGAGGAGCTTAAATCGTTAGTAAACTTAGATATTGAAGATGTGTTTGGCAAAGGTATTTATGGTTTACAAGAATAAAAAAATGACGGTTCGTAGTGAGGGCTTTAGCCCTTACGGTTCGTAGTGAGGGCTTTAGCCGAATGGTGCTTAGATAAGCCACTAGGAGACTCTCCCTACTCCCTACTCCTGACTCCTGACTCCTGACTCCTGTCTCCTGTCTCCTGTCTCCTGCTATACCGAGGGATTCCATGTTTCACAAGAATTTTCATAAACCAGACTTTCGTCGGGAAATTCGGTTAGGTTTAGTTGTTTATGGTGGACTTTCTCTAGCAATTTATATGAACGGTGTCTGCCGTGAATTTTATAATGCTGTTCGCGGGAGAGGCATATATAAATTAATCAAAGCACTTACAGATTCAGATATCGTTGTCGATATTATGTCAGGAACTTCAGCTGGAGGTATTAATGGTGTTCTTCTCAGCTACGCCCTGACGAATAGCACTAAAGATAAAGTGATGGATTTTGCTGATTTTGCCGATATTTGGTGTGAAGATGCTGATATCCTCAAACTGATGCGTCAACCCGATAACAACGCTTCTCAAGTTGAGTCTATATTTGATGGAGAAGGTTACTACCAAAACCACCTAAAGTCAGCTTTTGATAAAGCCCAGAATAATCAGGTGAATGCCCCTAAAGATGAGTGGCTGTCAGAATTTAATGAACTAGACTTATTTGTTACGGGAACTGATGTTTCAGGGCGAGTATATAAAGTTTTTGATGACACGGGTTCTGTCATTGAAATTAAAGATCACCATACTTTATTTCACCTCAAGTATCGTCAAGGACGTAAGGAGCCATTTAATGCAAAAAATGACCGCGATTCTCTCATCCAACTAACTTCAGAACAAACCCATCAAGCTCTTGCTAAACTTTGTAGAATTACATCTTGTTTCCCTTTGGCATTCTCTGCCATAGATGTTGAACTGAAAGGAAATAACCCTGTCGAGCAAAAGCTAGTTGAATGGGGGCAGCTAGATAAACGGGAGTTACCAGATAAGCTGCCGCAGAATGGCTATTATATCTACTTTGTAGATGGCGGTGTGTTGGATAATCGCCCGTTTAGTTACACGGTTAAGGAGATGTATTATCGCACAGCTAATCGTCCGGTTGAACGGAAGCTGTTTTATATCGATCCTAATCCAGAGCGGTTTACTGACAAAAATAACCCTGCATTTAATAATACGCCTAAGCCTAATACTTGGCAAGTGATAGAAGATTCTCTTATCGGAATACCAACATACGAAAGTATTGGCAAGGATTTACAATTAATCATAGATCATAACGAAAAAGTCAGTCGCTACAAGTCTATTCTTAAAAATGTAGAGACAAATCCAAACTTCAGGGATTTAAATCTATCAGAGGATAACCCCCAAGAGGAGATTTATATGCGGTGTCGTCTGATTAGTCTGCGCGATCGCATTTTGCCGCTAGTTTTGAGAATGGAGCAAGACTCTGTTGCTAACTTTGACAAGCAAGCACAAGTCTTGGAGAAGACGGCAAATATGTTAACCGAAAGACTGATGTCAACTGAAGAAAAAAATATTCGGGAACAGATTCTGCAAGCTTTCGGCGAACAGATTCGCAATTTAGACGTCCAATATGCTCTCAGAAAGCATTTTTATATAATTAAAAAACTTTGTCAACTCCTTGAACAGGAGCCCAACCACGTCGAGTATAAAAAACTGCAAATTCTCTCCAACAATCTTAGTCGTCAAATCAAAATATTGGAAGTAATTCAGGCTGCTTTAGATATGCTTTTGAGTTATCCGCAAGTAAGCCAATCTTTTTATAACCTGCTGGCTCAAAGCAAATCTGATAATCAGTTGCGAGAGCAGTTTTACGCTCGCTTGGTTAGATTACATAGATTCTTGCTAGATATCAAGGGTTTAGAAAATGTTTCAACTGAGGTGGCTCAACAGGATTATCTAGAAGCAATCCCAGCAGATTTTTTCCAAACTTTACCGTCAAAAGCCAAAGAATTAGACGCAGCCGTCTGGTTGCCACGCCAGCAAATTTCTAGCGTTTTCGCGCAACTTAAACAAAAAGTCAATCAAGTTGCTGACTCAGATTCTCTGGAAAAAATTTGGGTTGATGATAGGTTTAAGTACGACGGAAAGGAAAATGAAGATTTTTGTACTATTTTGCTACAAGTCGAACTAGCTACCTCAGCTTTGATTAATGCTAGCCAAGTAAGCAATTTGAAGGAACTTGGGGAGGAGTTTCAAAAATTTCGGGATTTGGATCGGGTTCTTTACCCGTTTGAGTATCTGACGGATATCAGCGAAAAAGAGAAAATTCAGACAATTCGCATCAGCCCTAATGATGCTCAAATGGGATTGGGAAAAGGTAAAGATGTTAACACTAAATTAGCGGGAAAGACTCTACACGCTTTTGGAGGATTTTTTAAAAAGTCGTGGCGTTCTAATGATATCCTCTGGGGTCGATTAGACGGTATGAATCGGATTATTGAAGCTTTGGTAACTTCTGAAGCTGTAAAAAGATTTCCTGAATTTTTGAAAAGACAAGCCCAGGTAAACAATTTTCCTGAATCCGGAGAAGAGTTTGAATTTTTCAAACAAAAATACTTTCAATTTATCCTTGACGAGTCTTTGCCTCATGCAAAACCAAACGAGCGGCAGAAAATTATAGAATATCTGGAAAAGCTGGCTACCCCTGGTGAGCTAACTAAAGAGCAACTCAACGATTTTCTGGAAATTTTAGTGCTTGAGGGGCATCGGGAAATTTTAAGTACGGATCTCCAGAATATACTCGAAGATGAAATTGAAGAACAACTAAATTGGAATTTACACCGAGTTAAGTCAAAGGATATCGGTAAAAAACCAAAATATCAGCCTGTGACTGGCTATTTCGATCGCACTGTTAGTACACTGGCAGCAACGACATTAGCAAAGGAAGCTGTTGGAGATTTATCCCGTGAGGGTATAGAGGATTTCTTTCGTAAGAAATATCGGGTAGGCTCAGAAACGTTATTAGACAGTGTTCCTGCTAATGTGTTGGCAAATATATCTACCCGGTTCAGTCTGATTCTAAGAAATGTTGTTCTCACCACGTTGGGCTCACGCTCTCAACAACTGCGCAAAATTCCCATTTATCAGGTTTTCGATAAGTCGCTACAACTATTTTATTGGTGGCTACAACTAACAGGACCATTGGCACTTCAAATTCCAACTTTCCGGTTGCAGCGCCCCATAATCCTCGTATTACAGATTGTGTTGTTACTACTGGCTACCTTAGCAGTATGGATAACAGTATCTAAGTCCCCGGTTTGGGGGGCGATCGCTCTCGGTGCTATTATACTCTATGGTGTGCTGGGGATTTTCTGGGGAAAAAACAAATGAACAGGAGTCAGGAGTCAATTTCTCGTTCAAGGGCTCTGCCTGGGAACGAGAAGAAACTCGCGATAGACAAACAGGACACCTTGACAGGGCTAGCATTGTACTCCCCACCTGCTCCAGCTCACAAGATTTGGGGGCTAGTTAAATCGGATTTGGTATAAGCAGGATGTTAACGAAACATGCTACTTACAGAACTATCCTCGTGAATCCGCCAAATTGTTTCACCCAATATGTTAGCAACGGAAAGTACCGTTAGTTGGGCAAAGCAAGATTGAGGAGAAACTGGTATGCTATTAGTTACAATTACTTCTTCAAACACACCGCTCGACAGACGCTCCCTCGCTGGTGGCGAGAAAACCGCATGAGTAGCACAGGCATAGACTTGACGGGCTCCTTGTTGGCGCAATAACTTAGCTGCTTCCGAAATCGTGCCTCCGGTGTCAATCATGTCGTCTACCAACACGGCTGTTTTACCAGAAACGTCACCAATTACATTCATCACTTCTGCAACGTTATGTGCCTGCCGACGTTTATCAATAATCGCCAGGGGTGCATCGTTGAGCTTTTTAGCAAATGCTCTGGCTCGTGCCACTCCACCCACATCCGGCGAAACCACAACTATGTCGGACAGTTGTTTACTCGCCAGGTAATCGATTAGCACTGGCGAACCGTATACATGGTCAAATGGAATATCAAAATAACCTTGAATCTGTGCTGAGTGCAAATCCATCGCCAAAATGCGACTGGCTCCAGCCTCAGTCATCAAGTTAGCAACCAGTTTGGCTGTAATCGCCTCACGCCCAGCTGTCTTGCGATCGGCCCTAGCATAACCATAATAGGGAATCACTGCCGTAATTTGTCGCGCCGAAGCACGACGACAGGCATCAATCATAATTAGCAACTCCATCAGGTTATCGTTCACCGGCTGGCATGTTGGCTGAATCAAGTAAACATCACAACCCCGGATTGACTCCTGAATTTGGATGTAAAGCTCACCATCCGCAAACCGCTTGCGGATCATCGGTCCTAAGTCCATGCCCAGATAGCGAGCGATTTCCTGGGCAAGTGGAATGTTTGCGGAACCAGAGAACAGTCGTAGACGATTACTGTCCACAAGCTGTGACAGTATCGGCTGAAGCGTTAAAGTGGCAGAACGGATCACACCAGACCCTCGAAAGATCATATAATCATGTAATTTTATCATTGTATCTTAACAATCTTACCAGAAATATTTTTAATAAAGTTGTAATAAATAGATATAAATCTTTAAAATAATTAGCCCGACAGCGAAAAATAATGTTGATACCAGGGGAGCGCTGTTTCTTCTTACCATACGCAAGAAGCCAGGCGCTACTCCCTTAATCCAAACCTAGTTCCCGTTTGAGCATAGCAATTGACTTAGTGTCGATGTAGTTCTCGCTCTTAATCAGCCGAGGTGGACGAATAATATCTTCCCTGGCTGCGGCAATTGCTGCTTTCACCTTGGGGAAACTAGCCCCATCGCTCATAATGGTATGGGCTCTGCGCACCATAGTGTTAAGTTTATAGTTGTCTGTTACCTGGCAAGTCATGACGAACACATCGTCCCCCCGCAAACTGTAGATGATGATTTCCACTACCACCAAAATGCCAGCACTCAGGCTGACAATGCCAATATAGCTGTCTTTGGGTAAAGTTTTGATTAGCTGGATCTCTTTTTCGTAGTTGTGGATATCGACGGAGATCACTCGGACAGATTTGGGTGCGCCGAGGGCCTCTGCCTCGGCAATAAAATAGCGGGTGGTAACCACTGTGCCAGAGTGGGTTTGCTCCAGCACTGCACCGAGTTCCTCCATTGGCACCAACTGTACTGGTATTGCCAGTTGTTGTTCCAATTCCTGAACTATCAACTCACCGACACCTATGTCATCCACTGGTACTGTAACCAGTACCCGCGCACTACACCGCCACCGCCAGTCTACTTCTGCCAAAAACAGTTCTCTAGCCTGAGATAATGATAAACCCTGGTTGAGTAAGTCATTAAGGCTTTGCTGTACAATTTTATTTGCCTCGGGATACTGCTCCACGATGGGGGAGCGCAGTTGTGGGCTGCTCTCATGCCCCAAGGCGCGGACGTAAATGCCTGAACCCACTAGAGATTCTACCAGCCCTTTTTCTTCTAAATGTTGGTACACCTTGTTGATGGTGTTGCGGTGTAAACCTGTTTGCATCGCTAGTTGCCTGGTACTAGGCAACTTGTAACCGGGGGGATATTGCCGGGAAGCGATCGCAAACTGTATTTGGTTAAACAGTTGCTTTGATGCGGGAATTTCGCTATCTGGCTGAATATGAAATTGAAACATATCTAAAATTCTGCTGCACCCCCATCTACCACAGGTCTTACGCATTCTAACGCTGAAATAACCATCAGGGGGTGAGGGGGCAGGCTCACAGGTGTAGGAAAGACTTGGAAGACAAGGTGGGAAAGTGGACAAGGAAGTTTTTTTTACACGGCAAAATATTAAGAATATTTGCGAAATATTATGAAATGTTTTTTAAACATCAATTAATTTTATAGAGTTGATACATTAAGAAATGTTGCTGAACCCCAACAGATAGTACCATCTCTAGCAGAAAAAAAAAGCATTACGCAGGAAAAAATCCTTATGGCAGACTGGGAGATTCATACAGATACAGTCACAGTTAACAATGGCGAGATCAAAATTGCGGCATACCAGGCTACGCCGATAGGCTCCGGACCTTTTCCAGGTGTTGTGGTGTTGCAGGAAATCTTTGGGGTGAACAGTCATATCCGGAGCGTTACAGAGCGGATTGCCAAACTAGGGTATGTGGCTGTAGCCCCCGCACTTTACCAACGTCTTGCCCCCGGGTTTGAAACTGGGTACACCCCAAAAGATATTGAAGTTGGTAGAAGCTACGTCATGAAAACTACCGCCACAGAACTACTCGGCGACATCCAAGCGACTATTGATTACCTCAAAAGTCTGCCCAATGTCAAACATTCCTTTGGCTGCATTGGCTTCTGCTTTGGGGGTCACGTTTCCTATCTTGCCGCTACACTTAAGGATATCAAAGCAACTGCTTCCTTTTATGGTGCTGGGATTACTAGCAGAACTTTTGGCCCTGGCAACCCCACCATTACCCGCACACCAGAAATCAAAGGCACTATCTACGCCTTCTTCGGCATGGAAGACGCCAGCATTCCAGCTCCAGAAAGAGACCAAATTGAGCAAGAACTAGAAAAAAACCACATACCCCATCAAATCTTTCGCTACGATGGAGCAGACCACGGATTCTTTTGCGACCAGCGCAGCAGTTATAACCCAAAAGCAGCCTCTGATGCTTGGCAACAGGTACAGCAACTGTTTGAGGTGGAACTGCTTTAATCATAAAGGAAAGATAAAGGATCAAAGATTTACAGCTTAAACTGTTGCCGCAAGTTAGTATAAAGTTGGTCAAGCGTCATTAGTCACGCAGCCCTTACACAGCTTCTCGTGCCACAGTTACCTCGCCTTGAACCTTATATCATTCATGCCTTTTTGGCGTTTGTCCGTCGGTGTGCAGTTCAATTTTTTCTTCTCAGATTCAAATGACCCCGAAAACGACCCCTTCTCAAGAAGCAAAAACGTCCTTTTCAATGGATGACTTTGCTAAAGCCCTCGAAGAACACGACTACCAGTTTCAAAAGGGACGTGTGGTGCGTGGCAAAGTGTTCAACTACGAAAGCAATGGCGCGTATGTTGACATCAACGGAAAGTCTTTGGCTTTTGTTCCTATCCAAGAAGTTGCCTCAAATCAGGACATAGATTTGTCGGAAGTGCTACCGTTGGATGAGGAACTAGATTTTCTGATTATCCGAGAGCAAGACGCTGATGGGCAAGTAACACTTTCCCGCCGTCAACTACTGATTAAGCAGGCTTGGAACGAAATTGCCGAAATGCAGGATAATAATCAATCAGTTCAAGTAAATGTTGTCGGTATAAATAAGGGGGGAGTCACAGTCGATTTACGGGGAGTGCGCGGGTTTATTCCCCGATCGCACCTGGTTGAACGAGAAAACTTACAAGAGTTGATTGGTCAAAAACTGACTGCTACCTTTTTAGAAGTCAATGCTGAGAGCAACAAACTTGTTCTATCTCAACGCCTTGCCCAACGCTCTGCCAACCTTAGCCAACTGGAGGTAGGACAGCTCATAGAAGGTAAGGTTGTCAGCATTAAGCCCTACGGTGTCTTTGTGGAGATGGATGGTAGCACCGGATTGCTGCACATTAAGCAGGTAAGTCAAAAATTTATTGAATCTCTGTCATCCCTGTTTGCTGTGGGTCAACCCCTCAAAGCCATGATTATTGATATCGATGAAGGAAAAGGTCGGATTTCTCTCTCCACCAGGGTATTAGAAAATCACCCAGGCGAAATGGTAGAAAATATGGCTGAGGTGATGGCTTCAGCAGAGGCACGTTCCCAAAGAGCGGCTAAAAAACTTCTTGGTCGTGAATAAAACTAGCTAGGATGCAGATTGCCACTCTCACTCCGATTCTATATCGCATTCTCAAGCCAACCTTTCCCAGTTGCCTCTGGGCAGGAAAGGCTAACTCACCCGCGATCGCCCTCACCTTTGATGATGGTCCCCATCCTCAGTACACCCCAGAACTGTTGCAGGTATTGGATAGGTATCAAGTTAATGCCAGTTTTTTCTGGCTGGGTGCTTGCGTCAACCGCTCACCCGCAGTGGCAATGGAAGTATATCAACGCGGTCACTGGATAGGACTGCACGGCTACGATCATCGATCGTTTGCCAACCTCAAGACCCACGAACTTAAACAAAGTTTGGAAAAAACTCAGGAGGCGATCGCCCGTGCTTGTCAGTTAGATCCACAATATATCCGAGATGTACGACCTCCCAACGGTTTGTTTACACCTCGGACAATAAATTTATTGCATCAGTGGCACTATCGACCCGTAATGTGGAGTGTAGTTCCAGAAGACTGGGTACAACCTGGAGTTTCTGTAGTTGTCGAACGAGTAATCCGACAAATTGAAAATGGTTCGCTGATTGTCTTGCATGATGGCTATTATGGAGGACAAGACGTAGCCCAAATTACTACCGAGCTAGTTCCTCAACTACTTCGCCTTGGCTTCGAGTTTGTCAGCATTGACCAACTATGGCAGCAGAGGGTAAGTACTGGGGGGTAAATATACCTTCTACCATCTACCACTTACAGAACAAGTGTACTAATTTATCTGGTTGGATATTTTTGCAGGGAGTTGGGCTTTATCAAACTGGAAAAATCACGGGTGCAGTTAACTTGCATTTCAGCAGAGGGTCAGAAAAGGCATAAAATGTCAAAGTTTATTGGCAAATACCCTAGGCAAATTAAAAGTTAACAGTTAAACTGGGTGGAAAGGAAGTGACATCCTAATCCAGAAATTCAAAAAACAAAAACGTCCAATTTTTGGAAGAAAGGCTACAATCGAAAAGGTCTTATGCTAGACCAGGCATTAACACCTAATTCAACGCTTGTAGGGAAGGGAGGGCTTAGTAGTCTACCAACTCAAATCAGCGTTGAAGTTAAGGTAAAGCGTATAAATGGCTAACTTGTTGTTAGATTAACCAAGACAAATTTTCGGTCTTTGATTGAAGGAGCATGAGGAAACAGGCATGACCCAGGCTAACAATTTACTCGAAACTCTACCCGATACTGAAACACTAGAACTGTTGATCGAGGCAGGAGTAGACGCAGACGAAATGGTGGAGGTGTTACCGGAAGACACCGAAGATAAGCCCAGTAAGGTTCGTAATAGTCGTCGGCGAGCGCAGACGAAAAAGAAGCACTACACCGAGGATTCCATCCGTCTCTACTTACAAGAAATTGGTCGCATCCGCCTACTGAGAGCGGACGAAGAAATTGAACTGGCCCGTAAAATAGCAGATTTATTACAATTGGAACGGATACGTGAAAGTCTGCTTGAGGAGTTAGATCGAGAGCCTAGGGAAAGTGAATGGGCAAAGGCTGTGGAAATGCCGTTGCCACAGTTTCGCTATCGTCTCTATCTAGGGCGCAGGGCTAAGGACAAGATGGTGCAGTCAAACCTGCGTCTGGTGGTTTCGATCGCTAAAAAATATATGAATCGGGGATTGTCTTTCCAAGACTTGATTCAAGAAGGAAGTCTGGGTTTGATCCGTGCTGCCGAAAAATTTGACCATGAAAAAGGTTATAAGTTCTCCACTTATGCAACTTGGTGGATTCGGCAGGCAATTACACGAGCTATCGCTGACCAGTCCCGCACCATCCGCTTGCCCGTTCATCTCTATGAAACCATCTCTCGGATCAAGAAAACAACCAAGCTCCTTTCCCAAGAATTAGGTCGTAAGCCCACCGAAGAAGAAATCGCCACCAAGATGGAAATGACCATCGAGAAGCTGCGATTTATTGCCAAGTCCGCCCAACTGCCGATTTCCTTAGAAACTCCCATTGGCAAAGAAGAAGACTCTCGCTTAGGAGACTTTATTGAAGCTGAGGGAGAAACTCCAGAAGACGAAGTTTCCAAAAATCTCCTCCGGGAAGACCTAGAATGCGTTCTCGAAACCCTCAGCCCCCGGGAACGTGACGTTCTCCGACTGCGCTATGGTTTGGATGATGGACGCATGAAGACTTTGGAAGAAATTGGTCAGATCTTTAACGTTACCCGCGAACGCATTCGCCAAATTGAAGCCAAAGCTCTACGCAAACTGCGCCACCCCAATCGCAATAGCATCCTTAAAGAATACATCCGTTAAGCACTATTTCTGAAGGCATTATTTCTCGTTTTTCTCGTTGCAGTGTGGAGGCTCTGCCTCCACCGACTGGGAACACCACCGCCCTGTTTTTCTCGTGCCCAGCCTAAGGGGAAGGCCAACCACGGCAGGGTGCCCCTACACCGGAGCGGGAGAAAAGGAAATTCGAGGCAGAGCCTCTCAAACAGCGTTCCCAGGCTGAGCCTGGGAACGAGAAATGGGGTACATGCGTAAGTCATGACACTATTAGGATGGACATTGCCCACCCTACTTTTTTCGATTTAAGTTGAACTAGGAGAAATTACATTAGTCCTAAAAAGTGCAGCACACCTTGACCTGTAATAAGTTCGGTTAGCACAGCAGCGACAAAGCCAATCATCGCAAAACGCCCGTTCCAGGTCTCAGCTTGAGGCGTAAAGCCAAACTTAACATCGTTGCGATCGTCACCTTGCATAGTCTCTACTCCGCCACTATTTGTAAACTTATGTAAATTAATGTAACTAAAATTTGGCAAAAATGCAACCAGCTATAGTTTTAAAGTGCTTGAAATCCCTTTATATTCAGAAATAGGAGATTCGGTTCTCAGTTATTTGGTTGAATTTATAGTGGAGGAATGACATGGCGATAATTACTTCTCAACTGCAAACGCGATTAGATGATTACTACCGCCAAATCAAGGCTGTCATTCTCAACCGCCAAAATCCGATAACTGGGTTACTGCCAGCCAGTACAGCCATTACCGCCCACGGTGATTATACCGATGCTTGGGTACGCGACAACGTTTATAGTATATTGGCTGTCTGGGGCCTGGCGCTAGCATACCGCAAAGTAGACAACGACAACGGGCGCAGGTTTGAACTAGAACACAGCGTCGTAAAGTTGATGCGGGGGCTGTTGTTCTCTATGATGCGACAAGCTCACAAAGTCGAACGCTTCAAACACACCCAATCTCTGCTTGATGCTTTACACGCCAATTACAATACCCAAACGGGTGACATCGTGGTAGGTGATGAACAGTGGGGACATTTACAACTAGATGCCACATCCCTGTGCCAGCCGAAAATATTGAAGCAGAAAAAGCTTCTCCTCAGAGCCAGCCACGTATCCCTAATGAAAATATTCCGCTGGTATGGGCACAGAGTTTATATTTACTAGGGCAACTGTTGCGTGAAGAATTGTTAGCTCCTGGAGATATTGACCCTTTGGGGCGTCACTTGAACATTGGGCGTCATCCGCAACCAGTAGTACAAATCGCCCTGTTAGCAGAAGATGAAAATGTGCAAAACGAGTTAGCTACCCACGGCATTGCCACACAAACACCAAAACAAGTAGAGCCAATTCAAGTACGCTATGCTAGTGAATTGTTAGCAGTCTACACCCAAATTGGGCGCAATCAAAAACTTGGTATTAGCGGTCGTCCTACGCATCTTTTACAAAGTTTAACCACTGCGATAATTTTTCAGATTCAGGGAGAGACTATTGTCTTCCTGCCGTCTTTTTCTGACGAACAGCAGTTTTATTTAACACTAGATTTCAATTTCTGGGTGGCTCAGATTAAGACTGAAATAGCTTATAGCCATTATAATTGGAGAGGGTTAGGTAGACCAACTATAACTTTGTTAATCACTAATACTATGCTTTCAACAGGCTCTGATGCTTTGTTGGAGCTAATGAAAGATCTAAAAGATGGTCATTGTAATGGTACTGCTGTTAAATTAGGGCGGTTAAATCAATTGATGCTCACAGCAGGCAGAGAGAAAATTGATTTTTTGCACGAGTTTGAATTTAATCAGTCTAGCGTTCAAGACTGTGCGCCTGTACCACAATATCTGGCATATAATCCAGAAAAAAATCAGCTATTAAGCCCTACCCAAGAATTGAAGCTGGAATGTGAAAACAACCTGGGTTTGTTGTTGAGCCGTTTGCGATATTCAGAAAATCTCTACGAACAAATTGAGTTATTGCAGGCGTTGATGCGCTTGCAGGGGCTTGATTTTAATACAGGCTTTGCAGGCTCTGAGCAACCTGTAACAGTTGCAGACTTACTCAATGAAGTTTATCTCAAAGCAAGCCAAAGCTCCCATTCCAAAATCCCATTCTCAAGCAGAGCCTTGGAACGGGCAAAATCTAAAATCGCATGGGCTGTTGTGCGCCGTGCCGCCGGGCTGTTAAATAAGGTTGATATGGGTTTGTCGGATGCGGTAACTGATATCTTAGTGCAGCAGAAAGAAATTATGGTGGGTAAGTCTTATACTGAAGCTTCCATGATTACTCGCCCGCTGCCTAATGCAGAAATTATGGACAAGATCTATAATTTCTGTAGAGAAGATATTCGCGATCGCGTCCTCACTCAAGAAATTATCATTTACCTAGGATTGTTCATCAAATCCGAACCCCAACTGTTTAAAGGTTTGCTAACGCTGCGGGTTGGTTATTTAATTTTGCTAATTACCAGTGAATTAGCTAGTGAGTTACAGGTAACGCAGGACGAAGCGTATGAACGCCTAATGCATTTAAGCCCGTTTGAAATTAAGAAACGTCTCGGTCAAGTTTTGGCTGGTTATGAAGAACTACAACAAGTAGTATTTCAACAAGAAGCCCTCCACGTCAATCAGCACCAACAAGATATTGAATGGATGGTGCTGTCAGATAGTGATGAATCCGAGCCGCCAGTAGGTGGTTGGTTAAGAAAGAGACAACGAGATGGCGCAGTCAATCGCGTACCTAAGGATTTTTATCCCAGTGTTTGGCGGGTAATGAAACACTGCAAGGGATTGGTGATTGGCGACAAATTGGAGCGTCGTAACCGCTTGGATAGTAATTTAATTCTCTCGGAAATGACACCAGGAGAAAAGAATTTTGCTTTGCTAGTTGAACACCTGCTCAATAAAATTCCGGCTTCCGAAAACCGACAAATCAATATTGAAGCACTGATGGCATTAGCCGCACTGGTAGAGCGTAACCCTAAATTGCAGATAGAAGGGTATATTGTACTAGAGGTTGTTATCGGTCATGCGGTGCGACTAGCTTGGTTAGATCCGTATTTGAAAGAAATATTTGCCCAAGGAGGTAATATTAAGGGTTCTCAATCAGCTCGTTACGATGAGCATAAAGTAGCCGCATGGCGCACTTTTTATGAGAGTTCCCCCTATGTCTGTGCTAGTTATGTTGTCATAGCTTTACAGTTTTTGACTGAGTTAGGCGAAACCAGCGAAGTGTGATTATTGAAGACAAAGTCATGGACTCCGAAGACCTCTGGGTTAAGTACCGCAAGGGGCTTAATTTAAGTGGACTCATTGAACTGAGAATCCCCCGATTTTAAATCGGGGGAGCGTCAAGGAAATCATAAACATTTTGTCAAGGATGATTACCAGGAAGGCGAGCGCTTGCGGCTCCGAAAATTCGCGGTAAATCGCACCATATAACACATGACTCGCTGTTTAGTCAAGGGTGCGCTATGGGCAACCTTGAAAAATTAGTGCATCCAGAGGGAAAAAATTAACGCCGCTGACTGGGAAATTTTGCCAAAATGGCACCCAACTCCTAGGTTTATGTGGTACTATAGGATAATGGAAATCTGTGCGCCCATATATACACAGATAAATTAAAAGCATATCATCTCCTTAAAATTAGCAAAAACGCACCAAGCTTGTCAAGTGACGGAAAATCGTCAGAGTAACTGAGAAATTTTCTCAGTTATTTTTTATGAATTTCCCCCAGAGATTAAAATATCAAATTATAAAGCTCAACCTAAAAACCTCTGCTTATGTTTCAGGCTACTCGTCGCCGTCTGGCTTTGTGGTACAGTGCCGTCACAGCGGTGTTACTACTGCTATTTGCCACTGGATTTTACTTATATGTGCGCCACACCCTGATAGAACGGGTGGATGATACCTTAAATCATGTAGTGGAAGTGGTAGAGCGATCGCTCGTCATCGACTCGGTAGATGGCAAGTACCGCCTGAATTTGGAAGCGAGTTTGCCCGACTATTCCTACAGCGTAGAAGATGACCACATCGACTTAGAATGGTTCAGCCCCACCGGGGAATTACTGTGGTCTACCTTCAGGGAAGCATTACATATTCCTATTTCTCCTAACCGTACTGGCAAGACAGTGCATTTACTTTCAGGTCAATTACTCAGACAGGTAACTGAACGAGTGCAAATAGGTCGTCAAGTCATGGGATATCTGCGCGTGAGCCATCCCTGGTTTGAAGTTACCAAACCAATCCACCAACTAACAATAGATTTAAGTTTGGGCATTATTTTAATGTTGATTTCCGCCGCAGCAATTGGCTGGTTGCTTTCCGGACTGGCAATGAAACCCGTACACGAATCTTATCAACGTCTAAAACAATTCACATCTGATGCTTCCCACGAACTGAGAAGCCCAATTGCCATGATTCAAACTAACGTGCAGGTAGCTCTGGCAGAACCCGAAACATTACCTCAACAGCACCGACAGCAACTGCAAGTAGTGGAAAGACTGACTCAAAGATTAGGAAGATTGGTTGATGATTTATTATTTCTAGCACGCTCTGATAGTGGTATTGTTCAGCCTACCCTAGAGCCAGTACCACTTGACGCCTTATTAATGGAAGTAATAGAAGAGCAACAACAGGTAGCAGTTCAGAAGCACATCACCCTCACCCTGAACTTGGATAATACACCCATTGAGGAAGGAAAAAAGAAACAACGTTCTCAACTTATAGCGGCGGGGTATCTTCGCCCAAACAATCACCGAAACGCAGAAGATATTTTTACTCTTCAGGGAGACTGGGATCAGTTGGTGCGTTTGTTTATTAATTTATTGAGTAACGCCATCAAATACACCCCAGAACAGGGTAAAGTTAACGTAGAATTGCGCCCAATCGGACATCAGGAGATATCTAAGTTACGGGTGAGAGTAGTTGATAATGGTATTGGCATCCCAGAGTTAGCGTTACCCCACATATTTGATAGATTCTACCGGGTAGATTCAGCCCGCAGCCATCACGCGGCTAGTCCGGTAGCGCCCACGGGTTCTGGATTGGGGTTAGCGATCGCAGCTACAATAGTTGAGCATCACCAAGGACATATCCAGGTAGAAAGTAAGCTTAATCAAGGCACAACTGTTACAGTCACCTTGCCAGCCCTTGAACGCACCCTACCTAAATAATTTTAGATGGGGATTCATGCGCTAAGAATAAACTTCTGCTGCGTAAGTCCTGATTAATTAATGGGAACCTCAATCCAAAATTCAGTACCAACACCTACTTGAGACTTACAGTTAAAGACGCCTGAGTGCTTTTCTACCACAACTTGGTAGCTAATGGAAAGTCCCAAACCAGTTCCTTTGCCCACATCCTTAGTAGTAAAAAAAGGGTTAAAAATTTGAGACAGCACATCTTCACTCATCCCAGAACCATTATCAGCAATTTGGATAACGACTCTTTTGACAGAACCCTCGTTATCTGGTAAAACTTGAGTTCTAATAGTAATCTTACTGGGAGAATTTTTAATTTCAGACCAAGTGCGAGATGAATCCCGTTGCTCTAAGGCGTCAATAGCATTACTAACCACATTCATGAACACTTGATTCAACTGACCAGCATAGCACTCAACCAACGGCAAATTACCATATTCCTTAACTACCTGGATGGCTGGATGCCCCTCGGTACCTTTCAGGCGATGTTGTAAGATTAACAGAGTACTGTCGATGCCATCATGAATATCAACGGGTTTCCTTTCAGCTTCATCCAGCCGGGAGAAATTGCGTAAAGATAGCACAATCTGGCGGATGCGCTCAGCCCCAACCTTCATCGATGTCAGCGTCTTGGGTAAATCCTCGGTAAGGAACTCGACGTCAATTTCCTCGGCACGATCTAGAACTTCAACATCGGGATTGGGGTAATGCCGCTGGTATATTTCCAACATCTCTAATAAATCCTGGGTATACTGGCTGACGTGGTTAATATTGCCGTAAATGAAATTAACTGGGTTGTTGATTTCGTGAGCGACACCAGCAACCAGTTGACCTAAACTGGACATTTTCTCGGTTTGAATCAATTGTGCTTGGGTTTTCTGTAAATCTTGCAAGGCAGTAGAGAGTTGCTCAGTTTGATTCTGGGTTCGTGCTAAAAGTTCTGCTTGTTGTTGGTAAAGTTCAGCTTGCTGAATAGCAATTGCTGCTCGATCTGCTAATTGTTGTAGTATATCAACTTCTTCCTGCTTCCATTCTCGGGGAGCATGACATTCATGGGCAACCAGCAGCCCCCAGAGGTGGGTACTTCTGCGAATCGGGACAACTAAATTAGCTTCAACATGGATATTTTGCAAAAACTCGATATGACAAGCTTGCAAAGAAGATTCGCGCACATTGTTAACAGCTCTTATCCTTCCTCCTTGGTACAGTATTGCGTGCTCTATAGGAAAGCAGTTATCGTGATTTGTCAGCCCTAAAACTGAGCTAGTATTAGGATTTACGTCTTCTACCACCACCTCACCTTGCCATCCTTTGACAAACTGGTAAATTACCGTTCGATCTGTGTTTAATAGTTGCCGCACTTCTCGTACAATAGTTTGCAGGATAGTTGGTAATTCCAGAGTGCTGCGAATTTGATCTGTAACTTGCTTGAGAACGCTTGCCCACTCCAAAGACTTTTGTAACTGGGCTGTACGATCGCTAACCTGACGCTCTAGGTTAGTATTTAGTAGTTGCACCTTCTGATACAGTCGATACTGCTCAATTGCTATTGAAAAGTGTTTAGCTAAAACTTGAGACAGTTCAATTTCTTCATTAGTCCACGGGCGAGATTGACCTTTTTTCAGTTCGCGCCCCACTTCAAATGATTTCTGGGGGTGCAGTTGTCGGTTATCAGTATCGCATTGTCCAGCCCATAGTGTTTCTGTGTCAATCTCATCCCGGAAAATCGTCAGGTACCCGACTGCCTTTTGACGGGATTCCAGGGGTAAAATTAACATCCCACGTATCCGAGTCGATTGGAATGCTTGGGCTAGAGGTTGCAGATAAGCTTCTTTATATAAGTCAGTAATTGCCAAATATTTGCTATTGGCTTTTAACCCAAGCCCATGTTGCCAAAGGGGATGCTGTTCAATTAGAATAGAAGATGAGTCAGGCATTGCTTTTAGGACTTCCGGCGCTAACAGCTTCGGTTGAACGCCACAAGTATATACCCTAGCAGCAACATTAGCGTTTTCTAGTGTGAAGTAAAGTCTGCCAGCGGAACCCCCTAGGGCAGCAACTGTTTCTTCTAAGGCTTCTTGCAGCTCAATGCTTGGCATTGAATGCAGTAAGGTTGCCACCCGGTTCTCTTGTAATTCCAGCGATAGACCAATTCGGTTAGTTATACCGTTTAGTGAACCTTCTTGGTTTAGTTTTGTTTGTAAAACTGGCAGATTGTTTTCGATGCTCATATGTCTCTCCACCACTCGGATTGAGTATGCCTGATTTTATTATAGTGGAAATTGCAGAACGCACCTAAATCTATCATTTAGGTGCTAATATCTCACCATTACTCAAAGATATAAGTTTATTTGATACCAAAGGATGTTTTATTTTTGATAATCCTTGCATCGGCTTTTCTTCAACCCCAAAATTTTTCGGTTAACTGGAAACGGCGTCAGCCTCAGCCTTCGAGCGTGGAAGATGAGAGTTTTCTTGCAAATAAAGGGCGCGAATATCCTCTGGTAAAGCTGCCTCTAGCTGCTGATACCCTTGCAAAAGTTGTACCCGCACATCGGCAGGAGAAATCACTTCTCCCTCTGCCTGTAGATAAGCCGCAATCCGGGTTTCACTCCAGTGGAAGGTTTGCGCCATCAACACCATTAACCGCAACATTGGCGGCAGTCGATCTAAAGCTTGTTCGATGTAACACCACAACGGGGGTGGCGCAGTCTGCAAGGAGTAATGAATCGATTCTACCTGCGGCAGTTGGACTTCGTTAATACAGACGGCTGTCATGTTGATGAGCCAGTTTTGGAAGGAAGCAGCTTCATTAGCGCCGTCTGAGCGTAAATCTAAGCCGCCTAGTTCGTAGTAGATGTGACGCCAGGTGAAGGCGAACAGGTAGTCTGCTTGTACAGGCGATCGAACCGAATGGCGGATTAATGTATAAATTATGGTACTATAGCGGCAGAAAATGGCTGTAAAAAATTTCCCCTGCTCGGGATAACGCTGAAACAGGCTCAGCAATTCCCGATCGCTATGGTGAAACAGCGATTTTAGCAGCGGATGGTTGCTTTCAGGGAAATTAGGGATTTGCACGATCGGTAGCCACTCGCACTCGGTTAATCAATATGGTACAATCTTAGTAAGCACTAACTTTACATCATAACTCTTGTTTTAGGTAAAGTTCCCTTGCTAGTTCAGCTTTTTACTGTAGGAGCTATTTGTCTGCTGTGCCTCTAGATAGCCTGTTTTCCACTCAAGGCATTATGGTAATGCTGCTGGCTGCCTATGCGGTTGCCATGTGGATGTTCCTTACCAGTGCCCCAAAAGTTCATACCATCATGGTGTCCGATTTAGAAGTGGCACGACAGTTTTACGAAGGCTTACTAGATTTGCCAGTAGCCGAAGTGCCACTACACTACTACTACAACTACGAGCAAACCCTAGGGGTATCCAGTATCGATCCCCTTTATCTGTCACCCCCGATGGCAAGCTCTGCGGTTACAACACAAAAGACTTCCGAGGGTTTGTGGTATCAAATCAAAAAGAATACCCAGCTACACGTTATTTCGGGAGCTAGCTTGGGGGAAAAAAACCGCCAGCGGCACGTTTGCTTCGATAAGGATTGTCTGGAGCAAGTGCTAATGCGGGTGCAAATGCGGGGCGTTAAGTACAAGGTTCGCCGCGATAAGCCGCTTAATTTCTTGGTTAAGGACTTAGAAGGGCGCGTGATTGAAATGTCGGAAGTATCTAATTAGAGGGTGGCTGATGGGGACTGTGCGTATGGCTCCGGTGAAATCTCCCCCTACTTCCCCTGCTCCCCACTCCGAGCTACCGGAAGGCGATATTGACTGGCACTGTAATAGAAAAAGCGGTAGTATTCGGCAAATTGCTTACTAGGCGCTCGTCCCTGCCAGTAGTATCGGAGCGAACCCTGATTCAATATCAGCGTCATCATACTTATCTGTGTACCTACCTCTACTTCTAGATCTCCAGTCAACCCTTGGGCAGTGGTAAAGTTCTGCTTTAAGGGTTGTGCAGTATTTGGACTTTTAAATTCTTCTAGGTTAAAGCCTGCCCAACCCCGGATCTCCACAGTTGGGGAAGTAGGATCGCTAAATGTCTGCCCGTCGCGCGAGTCAGGCATGGGACCAGTAACCCAATTACTAGGATAGGGGAACTCAAAGCCAAAGCGAGGGTTGTGATACATTTTCCAGGTGGCGGATTGATTATTTGACGACGGACACCCCGATAGCAACACCATCGAGAGCGCTAACCCACAAGCTAATCTAATCCAACTGTTATTCCAAACGTGCCTATACCATCTTCTAAAGACCTGTCAATAGTTACTAAACCAATAGTCAGATATGGGCAGACCCGCTCATATCTTTCAGCTCAGTCATTTTGAGCGGCAATGCTTTACTCAACTCACGGACGCGAGTGATTTTCAAGCTGATCCG